>DAISYU010000153.1:0-7030 GCA_036825155.1 Thermodesulfobacteriota bacterium | reverse complement strand
CATTGGTCGGATATCTTCATCGATCCTGGGCCTTTTCATAGATCACCTCACATATTTAGTACATTATAACGTACTCAATATATTCGGTCAATGTATCTATTTTGTACAATAACGCTTGCCATCACCTGTGGGAATGAAGCGCAGAGGAATTCCCGTCTGAGTGAACGGCATTGATACTATATAAGGCCTTCTCATGGAAGGACGCAGCGGGAAGAAATTATTATCGCAAGACTTGGGGATCAGTATCTCAGGCAGTTAAACAGGAGAGAACATGATCCCAGGCATCCCGCTTCGCCTTAGGCTTCGCCGGACATGGAAGGCAGAAGTAAAACAGATTTCGAATCTCGGATTGCGAATTGCGAATTTAAAACTATAGCAACGCTGTGGGAGCGGCTTTTAGCCGCGATGTTTCCTCTCTGAAAAAAGTTAAAAAAACTCACCAAGGAGGCGCCGAGTTCGCTGAGGGAAGACTTTTTCTTTTAACGTGCAGGGAGACGGTTGCACGTTAAAAACATCTATCACTTCGCGAGGAATGACCGGATTGTAGGCCAGGGTGTCGACGATATGGGCTCCCTCACAACAGTCTGTTTTTATGGATAGTTTATGGAATTACATACGGTTATCTTGGTCCGAACCCGAATTCCCCCTCAATATTTCGCTAAGGAATAATACTACTCTGACCCCAATATTAACACCAATATTAACACAGCGAGTCCGTGTTGATGGATTTGTTAGAATATTTATGATATAATTTTGGTTGTATGGCATCATCTACATCTTACCAGTACCTGGTTGTTTATTTTTGAGGATATATTGATAGAATCCGTTTTTTTCAAATGAAATCGTAACTGGAAAATAGAATGCCCCCTTATCTTTAACTGCTTTGCCTGTAAGGTTTGGCTTAGATATTAATTTGCCAATACTTTCACCATTTATGAAAAACTCTAACTCCTCTGATTCCAGAGTGATATCAGCAGGAGTTGTCATCCCTAAAAATGGTATAGTATATTCAACTCTTTTAATATTATTTAATTCATCTATAGAGAAGCCTATAGGATAATCACCACTATGAATCGATTGCGTCGTTTCGTATATTGCGTGCTTAGAATCTATATCTTTTAAACTGAATGGTGCATTTGTGTAAAAAGTAGCAACTGTTTTGTTTTGGTCTCCTATGAAAAAGAGAGCTGGCCTATCATGCCAAAATGGTTTCGTTCCAACTCCTTCTTGCCAGTTTCCAGAGAACTTTACGGATAGTTTTGAATCAAATTTTCTAATTGTAAGCTGTTCCTTTTTTAATTCATCTTTAAGTGTTTTTATTTCCTTACCTGATAGTATGAATTGACTAACTGAAATGCCTATAAATATACTGAGCAGGGCCCAATGTACTTTTTTGTTAAATTTATATTCAAAAATCTTTTCTAGATGACCGAGAGATCCAAGGGCAATAGCTAACATAAATAGTAAAACAGTCATAAGTAACTCTCAACATACATGTAATGTGATAAGGGAATCACATCTCAATAGGTGTGGGATAGTTAATGGCCGAATTATCAATTTATTTCTAACAATTAATATACGGAATATTTTCCTGATAACATGTTAATAAGCATCAAATACGGACATATAAGACTTTGCTTATATCCTTACCCCTCCTGAGATCTGTTTTTCAATTTTTCCTAATGCCTGATGCCCAGTGCCCAGGCCCATTCAATAAACTCATTTCATTCAATGATGCCATACGTACGTAAACAAGCGAATATTATACCCATAATTATAGCTTGTCAAAAAATATAAGGAGACAAAGGATTTTTTCGTATTTTATATGGGTACGTTTGTACTCATAATGGGTACAATAACGAGGATTTCTTTCTCCAATCGCCATCTCCCGATTGGAAGAAAGGTATTAAACCTCTGCGCCCTCGGCGTCTCTGCGGTAATATAGTTTCTTATTGTTTTTAAGGGATTATTCTGGCTTCTGAATTCTGGCTCCTGGATTCTGTTTTTTTTCCAGTACTCCAGTACTCAATTACTCCAGCTATTCTATATTACATCCCTCACAGGCACACCTTCGGCCTTAAGGTAAGATTTGATATCCTGCATGGAATACCATCCGTAGTGGACCATGGAGGCGATGAGCGCTGCATCTGCTCCTGCCTGGGTGAAGACATCCCGCAGGTGTTCGGGCTTGCCTGCGCCGCCAGATGCAATAACCGGGATGCTCACATTGCTTGAAATCATTGCAGTGAGCTGAAGTTCATAACCCTCGTTGGTGCCGTCCGCATCGATGGAATTCAGGCAGATCTCTCCGGCACCGAGGTCCTGGGCTTTTTTCGCCCACTGAAGGGCATCGATGCCCATGGGCGTTCTGCCGCCGTTTATGACAACCTCGTATCCAGATGGTATCTTCTGTGACTTTTCCACCTGTTTTGCGTCCATACCCAGGACGATACACTGGTTGCCGAACTGACGGGCGCCCAGGGAGATGATATCGGGATTGAGCACGGCGGAGGTATTGACGCTGATCTTTTCTGCGCCGGCATCCAGTGTGCGGTACATGTCATCGAGGCTTCGTATGCCGCCGCCGACGGAAAACGGAATAAAGATCTCTCTTGCGACTTTGTCCACGACATCGATCATGATGTCTCTCTTCTCGTGTGAAGCCGTGATATCGTAGAACACCAGTTCATCAACACCATCTTCATAGTATTGTTTTGCCATGGATACGGGATCGCCGATATCGACATTTCCCTTGAACTTGATCCCTTTCGTGGTCTTGCCGTCCCGTACATCGAGACAGATAATGATCCGTTTGTTCAGCATTTATTTATCCCTGTTTTGTTCAATTTTCCGGTTCATGGTGCCGGTATTTCCTGTCCCCCCGTCATGAAGGGGGTTCTCCTCTCTTTTCCAGGGATTATCTATCACCCTTTGTATGTCGGCGGACAGTTTTAACCGGCGCTGTTCGTCTTCAATCTTCTCACCGAGGGCATCCACCACATAAAAAACGTTAGAGCCGAGATCACCGTTGCGTGACACAAAAGCACGATGTATGTCAAGCCCGAACCCGGTTATGGTGCGTGACACATGGTATAGCATGCCCAGAGAGTTTTGTGCACGTATTTCAACAAGGGTGAAAAAGTCGGATGTCTCGTTATCAATGGTGATCGATGCCTTCTGCGTGGCGTTGGGGGCATTCTGGTCGTTATTCTTCAGGGCCTTTGTCGATGCGAGCCTGGCCCTGATATCCATATTCCCTGTTGTTGCCTTCTTGAACTGAGCGGTGATCTTGTGCCACTCGGAAAAATCCGGCCAGGGCGGGATCACCTTGAAGACGTCCACCGCCACGCCATCGAGCCAGGTAAAGACCTTTGCCGAGATGATCTCCAGGTGGTTCATGGCAAGGATGCCTGTAAGCATGGAAAACAGTCCGGGGCGGTCGCGGGTGATAATTGTGAGTGTAACATGTTTGTCCTTGGGCGTGACATCCACCTCGATATCTTCAGGCCCATCTATACGGCTTCTCAGGTCCATGTGCCTGATGATGTCCGGGGTGTCGGAATAGAGAATATACGCCTGGGGAAGGGCCCACAGAGGACTTGCATGTCTGTGTCCGGGCTTTCGAGCGATCTCGAGCATGAGCTGTTCCCACTTTCTCTCGAGCAGTTGAGTATTCGCCGGATCTTTGAAGATGCCTTTCTCCATAACATGCAGGGCCTTGGCATAGAGCTCGCTCAACAGGGCCTCCTTCCATTCGTTCCATCCGAGAGGTCCTGTCGCCTTTGAGTCTGCAACAGTCAGGAGATAGAGCATGGACAGCCGTTGCGGATCTTTCATCTTTCGGGCGAACTCGACGGCAACCCTTTCTTCTGTAAGATCCAGTTTGGTGGCCAGGTCGGCCATTACAATATGGTTGTGTATGAGGAACCGCACAAGATCTACGCTGTCACCGCTCAGGTCGAACCGAGTAGAGATGGAAGCGGCTATGTCGGCCCCGACAATTTCATGTTTGAGGCCGTAACCTTTTCCGATATCATGCAGGAAAGCGCTCAGATACAGTGCATTCCTGTCGTTCACCCTGCTGAATATCTCGGATTCGCTCTCTTCAAGTTCATTGAGCTCAGCAACTGTTTGTATGCTGTGCAGATCAACGGTGTAGGTATGGTACAGGTCGAAGATCGTACGGCCCTTTATTTTTTCAAACTCCGGGATGAAGAGCTCAAGCAGCCCCGTCTCGAGCATGCAGGTAAGGATCTTTGCCGATTTCTTCATGGAAAGAATCCTCAAGAATGTTTCATGAGCCTGGCTGCTATTCCGCAGATCTTCTGCAAGATCGAAAGATTTCCTGATCAGAAAACGTGCAGATGGAGAGAAGGTGTAGTCCCCTGCTGCCAGGTGTTCGAATGCCCTCATGATCAGGTAAGGGGATCTCCGTACTTCTCCAGGGTTCGTGAATGTCAGCTGCCCTGCAGTCAACTTGAAATGCTCATCGATCACCCTGTCGGCCGGGCTTTTCGTCAGGTTCAGGGTATGTGCAAGAGAGAACAGAAAGGAATCGGTGATGGATTTTATGGTCAGAGCCTGCCTGTGAAATTGTTTCATGAAGGTCTCCACCGAGGTCTCTACGTCACTGCCGGAAAAGACCATTTCTTTGGCCAGGACTTCCTGAAATTCCAGATACATGCGATCGTTCTTCCTGCCGGATATCTCATGGAGGAGATACCGTATCTTCAGGATAAAATCGTGTGCTACGCCAAGCTCGTGTATATCCATCGGGGTGATGAGATCAGGCAGCTTATTCTTTGTCTGTGAGATCACCTTCATGGCCCACATGACGGTCTGATAATCCCGCAGTCCTCCATGACCTTCCTTGAGATCGGGTTCCAGTATGTATGATGTATCACCGAATTTGGCGTGCCGTTTATGCGTGTGAGACAAGAGATCCGATACGAACTTCCTGGTATTCCTCAATGATATCTTCTTTTCAAGGACATGAGTGAGTTTTGTTGCCAGGAGATCGGAACCGCAGATGTACCTGGCATCGATCAGGGATGTTCTGAAGAAGAAATCGTCCTTTGCATCATGCAGGGTTTCTTTTACTGTCCTGACGCTGTAACTCGCATTGAAACCCTTGTCCCAGAGCGGATAGAGAATATCCTCGATGGCCGCTGTTATCTCTTTTCTGGTGGTTCTTCTCTCGACGAGCAGAAGAAGATCAAGATCGGAGTATGGACAGAGATCCCTCCTGCCGTATCCCCCAAGGGCTATGAGCGTGCATCCGGGCAGGCGGTCACCAAAATGTGCATAAAACAGGGACTTGATCTCTTCATCGATCCTCTGTGTGAGGGATTCTGACTGAGCAGCCCCTGTTATCATCCTGCCTGAGGTGAAGTTCATAGCCATATACATGGTGTGGGTGCGGTGCGCACGATTGAGAACAGGTGGCACAGTCCTCAACCGTGCGCTCTCTGTGCTAGATCGCTTCTTTTCCCGATTCGCCGGTACGTATGCGGATCACTTCTTCCAGCGGGAGAATAAATATCTTGCCATCTCCGATCTTACCGGTCCTGGCGGCTTTCATGATGACATCCACTACGGTGTCTATCATATCCGCGGCCACCACGATCTCCAGTTTGATCTTCGGGATAAGGTCCACGGTATATTCAGCACCACGGTATATCTCTCGATGTCCCTTCTGCCTGCCGAATCCCTTTACCTCTGTAATGGTCATACCGGTGATGCCTATAGCATGCAGTTGTTCTTTTACCTCATCGAGCTTGAATGGTTTTATAATAGCTTCAATCTTTTTCATAGTGAGCGCTCCTTTCCTCTTATAATAGACACTACTGCAGGTAGTAGCCGGTTTCGCCATGCAGGCTCTGGTCAAGGCCCTGGACCTCTTCCTCCTCGCTGACCCTCAGCCCGATCGTATGTTTGATGATCAGCAGGATAAGGGTCGTCACGACAGCAGAGAAGACAATGGCAGCGAGTGCGCCGATGGCCTGTACGACAAATTGATGCGCATTGCCGAAGAAGAGTCCCTGGGCTCCGTATGAAGCGAACAACCCGGTGGCAAGTGCTCCCCATAGTCCGCCGAGTCCATGCACCGCTACAACGTCCAATGAATCGTCGTAGCCGAGTTTTTCCTTGAGCAGCACACCCAGGTAGCAGAAGATGCCGGCAAAAAGACCGATAATGATCGCTGCAGTTGACCCTACAAAACCTGCTGCGGGGGTTATGGCAACCAGACCTGCAAGCGCGCCGCTTGCAGCGCCCAGGGTGGTGGGCTTACCCCGGATGATCTTTTCCATGAGGATCCAGGACAGCACCGCAGTACCGGTAGCTACCTGTGTGGTAAAGAACGCCAGTACGGCAGAACCATTGGAGGCCAGGGCGCTTCCCGCATTGAACCCGAACCAGCCGAACCATAGGAGGGCTGCACCCAGGACCGTCATGGTGAGGTTGTGCGGGTAAATCGGTTGAGTCTGATACCCTTTTCGTTTCCCGATGATAAGTGCAGCCATCAATGCAGCTGTACCGGAGTTTATATGGATAACGGTTCCTCCTGCAAAGTCCAGTGCACCCATTTTACCAAGCCAGCCGCCGCCCCATACCCAGTGACACACGGGAAGATACACAAAGGTGGCCCAGGCAGCCGTGAAGATCAGGAATGCCGAGAACTTCATTCTCTCGGCAAAGGCACCCGTGATGAGGGCAGGTGTGATGATGGCGAACATGAGCTGGAAGGCAACAAAAAGCAGATGGGGAATCGTTTCCGAATAGGGGCCTGCTTTCAGTCCCACCCCTTTCAATCCAAGCCAGACAGGTGCACCGATTATGCCAAGGATATCATCACCGAAAGCCATGCTGTATCCATACAATACCCAAATGATCGAAATGACACCCAGACACACAAAGCTCTGCATCATGGTGCCAAGTACGTTCTTCGACCTTACGAGCCCCCCATAAAAGAGTGCCAGACCAGGGGTCATGAGCATAACAAGTGCCGTCGCTACGAGCATCCAAGCAG
>DAISYU010000152.1:3062-7092 GCA_036825155.1 Thermodesulfobacteriota bacterium | reverse complement strand
GGTTTCTGCCTCTCGAAGTTGATTCTTCTGGTCTGTAATTCATGGCAGAGGCATTCTTCATATGCAGATTCTAAGAGTCCTGGTCCAAGGACTGTATGGACTTCAATTGCTGAACCAATAATCTGACCTGTTAAATCATTTATCTTCATAGAATATAAAAGTGTTTATCGTGGAGATGCTGAACTCTTTAAGATTAATCGTTTTATTCAACATTAGGGAAAAGAATACTTTGAGTCAACTCTTATGAACAGATATTCTTTACCATTTACCGGTATCTCCCGGTAAATGGTAATGTATTTTCTCTGCGAACTCTGCGTCTCTGCGGTGATATTGTCTTTTAATACAACCCAAGTATAGGATTATCAAACGGAATATAAAGCAACAAGATTTGCTAATCTATAACTCTGTGGCTACAGCCCCAGGTACGCAGCTTTGACCTTTTCGCTGGCCAGCAGATTGGCGGCGGTGTCTTCCAGGGCAATGGCGCCGCTCTCCATGACATAGCCCCTGTGTGCAATGCGCAGGGCCATGTTGGCATTCTGTTCCACGAGGAAAATGGTGGTCTTGTTTTCCCTGTTGATCTTTTCAATGGTATCAAAGATCAGCTGCACGAGAACCGGTGCAAGGCCCAGTGACGGTTCGTCCAGCAGCAGCAGTTTCGGTCTGCTCATGAGCCCCCGTGAGATGGCCAGCATCTGCTGTTCACCGCCGCTCAAGGTACCGCCGAGCTGATTGCGGCGCTCGGCCAAACGGGGAAACAGGGTGAATATATATTCGATGTCTTCCTTGATTTCCTTTTTGTCCGTACGCAGATATGCACCCATGTCGAGGTTTTCCGTAACTGTCAGATACGGGAATATCCGCCGGCCTTCCGGAACCTGCACGATGCCCAGAGAAAAGATCTTGTCCGGGCTCATCTTGTGGATGGGTTTGCCCATGAAGAAGATCTCTCCATAGCGGGGAGGAACAATGCCGGAGATTGACATCAGGGTCGTTGATTTGCCTGCACCGTTTGCACCGATCAGCGTTACGATCTCCCCTTCGTCAAGGTCAAGGGAAACGCTTTTTAATGCATGAATACCGCCGTAATAGGTGTGCAGGTTCTTGATCTTAAGCATCGAAAGCCTCTCCGAGATACGCTTTAATCACATTGGGGTCTTCGGAGATCTCGGCAGGGGTTCCCTGGGCGATCATCCTTCCATAGTCAAGCACGTATATCCTGTCAGAAATGCTCATAACGAGTTTCATATCATGTTCTATAAGCAGGATAGAGATATTTTCTTCCTCCCGCAGTTTCATGATCAGTTTGTCCAGTTCATTTGTTTCCTTTGGATTCATCCCGGCGGCAGGCTCATCGAGCAGCAGCAGGAACGGCTCGGTTGCCATGGCACGGGCAATCTCCAACCTCCTCTGGGCACCATAGGGGAGCTCCTTGGCGATGTCATTGACAAAGGGTGCGAGACCTACCTTTTCCAGAAGGTTGTACGAGAATTCCACCATCTCGCTCTCTTCTTTTCTGGTCTTCGGGTCGCGAAGGATTGCGCCGGCAATACCTGACTTTGTCCTGCAGTGTCTGGCCACCATGACGTTTTCCAATACGGTCATCTTCTGGAACAGACGGATGTTCTGAAAGGTCCTTGCCAGTCCGTGTTCGGTGACAATATTGGGTTTGAGTTTGTTGAGCCTGGTTTTCTCTTTCCCGGGAGGATAAACGATCATATCCCCTTTGGTGGGCTCATACATACCGGTGATACAATTGAAGAAGGTTGTCTTCCCTGCGCCGTTTGGGCCGATCAGGGCAACAATCTCATTCTGAAGTACCTCAAGGTCTATATTGTCCAGGGCCCGCAACCCGCCGAAGTCCATGATCAGGTGTTTCACATCAAGTACAGGCTGCATGGTTTTCACTGGGCACCCCCTGGTTCACTACCTGCACGGCGGAACTCATAGCGCTGCCTGATCCCGCTGATAATGCCCTGGGGCCTGAACACCATGATGATGACCATTGCTGCACCAAATGCCAACATGCGGAACTCGGAGAATGCCCTCAAATACTCGGGCAGAAGGATGAGCACAAAGGCGCCTAGCATGACACCCACGATTGATCCCATGCCGCCGAGCACCACAATGGAAAGGATAATGGCAGATTCCATGAAGGTAAAGCTCGCCGGGTTGATGAATGTGGTCTTTGCTGCAAAGATACATCCGACAAATCCGGCCCATGTTGCACCCAGGGCAAATGCCGTTAGCTTTGTCTTGGTCTTGTCGATTCCCATGGCCTGGCAGGCGACTTCATCTTCCCTGAGTGCGATCCATGCCCTTCCGATACGGGAGTTTCTCAGTCTGCTCACCACAAAGATGGTGAATATGACAAGAACAACCACTATAAAATAAAGATAGATAGTATGCTGCTGCAGGCTTAGTTCCATACCGAAAAAGCTCGGCCTGGATATGCCTGCTATACCGCTTGGACCGAATGAGAACTCGTTCCAGTTCTCCAGGATAAGCCTGATGATCTCTCCGAACCCAAGGGTGACAATGGCCAGATAATCTCCCCGCAGACGCAGCACCGGGAAACCCAGCAGAACACCGAATGTCGTCGCTAATAGAGCACTGATGGGAAGCGCCATCCAGAACGATATGCCGAAGTGATGGTTAAGCAGTGCATAGCAGTAGGCACCAACCGCGTAAAATGCCACGTACCCGAGATCCAGCAGCCCGGCAAGGCCCACAACGATATTCAGCCCGAGCCCAAGCATTACATACATGAGTGCGGAGATCATGATCTGTGTCTGATAACTTGAAAAGATGAGCGGGAAAATTACGATAAATATGGCAACTGCGGCAAGGCCGGGCATGGAGATTCTCTTATCGGTGCGAATTTTCAGCCCGATCCTCTTCTGCCAGGTTTCACCCTCTTCTTTCGACTCACCGCCCTCTTTTCGCTCCATAAGGTAGCGCCAGATAAAAGAGAGGACAAACGAACCTATCGCCACATAGGCCATGTTCATCCACCGCCATTCAATGGTCCTTTCCAGCGGATGCACCTTGATGACCATGATGGGAAATGTGAGGAACATGAACCAGAATGACACCAGGAGCGACTTGATGAATTCACTGGTTATCTTTTCAATGAGCGGTTTCCACTTTGTTGCCATTTTCTTACTTTTCTATACCTTTTCTGATGTTGTCCTACCGAGGATGCCAGCAGGTCTGAATATTAAGATAAATACTAAGAGTCCGAATGCAAAAACGTCTTCATAGTCGCTGGACACATATCCGGTGGCAAAGCTTTCTGTCCACCCCAGCACCATGCCGCCCAGCACTGCTCCGGGTATGCTCCCGATACCGCCCAGCACGGCAGCGGTGAATGCCTTGATTCCGGCAATGAATCCGATATAGAAGTTGATCTGCCCGATATGACTCGAAATCAGCACACCCCCAACGGCTGCAAGTCCTGACCCGATGATAAAGGTGACCGAGATAACCCGGTTGACATTGACGCCTAAGAGCATGGCCATGGTCTTGTCCTGTGCTGTTGCCCGCATCGCTTTGCCCATCCTCGAAAACTTGATAAACAGTGTCAGCAGGGCAGTACACACAATCGTGGCAAGAACTATTACCAGCTCTGAAGACCGCATGATATGGGAGATGGGCTCCATAAAGGAAAATTCATCAATGAGAGCCGGGAATGAAAGGAAATCGGATGTCTGGGCAAGCAGTACATAGTTCTGCAGGAATATGGACATGCCGATTGCACTGATGAGTGGAGACAGCCTGGGAGCCTGCCGGAGCGGCTTATACGCAATCTTTTCTATCGTATAGCCGTATGCCGATGAATAGATCACCGCAACGAGGCCGGCGAGGATAAGCAGGGACAACCCGCTCATCCCCATAAGAGAAAGAACACTAGCAACAATAAGCGCCGTAAAGGCGCCTATCATGTAGATCTCTCCGTGGGCGAAGTTGATCAGCTCGATGATGCCGTACACCATGGTATAACCCAGGGCAATGAGTGCATAGATGCTGC
>DAISYU010000152.1:0-2962 GCA_036825155.1 Thermodesulfobacteriota bacterium | reverse complement strand
TCGATGATGCCGTACACCATGGTATAACCCAGGGCAATGAGTGCATAGATGCTGCCCCTGGTTAGACCGCCTAGGAAGAGTTCAAGGAAGTAGTCCATGTATCAGCCTTGGGAATCTATTTGTATTAATATGAAAGGGAGCAGGTATCCCCTGCCCCCTCTGGTATGATCGTTATTACTTTCCAACTTCTACATACACCCCGTTCTGTACCTGGTACATTGCAAAGCCGATACCTTTGGCATCGCCTTTTTCGTCGAAGCTGATCTTTCCAAGCGGGGTCTCGACCCATTCGGTTCTCAGTGCCTTGGTAATTGCATCATAATCAGTAGAACCTGCCTTCTCAACGGCATTGAGCAGACACAGGGCTGCAGCATAGGCATTCAGGAAGAATGCACCAGGATCTGTGCCGTATACCTTTCTGTGCTGCTCAACTGCTGCGATCGCCATGGGGTTTTTCGATGTATCGATCGGACCGGTTGCATAGACGCCCTCTGCATATTCGCCGGCTACCTTGATGAATGTCTCGTCGCGAACACCGTCATCAGAGATAAAGTAGGTATCCATCTTTTTCTTTTTCATCTGGCTGACGATCTTGGCAGCTTCGGGATGGTATCCGCCAAAGACAACTGCATCGGCATTGTTGCGTCTGATTTTCTGAACTACTGCCGAGTAGTCAACTGCGCCGGGGGTGATCCCTTCAAACAGCACAACCTCTGCACCTTTTGCCTCAAAGAATCCCTTTGCAAATTCTGCAAGGCCTTTACCGTAGTCACCCTTGTCGTGGATAACAGCGATCTTTTTCGCTTTCAGGGTATTCAGAACAAAATCAACCTGCAATGCTGCCTGGGCATCATCAGGAGAAATGGTCCTGAAGAAATTGGGGTAATCCCCGCTCTTGGTAAGGTCTACGTTCGTTGCAGAAGGGCTCATGGTGACGATTTTTGCATCCTTGTAGATGTTGAGCGCAGCCTTGGTCGCGCCAGAGCAGATGTGGCCTAGTATAATGTCAGCACCTTCGGAGACAAGCTTGTTTCCGACATTTGCAGCAACCTCGGGCTTACACTGATCGTCCTCCTGGAGGATCTCGACTTTCTTGCCAAGGATACCGCCCTTTGCATTGACATCATCAACCACCAGTTTGGCAGCATACGCACTGGGCAAACCGTATGAAGCCAAGTCTCCGCTGTGCGCTCCGGGCACACCCAGCTTGATTGTATCAGCTGCGTACACGCTTCCTGCGAAGAGCACTATGGATAATACCATCAGACTTAAGAGTATTTTTTTCATTACCTCCCCCTCTTTGTGTAATTTATATAGGTTTACCGACCAGTGCATACCGCGCTGGTTCGGGTTCAGATAGCACTAAATGGCAGTTTATGTCAAACGTTAATGCCTTAATGAAATGAGACAGAAAGATATAATAATTGCTTATTTTTACACAATATCCGGCATAGTTCCGACAAAACCGCACAACATGCAAAATGCTCCTGACAGACAACTCAACTCCTTCGTGTTTTATAATATAGTATGGAATACAATAATCAATTACCGCATACCAATAGCTCTTTCAAGACATTATATATAAAAGTTAATAGTTTGTAGGCAAAGTTTTGAGAACGCTGAAGGCTGTCGAGCTACCTTGCATGATGTATTAGGTCATTTATATGAAAAAAGAATCCAGCATCCAGAATTCAGAAGTCAGAATAAAACCTTAAAACATTTTCGCATATAGCTGAAGTACACCAGATACTTTTCATACTTCGTTGTGGCTGGAGCGAGAAACTAGGCAGAAGGGAATTCTTACGAGACGAGGGTCCGGGAATTGAGGCAGAAGGCAGGACAGGACTTTTTGAGCATGATCCTAGGCAGAAGGCAGAAGTTAAAGAACAAACCTGAACCTAAAAGACTTGGATATATATCACCGCAGACGCACATAATATGACAGGACTTGGGGAACATGAACTTTTTATAAAAACAGAATCCAGAAGAAAATAATTGAAACTACACAAGACACGTCACCCCCGCTAAGGCGGGGGTCCAGAACTCAATGATAATAATGGATTACCTCCTTCAGGCTTCGTTCAAAACTACACCCGACAATTCGGCAGGATAGCCTAATTGGACAGCACGAAGTGCTGCCCTTTAGGGTGAGCTACATGGATGTAGTGAGTCACAAGCCGAGGTAATGACAAATATGGACTCTCAGGTGTAGAGAAAAGGAAAACTCGCGCAAAGGCGCAACGACGCAAAAAAAGACCTGACAAATCATTGTTGATGCCTTGACGGCTTTGTGTCTTGAAGCGAGAACGAACTATTCTTAGAGGTTGCCTTGCATACGAGAGCTTGTAGATCGGGTTGGGAGTAATCAGTCATCGCGAGCAACCCACAGCTGGCAAAGCCAGCTGTTATCAATGGAATGAAAATTTCTAATATCAGCTCATTGCGAAATGCAGTCATTGCGAGCGCAGCGAAGCAATCTCGGTCATTTTGATTTTCCTGGGATTGCTTCGTCGTCCGCCACAGCGGTTTCCTCGCAATGACTATTTAATAATTGTGCAAAATTCCTTATCTCCGCTGGCAATACCAGTTTCAACGTATTGATATAACTATCATAAAAGGGTGTTCATGAGGAGGAACGAATGTGACAAAGAGATCTCAGCAGAACCCAAACTACGAGATTGCTTCGCTTCGCTCGCAATGACAGAAACTATTCCTTCGAAGCGTAGCGAAAAAATCTCTGTCTTATTATGCTTCTTGATATAGACTCAGTCCGTCCATGGCCTTGGCCTTTCAGGCCATACAGGTCATGCGGATCACTACCATTGCCTGAACCAGGGCCTTCTCGGGGTATGCTGAACTGTCGGGAAATCTTCCGGTACAAAGAGATCATCAAGCATGTTACGTGAAAATGGTTCTGATTCCTTCTTCGCCAGGCTCATGAGCTTTTCAATCCGTTCCTTGG
>DAISYU010000151.1:1827-7159 GCA_036825155.1 Thermodesulfobacteriota bacterium | reverse complement strand
TTCAGGCGGGCACAGGCCCCCTTCACGAAACGCTCCACCTCATGTTCCCCGCCCAGGACATGCAGCTGCTTTTTCCACTCAGGCAGCACCTCTTCGGGCTTGAGCCGCCGCTGCGCAAAGACAGTGCGGTTGGCCTTGGCCTTCTCCATGGCATCCTGCCAGCGTATATCCAGTGGGGTCAGGTCGATCTTCTCCTCGCCGAAATCGAAATACATCTGTGCAGGGTCGCGCTGTTTGCGCTTCATGAGGGTGGCCTTGATGAGGGCCTGATTGATGCGTACATCGTCTTCGGGCATGGGGACCAGGATGCCCAGTTCCTTGCGGATGGCTTCTGCCTTCCTCAGGATGACATTCAGGATGAAGCCGTCCACCGGGTTGTCCTGGCCGTACAGCATGGTGCAGCGGACCTCTTTCTTCGTCTGCCCGAAACGATCTACGCGGCCCTCGCGCTGTTCATGACGGGTGGGGTTCCATGCCAGGTCGTAGTGCACCACGGCATCAAAGTACGCCTGCAGATTGATGCCCTCGGACAGGCAGTCCGTGGCTACCAGGATGGGGTGGTCCGTTTCGCCGAGGCTGGAGACCCGCTCCTCACGCTCTTCTGGTGTGTATTCGCCGGTCACCGCATCGATGGTGGCGTTCTTGAAGTGCTGTTGGAGGTGTTCGGCAACGTAATGGGCAGTGGCGACATACCTGCAGAAGACCACCGGCCTGAACCCATCCTTGATCAGGACGTCCAGATGACTCAAGAGGGCGGCCAGCTTGGGGTCATCCTTGCCGGAAAGGACCCTTGCCTGTGCGATGAGTTCTTTCAGGCGGGTTGCATCCTCCAGACAGGCTGCGGGTTCCAGGTCGTTCACCCGCAAATCGTCGGTCTGGCCATCGTAGATCCGTTCCTCATCAGCCAGGGCCTCCATCTCTTCGAGCGATCCGGTGAGCCTGGTGGTGAGGGCCCTTACCGCAGCTGCAGGTGATGAGGCCACGCACCGCATCAATGCCAGGGTGGCGTACCAGATCAGGCGGCTGGAGGACGTGCCTTCACGTTCGGTGCGGCCGGCGAGGTCGGTACAGTATTCCTGCACGGCATCGAAGAAAGCCCCCCATGCCCCGGTCAGTGAATAGGTTATCTCCGTGGTGAGGCGGCGCGGGAATATGTGGTGATCCTGCCATTCCTCGATGTCCTTGCGCCTGCGCTGGACAAAGTGGCGGGCAAGGTCTTCGCGCAGTCCCTTGCGAGCGTCAGAGGCGCTGCCCTGCAAGGCGGCGAATTCCGGTTTGAGGAGCGAGATGAGGTTATGGAAGGCAGTGTCGTCACCGGAGTGCGGTGTTGCCGTGAGCATGATGAGATGCCGGGACTCGTCTCCCACGAGACGATGCAAGAGCTCATAGCGCAGTTGGCGACCCTGCCCCCCTATGGTGCAGGTGTGGGCCTCGTCCACCACAATGCATTCAGGGGCCATGGAGAGGAAATGCTCACGGTGGCTCTCGCTCTTGATGTAATCGAGGCTCACCACGACATAGGCATAGTGATCGAAGAGCGAGACACCGTGGGGGGTGTTTCGTTCCAGCCGTGTCACGCTGGATGCCGTCAGGGCTGTTGCCTTGAGGTGGAAGTGGGTGAGGAGCTCATGCTGCCACTGGTCCACCAGGTGCGGCGGGCACAGCACGGCCAGACGAGAGATCTCGCCCCGGTCAATGAGTTCCCGCACAATAAGCCCTGCCTCGATGGTCTTGCCGATCCCCACATCGTCGGCAATGAGGAGCCGTATGGTGGACTGGCGGAGCGCCATGAGCAGCGGCACCAGCTGGTACGCACGGGGCTCCACCGCGATGTTTCCGAATGAGCGGAATGGACCGGCTCCGGCGCGCAGCTTCAGCTGGAGGGCATCACGCAGAAGGAGCGCGGCGTCATAAGACCCGATCCGGCCCGGGTCCGGCCAGGGAAAGGTTGCAGGCACCGGGGGTGAGAGTTCCAGTTCAGGGACAATAGTGACGAGGTCTTCGCCGGAACCACCCAGTGGGCGCAGCTTCAGGATATCCCCGGTTGATTGCGGCTGCACGACCCATTCCCGGCCCCGGGCACGCACCAGTGATCCAGGGGTGAAATCCACTGACGCCTGCATGGTCATGACTTCGCCCTTCGGAAGATGTCGTGGTATTGATCGAACACCTCTCTCCACTGGTCACGGTCCTCAGGGAATACAATCACCCGCCAGCCGCGGTCATTGGCATACGCAGCCGTCTCTGAGGAGGGATTCCTGAGAAAGACAAGGGCGCGGGCATCCTTGTACTGGGCATCTGCGCGGTCTTTGCCGTCTTTGAGGGGAACCCGGGTTGCATCAGGCATGCGCAGCTCGAGCCGCTGAACCTCACTGATCCATGATGCAAGGAGATCGTCTGCAGATAGTGCTGCTGTTCCCTTGTCTGTATTCACTGGGTGTACACTGGCATTGGCCAGGGCCACGAAGAGCTTCAGCACATCAGGGTCGAGCCGGTTGATCTTGTCGTGATCCGGCTGGTTATAGTAGGAGAGCAGGCACTGGTAACACCCGGCCTCGCATATGCGTGTACCATCCCCGCGAAGAATCTCGAGGTTCGGGAGGTCATCCATGGTCCAGACGGTTTCAGGCGAACGGTAATGCATGAGGGTGAGGGCGGTCTTGGCTGCTTCGGCGAGCTGACTTCCCTCGCTGGCAAGCCGGGTGAGCACACCGGCACCACCTTCGGCGGCCTCATAGAAGAGGACAGCCCGCCGGTTGTCAATGTTGGGCAGGGGTTCCGCCACCAGTTCCGATTCCTCGATCTGGAAGGTCTGTTCGATTCCCCGTTTGAGTGCGGCCTGGAGCGTTGCCATGGCACCCTCGGAGAGTGACTGCGCCGGCGTCAGGATGAGGATGTTGCGGTGGTCTTCCACGAACGGCACGATCGGTTGGTTCGGAATCTTGTCAAGGGTCGGCTCTTCGGCCCCATTCGGGGTGTCGTCCTCGTCCGGGCTGTCCTGCTTGCTCCAATAGCCGGTCACCGGGTTGATGAAGAATCCGAGCTGGTTCTTGTTCTTCCTGCGACGCCAGCCTCGGTTGATGCGCCAAAGCCGTGCCGCCGGGGCGTACGTCAGTCTGGCCAGGATCTCTCCCGCCCAGACAACATCTGCTTCGGTCTTCTGGATAAGGCCATCCGGTCCCGGCAGGAAACGGTATGCGGTCTGCAGTTCGAAGCCCTGCCGCTGCCGTTCTTCATCATTGATGGTAATACGCTCCACCGGCATGGTCTCCACTGTCTCTATGCGGTAGAGGTTGTTTACACGGTCCTGGTCTGAGAGCTGGGTGTGGCAGTGTTCGCAGACATTGGCCAACGGATCCGGGTTATCCTCCACCCCCATGTGACCATATCCGCACCGGGGGCAGATGCGGCTGGCAACGGTGGCCAGGGTGGTGCATGCCGTGATGTGCTCTGAGGCGCTTACATTGAGCTTGGCCCGCACCACGCGATAGGTCCTGCCCTCATGATAGATGAGCGAGCGCGGACCGAATTCGGACAGGGCGAGAAAGCGCGGTCGGCTGACCATGCTGCCCTCGTCATCCTTACCAGCGACGCCTCCACGGGCCGGTATCCAGGCCAGCAGCGGGAGGCGGGGGAAATTATACCCCGGGAGAAATCCCTGGCTGGCCAGATAGCGGTACGTATAGAAATCAGAGTTCTGTGTATTATCGCTCTTGAGAAGGATATCGTACTGGCGTGCCGCATCCGCATACCGGCGGCGTGCATTCTCGCGGTCCCATTGACTGCTTGCATGGCTCTTCACGATGGCATCGGCCATGTCCATCTGCTTGCGCGTGGCATCGAACAACGTCCTCCAGCGGTCCAATGCGGCATCGAAGTCGGATGGGGACTTGTCGATGACCCGGTCCACATACCCCTCATCAAACCATGAGGCATTGATGCTGTTCAGTTCGCCGACAACCTCTCCCATGACTTCTTTTGCCTGCTCACGCGCCCGTTTAAGGGTATCGGGATTCGTTAAGTGCTCGTAGAGGGCAGCCTTCAGGGGTTTTGCTTCCTTGTCAAGGTCGAGCAGCGGGGCCAGGCTGGTGTCAAGCTCGTACTCTACATTTGCCAGCCATACGGCGTGGAGGTGGCTCTCGATGAGGTCATGATTTGCCAGGTCCAGGGTGGGAGGTTTTACCACCCCATGCACCATATCCTTGGCATGGTTGAAAAACCACTGGTCATGCGGACTCATGGCAGCGCAGTAGCTCAGGACCAGGGCAGACTGGCCGGAGCGCCCGGCCCGGCCGCTCCGCTGAGCATAGTTGGCCGGCGTTGGAGGTATGTTCCGCAGATACACGGTATTCAGGGCAGAAATATCGACACCGAGCTCCATGGTGGGGGAACAGAACAATACCGGCAAGCGCTTGAGCGGTGACTCATGGGCAGGTTCGTCAGCCCAGTCCTCACGGTCTTTCTTTGAGTACCTGAAACGTTTCTCCAGGAGAATACGCTTGTCGGCCTCGACCTGTGCGGTGTGCTCATGGGCCTCAAAATAGAACAGGGGGTGCTGGGGCAGGACCAGGATCTCTGCCATGGTCAAGTAGAGCCTTCGGAAAAACCGGTTTGCAGTGTCTGTCTCCAGATCATCACTACCCGGATTCAGGCACCATTTCATGGAAGATGACTTGAGACGCCATCCAAGAAGGTTCTTTTGGATTTCATACGGCTGGACATAGCCATAGTTATTTGCAGCCTGAAGGAGATCGCTGACGATCTCCATAAGTTCCTGTTCTTTCCAACCAGTCACTTTTCCGGCAAACTCTGTTTGCTTCCAGAGCGGGGCGGACTTCAAGCGTCGGATGAGCCTGGATTTTGGCCCGCCCCCCACCACATCCTCTCTGGCCTTCCCCTTGTACTCTGGTCGCTTCCCCAAGACTAACGACCGTGACTGGGCCAAACGTTCATCCTGGGCAAAGGACCAGCGTTCATTCAGATAACTGTATGCGCTTGTACGGACCTTGTCTTGTTCCACAGGGTCGAGATACCGTGACTCCATACACAGATTTCTACGCATCTCATCGAACACAAAACGCGCAAGGTCTTCACGTCCTTGCGGGGACAGCCTTTGCAATACAGTATGACGCCCCGCAAAGCGGCTTTCATCTGCGCTGAATGCGGCAAGGTCCAGGTAATCAATATGAAGGATACTGAGCTGGTCAAGATTGGGATTGTTAAACCGCCAGCCTTTGCGCAGATCGCGGAGCAGTCGGTAACCCAGGATGAACCTCATCGTTTTCATGGCATCCTGTTTGGCAAGGCCGACCAGTGAAGGGGTTCTGAGATA
>DAISYU010000151.1:0-1727 GCA_036825155.1 Thermodesulfobacteriota bacterium | reverse complement strand
CCGAACTTGACCTCATCATCTTCAGCGGCGATATCATCGATCTCTCTGGGCACATAGTGGAGTGAAGGCTGTGTCTTCTCCCAGACAGGGTGGTATTCCTGCCCGCATTCGCGGCAGAAGTGGGTTGCATA
Source organism: Thermodesulfobacteriota bacterium (assembly GCA_036825155.1). Lineage (GTDB taxonomy): Bacteria > Desulfobacterota > Desulfomonilia > UBA1062 > UBA1062 > DSAD01. Next base: position 1,596 of record DAISYU010000151.1, on the reverse strand, counting down.
GAGCATGACCCCGTCTTGTCTTCTGCCCGGAGCAAAACGTTGGGCATCCAGGGTTATGTGGCGTATCCCTTCAGGCTCCAGGGTTGCATACACCTTTCCGGGGCCACTGATGAACTGGTGGAGCTTGAATGCAAAGGGCGCATCTCCCTGGGGCGTCCGGACTGTCAAAGCAGCAGTAAGGAAGGTTTTCAGGGCATCACGAGCTGCCTCAAACTCAATCCCTGCGTCAGCAGCCAAGCGGTGAGCCGCTTCAGAGAGGCTGAGGGGTCTGGCCCGCCTCGGCTTGGAGAGATCGGACATATCAATGCCAAGGCTGAGCTCCACCCAGACGGATAAGGGGTCTTTCTGAAAAGCTGAGAAATCTTTCCATTCAAATGGCACGGTATGGATGCGCTCGGCAAGCTTAGGCTTAACTGCAGCTTTCCCGAGATGAGGATCCGTGACCCGCTCCAGGGTCTCTCCAATGATTTCATGAGATGTGATAGTCGTGCCGAAGATCTTACTGGCAACCCCTGCAACGGTTTGTTGTTGATCCTCTATGGATCCGGTACTCGACATGGTGGCCGAGGTTCCGATGCATATGAGATCCTTTGCATCCAGGCGCTTCCTTATGCGCCGTACCAGCATGGCCACATCCGCCCCCTGGCGGCCCCGATAGGTATGCAGCTCATCAAGGACAAGGTACTTCAGATCACGGCAATGCTCCACGACCCGCCGGTCAATGGGTTCATAGCGGGTAAGGATGAGCTCGAGCATCATGAAGTTGGTCAACAGAATATCAGGGGGGTTCTGGGCGATGTATTCTCGGAAATCCTTTTTCTCCTGCCCCGTATACCGGGCAACGGTAAAGGGCTTTTTCTTGTCAGGGAACCCATGGAGAAATTTGTTGAGTTCCTCTATCTGACTGTTGGCCAGGGCGTTCATAGGATAGATGACTATGGCCCTTGTCCGAGGTGTTGGGTCCTGTTCCTTTGCCTTGAGGATATGATCAATTATGGGGATGAAGAAGGCCAGGGATTTACCAGACCCGGTACCGGTTGTAACAACATAGCTCTTTCGTTCCCGGGCCTTGGCAATGGCCTCAATCTGATGTTTGAACAACTTCAAGGGACTTGCTTTCCCTTCGACCTTGCCAACCTGAAATATGTCGGAGCATCCCTTGTGGAGAAGACCTTGCGCTACAAGAGATTGAACCGTGTCTTCGCGTTTATAATTGGGATTTATCTGAATGAGCGGTTCAGGCCAGTACCGGCAATCCGTGTATGCCTTATCCACCGCTGCCAGGAGATCCTGGGCTTTGATGCATGTGAAGCTGCGCGAGAAAGCGCTGTACTCCTCAATCAATGTGTTACGAAATTCAAATACATTATCCATCAGACGATACCTACCTCAAGACCAGAACATAATGAAATTATGAACAATAATTAGATGTTTTTCATAACACATTCATGGCCTTTGGGGCAAATGTATTAGATCTCGAACTAAGATAAATGGCCATAATGTTCATTATTAAGAGATATCATTACTCCGTTGTCACCTTACAACTATCTCATTCCATAAAACCTATTGCCTCTTTCTTTCCCTTACCCAAATCGA
>DAISYU010000150.1:0-7275 GCA_036825155.1 Thermodesulfobacteriota bacterium | reverse complement strand
CCTCGCAGCTTGTCGGAGATCCCGATTGCTTTGGCGGGGCTGCGGGGTAGTTCATTTTATAATCACTGGTGCCCCCCATGATCTTGAGCTCACAGGATGTTGAATTGACTATGTTCCATCATCCTTGCATCTGACCTTGCAATGTGCAATGCAGGGTATGTATGTAGTCTGTTGCAACCTGGTATGGTGAATAATCTTTAGTGCAGGATAAAAGATGAAGGAATTTGACAGACTGGTAGAGATCCTTGAGAGGCTCAGGGCCCCGGGCGGATGCCCCTGGGATGCCGAGCAGGATCACAGGAGCATCTCGCGCTGCATGATCGAGGAGGCATATGAGCTTGTCGATGCCATCCAGGCCGATGATGTCGAACACCTGCGGGAGGAACTGGGCGACGTCCTTCTTCAGGTAGTGTTTCACAGTACCATTGCAAAGGACCTGGGTGAGTTCACTATCAAAGAGGTGATCAATGACCTCTGTGACAAACTCATCCATCGCCATCCTCATGTGTTCGGCGATGTGAGCGTTGCCGATTCCGGCGAGGTCATCAAGAACTGGGAGCGGCTCAAGAAGAAGGAGGAGGGCAAGAAACAGCGGCAGTCAATACTCGACGGCATACCTGATACCCTTCCTTCCCTGCAGTATGCACGAAAGATTCAGTCTGTCGTATCCCGGGTGGGCTTTGACTGGCCGGACGCAGCTGGGGTTGTGGACAAGATCAAGGAGGAAGCTGATGAGGTCCTCCAGGCCATGCAATCCCATAAATCCGACCAGGTAGCCGAGGAGATAGGAGATCTTCTGTTCAGCATCGTGAATTTCGCAAGATTCAACGGGATCGATCCGGAATCGGCATTGCGCAGGACAAACCTTAAGTTCAGACAGCGCTTTCATGAGATTGAAAAAGAGGCAAAGAGCCGCGGGCTTCGGCTTGAAGATATGAGCCTTGAGGAAATGGACAAGATCTGGGAGAGCACAAAAGACAAAGATTCCCTTTAATCTTCAATGCCGAGAACACTTCCCCATGAGAGACAGAAAACCAATTCCACGCTTTCTTTTTCATATGCTTTACCGGTTCTACGTCCCATGGGACATTGGACAGGTGCAGCCTGCAATTGCAGAGCTCGAGGAAAGTGGACAGATATCCGGCAGAGTGCTTGATGTTGGTTGTGGGTGGGGTGCAACCACTCTGTTTCTTGCAGAAAAAGGATATCAGGTTCAGGGGATTGATCTGGTTCCTACTGCAATCGAGAAGGCCCGATCAAAAGCTCTCAAAAAGGGGTTTCACGATCTTTTCTTTGTGCACGATGTGTTCTCCTTAAATACCCTTCATAAATTATACGATACTGTCCTGGATGTTGGTTTGTTTCATACTCTCAATGACAGGGACCGGTGTCGTTATCCTGCAGCACTAAGCTCCGTGATGAGGGCTCAAGGTAAATTCTTTATCTTGTGTTTCAGTGACCTGCATAACAACTACATCGGTCCGAGGCGGATATCACAGGATATTCTCAGGGATACATTCAGCTCTGGGTGGGAAATTCAGGATATCAATCCAACTCATTATTATGCACGATTTCCGAAGAAGGGGGCAAAGGCATGGCTTGTTTCTCTGAGGAGGGTGGAATAATCAAGACCACAGCATGAAGGAAATATATTTCCCATAGATAATGAAAAACGTTTCTGTACTATGTAAATAATTACCCATAAGGGCCTCAATGGAGATAATATAGTTATTCAACTAATTGAAATTAAGACAACTATTAAAACACTGTAATAAAAAAGCCTTGGCACTGAAATTGCTTTTAATCGGGCGATTCGAGTTGAAATAAGGAGTAGGGTATTTATGAAAAGGGCATTCATATTCTTTTGTTTTTCGGTTCTGATATTCTGGTTTGTTTCAAAGGCACATGCAGTAGAGATCCACGACCCCTGGACTCTTTCCGACAGCGAGATGAATCTCTGTGATATCTGGAACAATGTGCTCAATGATAATTATACCGGGTCTTCTCAGGACCTCTTTAACGAATACGGTATTGGGTTATATGACGAGACAGGAGATGCCTGGTGGTTTGAGACAAACGGCGGCATCGACCTTGATATCAGGTATGCAGGCTACAACCAGACGTTCGGATACATGACCGCTGACGGCAATAAGACAATACTTGCAGAAAATATATCTCCCGGGATACATGAGGATCTCAATATTACTTTCGGCATCGGCCATGAACTGCTCTTCGCCTGGTTTGAACAATGGAATGATCAGGGTTATTGGTATTCCGACTCCACATTGAACAGTGACGGCAACGACCACTTCGTCGCCTTTGAAGTACCTGTAGAATTCTATGCTGCCTTTGATAATCCTTATGATGGAAACCACAGGCTGTTCATGCTTGCCTTCGAAGATCTGAGCATGGGTGACAGGGATTATAACGATCTTGTGGTATTCGTGAATGCTGTGGCACCGGCACCGGTACCAGAGCCGGCAACAATGGTCCTGCTCGGCATCGGGCTGATCGGGCTGGGCGGTCTCAGGCGGAAGTTGATAAATTAACGTATAGCAAGCAGTTTAACGATTGAATCCCTCTTCGCGTACGCTTCGCCGGACTATATGCATAGGGCTCATTCTTTGCAGCATCTACGGTAAAGGGCTCAGGGCTTAACCCGAGATTCATGCCATTATGGGCAGGGCACAAAGCCCTGCCTTTTTGTTTCGGGCTGAGGAAGTATCTGAAATCTTTTTACCAGTAACGTTCCTTTGGGAGATTCTAATCTGGCGGTTTGTGAGTATTTTGATGCTGTGATATAGTGTTTCAGTATAAAAATGTACTTATATAATCATGTTATTCTGATATATGAAATGAAAGCAAATAAAGGATAACAGGGATAAACGTGAGCAGGTGGTCCGTCTCCGACCTTATTGATCTCGAGTTTTTCATCCTCAGAGATGAAACGCAGACACAGGCTCAGCTTGAACAGCGGGACCGGGAAATCTATCTGCGATCGATCAAACCTCAGATAAAGGGCAGGCCCGAATCAAGCTCGTTCAGGCGCACAGCGCTGTCTGTCTGGCTTGCACAAATGCGCACACGGTATCAGGGGGATAATGCTCTGCAGGCCATATTGCCCGGAGATGTTTTTATTGAAGCCCGCAGGCTCTTAGGTCTCATCATCACAGCCATTGGGGTAATCTCCGGGGCCGGGCTGGCGCTGTCCATGCTCGTATATAGAGGGCAGGAGCCGGTCAATGTCTCGGTGTATTTCGGTGTATTGGTTGTGGTGCAGATCTTAACAATTCTGTTCATGCTTCGCTTTTTTTTCATAAAGACCTCGTCCGCCAGCCTGAAGAAGTATTCTGTCCTCTACCCCTTGCTGGGGGAGTTTTTGCTCAGGATTACGGACAAGCTTGTCAGGAGTGCCGCCAGACAGCTGTCAGGAGCTCAGGCGCAAGGCATGGAGGCCGTGTTCGGCATTGCCCGGGCAAAACATACGTTGTATTCCCGCGTGATATTCTGGACTATTTTCGCCCTCGTTCAATCATTCGGTATAGCATTCAATCTCGGGGTGATTGGAGCCACCCTTATCCGGGTCTTCACCGCAGACCTTGCCTTTGGGTGGCAGTCGACCATTCAGCTGAGTTCACAGGCAGTACACACCCTGGTCCATGTTCTCGCAGCACCCTGGGCATGGATTGTTCCTCCCGGCATTGCCTATCCAAGCCTGGTCCAGATCGAGGGCAGCCGCATGGTGCTCAAGGATGGGATCTATCACCTCGTGACAGCGGACCTGGTGTCCTGGTGGCCGTTTCTCGTCTGCGCCGTGTGTGTCTATGGACTGCTGCCCCGGATAATACTCTATGCAGCAGCCACCCTGGGCCAGAGGAGATCGATCTCACGGCTCGATTTTTCAACTGCAGGCTTTGACCGTCTGATCATGCGCATGACGCGGCCTGCTGTGTCCAGTTTCGGTGAAGCATTGGGTGATAAGACAGGACGTGAAGATGAGGGGGCAGGGGCAGAGAGAATAAATGAGACCTTGAGCATGCAGGGTATCCCTTGTGTGGTGCTTATACCCTCTGACATCATCTCCCTGGCCGATCAGGATACGCTCCGTCAGGTGGTTGCAGAAACCCTGGGGTGGGAGGTAACGTCAATTTCTGCAATACAGGGTGAACCGGTCCTCGATCAGCAGGTGCTGGATTCTGTAACAGATGTCTTCGGCAAAGATGTACAGGGAGTCGTGGTAGTACTCGAAGCATGGCAGCCGCCGATAGTGGAGACGATCGAATTCATCAAGGTGCTCAGGCAGGGTCTTGGCAAGACAGCACGTATAGCAGTGCTGCTCACCGGCAAACCCGAGGGGCAGACCATATTTGCGCGGGTCGACAGGTCCGATAAAGAGGTCTGGGCGCACTCACTCATGAAACTGGCTGATCCCTATCTACGGCTCGAGGCATTGGAGGATACCAAATGAGCGGTAAACATGTTCTCTCCTTTGCCATTGTCGGGCATCCCAATGAAGGGAAATCCTCAGTGGTGTCCACTCTGGCAGAAGATGACAGTGTGCGCATCACGCCCATCCCCGGAGAGACTGTTGTCTGCCAGACATTTCCGGTGATCATAGACGGCGTTGAGATCATACGGTTCGTGGACACCCCCGGTTTCCAGTCCCCCCTGGCTACACTTGCATGGTTGAGGGAGCATGAAGGCCCTGATATGCTCGAAGGGTTTATTGCATCACATAAAGGTGATGTGCGGTTTTCCGGCGAGTGTGAGCTGTTTGCGCCGCTGGCGCAGGGTGCGGGCATTATCTATGTGGTGGATGCGTCGAGGCCCCTGCGCAGTGTCGATATTGCAGAGATGGAGATCCTGCGCATGACCGGAATACCCCGCATGGCAATCATCAACAACAAGGACGAGACAAACACGTTCCTCGATGCCTGGAGGGGTGAACTGAGAAAGCACTTCAACTCCATCAGGGTGTTCAATGCACATCTGGCCACCTATGCCGAAAGGATTGCCCTGCTGGAAAGTCTCAAGGCAATAGACCAGCAGGGAGAGGATGCCCTGGCAAAGGTTATCGGTGCATTTCAACAGGACTGGGCCAGACGAACCTCGATGACGGCAATGATCATCTGCACCATGATTGAGAAGTGTCTGGAATATCAGGCAGCAAGGAACTTTTCAGATGAAAAGGACCTGGAGGCTGTCCGGCAGAGGCTCATCAGTGACTACCAGTCAGAGATCTCCCATATGGAGAAGAGCTCGCACGGAGAGATCAGAAAACTCTTCAAACACAACATCTTTGACTATGCATTGCCGGAGCATACCATTGCCGGTGAGGACCTGTTTCATGAGAAGACCTGGCAGGTCCTGGGGCTGAGCCCGTGGCAGCTTGCCGCGGCAGGTGCGGCTGCAGGAGGGGGGATCGGTCTCGGTCTGGATGCGGCAACAGCCGGGATTACATTCGGCGTGTTTGCGCTGTCGGGCGCGCTTATAGGCGCAGGGTCCGCTCTGGCCGGCGGAAAGCGCGCATCAAAGGCTGTTGTGAAAGGGCCAAAACTTGGCAGCTACCAGGCAGAGGGGAAGCTGGGAGGATTGCAACTGAGGGTCGGGCCGGTCGCCAACATCCAATTCCCCTTCATCATCCTCGACAGGGCACTGATATTCTATGCCCATGCCATCAATTGGGCCCACGGAAGAAGGGGGAGAAAAGAAGAAGAAATCCCCCGGATTGAAGACAGGAGCTATGTCGCGTCATTCACCTCTGAGCAGCGCGGCCTGTGTTCATCATTTTTCCAGGCAGTGCGGTCCAACAATGAAAAGAAATATGAGCATGCAAGGCAAAAGATGATCCATATGCTCAAGGAAGTGCTTATAGATATTTCACATAGCGAAAGTGCCTAGCCTGCAATGAGCCATTCAGGGCTTTTCAAAGAACCTCAACTTGCACAATTACCGGTTTGATAAAGAACAACTCTGTGTTAATATTATAATTAGGGTCTGAGATAGATATTGGCCAGGCATCAAAAGAGGTTGGGTGACATGGTTCGCTTCTTGAAAGAACAGTTGCGTGGAATACTCTCCGTCTTGCTTTTCCTGCTGGACACCCTTGTCATATCCATACCGTTTTATACAATCGCTCTTATCAAATTTCTTCTGCCCATCAAGGCATGGCGTATTTTCTGGGGCAAGGTGCTCAACACCGTTTCGATGATGTGGGTGTACTTTCTCAATTTTCCCCAGTGCGTGACGAACAGGACCAGATGGGTCATCCGCGGTGTGGATTCCTTTGATCCGAAAAAAACGTGTCTGCTCATGGTGAATCATCAGACGTGGATCGATATCATGGTGCTGGTAAAGCTCTTTTATCGAAAAATTCCGGCATTCAAGTTCTTCGTCAAGAAGGAACTGCTGTGGCTGCCGATCGTCGGTCAGGCCTTCTGGGCGCTGGATTTCCCCATCATGAAACGGTTCACCAAGGCATTCCTGGACAACAATCCCCACCTCAAAGGCAAGGACCTGGAGATGACCAGGAAGGCCTGTGAAAAGTTCAGGGATATGCCGGTGGCGGTATTCAATTTTGTGGAGGGGACACGGTTCCGCATAGAAAAGCATGCCAGGCAGCACTCCCCGTTTGTTCACCTCCTGAAACCTAAGGCAGGGGGCACTGCCCTGGTGTTCAACGCCCTGGGAGAAAACATACACAACATCTTGAATGTCACAATCGTCTATCCTGAAGGGGTGAGTGATTTCTGGGACTATCTGTGCGGCAAGGTGGGGGAAATCAGGGTCCATATCGAGCAGATGCCTATGAAAAAGGAACTGATCGGCGATTACTTCAATGACCCGTATTTCCAGAAAAGATTCCAGACATGGATCAATGACCTCTGGTGTGAAAAAGACAAACGTATTGACGAAATGCTCCAGTGGGAGCAGGCGTGAGGATAGTAGAAAGTGCTCTATTCTTCTCTTGTCCCCGGAACTGAAATAAATCATGTGGGAACGGCTTGAGTCGAGAATCTAGTGACGAAATGCAGAACGTTTTTTTTACTGCTGTGAAACGTTCACAGAACCACTCCGATGCGAATATTATCCACTAAAGAGTTTGTTCAAATCAGCCGTCAGCATGTAGCTGTTGTATAGCTATCTGTCTGTAACATACTGAAAATAAATAAGAAGAAATTTCCTGTAGATTTTTCAAGAAAACCGGTTATTATAGTATCCATTGTTTGATTGATGTTATTTATTGAGGAGGAAAATCACATGAGAAACATATCA
>DAISYU010000149.1:0-7304 GCA_036825155.1 Thermodesulfobacteriota bacterium | reverse complement strand
ATTCGCTCAAGATTGTCAAACTCGCATTCCCGAACATCACGACAATTGGGATCGTGCACAGCGACGATGAGAACGGCATTGCCCATGTGGAGGAAGCGAAAAGGTGCGGTGTACAGGCCGGGCTTACCTTCATCTCCAAAGAGGTGAACAAGAACGATCATATCACTCCTGCCGCACAGGAGCTCATCGATAAGGGAGCTCAGGCATTTGCAATCCCGCTGGATACCTACTATGGTCTGCGCGATTACGAAGCCAGCAGAGAATTCATTGAATTGGCAAAGACCAACAGAATCCCCGGCATCAGCCTCGTACTCATGAAATTCCCCGGTGCCGTACTCTATGTCGGTGCAGACTTCGGGCTCATCGGGGAGCTCTCCGGCAAACAGGCGATACAAATTCTCATGGAAGGTGCACCTCCCGAGTCACTGCCCATCCTCATGCAGGAGGAACTCAAGATCCTGGTGGACACCAATCAGATGAAGGAACTGGGAATTCAGTTGCCCATGGAGATCCTGCAGCTGGCCCAGTCCGTGCAGTGATCTCAGAACGGATGTCAACATCTGTGAGAGCGGCTTGAGCCGCTTTCACAGAGTATATTCCTTCTCCAGGGACAATCGCGTATTCTGTCTACTCTTCGTGGATGACGTTCTTGATTATGTAGCTGCCCGATTTCTCGTCGAGTTCCAGCTCCAGCATGCGGCGCTGCCGGGCCTCCTCTAAGAGCTTGCTGAAAGACCGGAATCCGTAATAGCTCTCGTTGAATCCCGGTTTGCGGCGTTTCAAGGCCTGTTTCACCATCGAACCCCAGAGCTTGTCGTCTTCTCCGCGTTCCGCGAACAGGGCCTCCACGGTCTCCACCACCAGATCAAGGGCCTTGTGCTTCTTGTCCTCTTCGCTGTTGGTCTTTTGTTCGGTCTTGGACGGCGAACCTGCAACAGCCTTCACGGCTGGTCTTCTTCCCCTGGGTTTCTTTGCCTCGCTCTCCCGGACAAGGTCATCGTAAAAGATGAATTCATCGCAGTTGGCAATGAGAAGATCCGAGGATGAGTTCTTCACCCCCACACCGATGACGAGTTTGTTGTTCTCCCTGAGTTTGCTCACCAGCGGGGAGAAATCCGAGTCGCCGCTGATGATCACGAAGGTATCGACGTGCAGTTTCGTATAACAGAGGTCGAGGGCATCCACCACCATGCGGATATCGGCGGAGTTCTTGCCCGACTGCCGAACATGGGGGATCTCTATAAGTTCAAAGGACGCCTCGTGCATCACCGGCTTATGAACCTTGTAGCGTTCCCAGTCGCAGTAGGCTTTTTTCACGATAATGCTGCCCTTGAGCAGCAATCTCTCCAGCACCTTGTTCACATCGAACTGGGCAAATTTGGCGTCTTTCACCCCCAGGGCGATGTTTTCAAAATCGCAGAAGATCGCCATATTCTGTGTCTTATCCTGTAAGGCCATGTATTACTCCTTCTCTTGCATGTTCATTGCATGCGGTGGGTTATATCACATCCGTCAATCCAAGTTCCACCAATCTCTCGGTTAGAGAAGCTTATGATCTAGAAAAAAAGAATCGAAATATCAATGGAAATATGTTGTAATCAGAAAGAAATATTTGCCGAAAAGGAGATCCGGATGAAATTGAGAATGCTGGCTCTTGTCTCTGTGATGCTCGGGCTCATAAGCTGTAGCACTATGTATTACGGAGCCATGGAAAAGGTCGGGGTGCACAAGCGTGACATTATGGTAGACCGCGTAAAAGATGCACGCGAGACTCAGAATGAAGCCAAACAGCAGTTCCTGACGGCCATGGAACAGTTCAAACAGGTTGTCAAATTTCAGGGTGGTGATCTCGAAGGGGAATACAACAAACTCAACAAGACGCTGCAAAAAAGCGAGTCTAAGGCATCTGATGTTCGCGACCGTATCAGCGCGGTCGAGGATGTCTCCGATGCATTGTTCAGCGAATGGCGTTCAGAGATCAAACAATACACGAGTGATACGCTCAGAAGGTCAAGTCAGAAAAAATATGACATTACAAAACGCAAGTATGAAGATCTGATCACGGCTATGAAAAAGGCGGAGTCAAGACTGGAACCTGCACTGGCTCCTCTTCGCGACCAGGTCCTTTTCATGAAGCACAACCTCAACGCCCGTGCCATAGCAGGGCTGAGCAATGAACTGATCAGTGTCCAGACGAATGTGGACAAGCTCATCAATGATATCGAAAAGGCTGTTGCTCAGGCTGATACCTTCATTGCCTCCCTGGAGGCTGAATGATTATCGGGTTACTCCTGTTTGGACTTTCAGTCGGCAGTGTCTCGGAATAACAGCCCCAGGAAGCTCTGACAGAAACTCTTCATGCCGGGTAAGGCTCAATAAATCGCTGATCCATTCCTGTTTTTTATGTATGGAAACCCGGGGGCAGCACCCCCCGGGATGAGTACTAGAGTAAAGGTTGTTCTCTACGTCAGTTCTTTGCCTGGAACATGTGAATGTCCTGCTGCGGGAACGGGATGGTGATCCCCTCGGCATCAAAGGCTTTCTTGACCATTTCTATGGTATTGAAGAAGACCCCCCAGTAATCGCTGGTATTGACCCAGACCCGAACCGTAAAATTCACGCTGCTGTCTGCGAGTTCACTCACCAGGATAGCCGGTTCAGGGTCATCGAATATCCGGTTGTCTTTTTTTATGACGTTCTTGATTACTTCACGTACTTTGTCAATGTTGTCACCATAACTCACCCCGAACACGAGATCTACACGTCGCTTGTCCTTGCCGGTATAGTTCGTGATCGTATCACCCATAATCTTAGAATTGGGTATAATCACTTCCTTGTTGTCAAGAGTGACGATATGGGTTGTGAAAACCTGGATCTTTTCTATCATCCCGGCTGTTCCCCCTGCCTCTACGTAGTCGCCTGCTTTGAAGGGTCTGAAGATGAGTATAAGAAATCCCGCAGCAAAGTTCGACAGCGATCCCTGGAGCGCCAGGCCAATGGCAAGGCCTGCGGCACCGATCACCGCAATGAACGAGGTGGTCTGAATCCCAAGCTGTGCAAGCGCTGCAATAACAATGAACACGAGCAGGGCAATGTAGATCAGATTCTCCACAAAGGAGGCAATCATCGGTTCAACGCTGCGTTTCATGAGGATCTTTCCGGTTATGCTCCTGATAATCTTTGCAATCCAACGTCCTACAATCAGAATTAGGAGTGCCGCAACTATCTTGAGCCCATACAATGTAATCAGTTCCTGAATCCGCACCAGGATGTCTTCCATATTCTTACCTCCTTCTGTATTCTTGCCTCAACATCCCAATATTATTCATTATGGTAAAGAATATATATGAGTCAGGGGGAATGGCACTATCCTTCCCATGGAAGATTATTTCCATTCCCCCCAGGAATCATTGAACAGGTGTCCCTACTGTCTCGGTGCAAGCTCAACCCTGCGGTTCTTTGCCCTGTTCTGAGCAGTATCATTTGGAACAAGGGGCCTCGTCATGCCGTAGCCCTTGGCTGTAAGTCTTTCAGGGGCAATCCCCTTGTCCACCAGGTACTCTTTCACGGACTCAGCACGGGCTTGTGAAAGTTTCATATTGTATTCAGGTGATCCTGTGTTGTCGGTATGTCCTTGTACTTCAACCTTTATTGCGGCCTGGGTCTTGAGACCCTCAGCGATTTCATCCAGAACCCCATAGGAACTGGGTCTGAGATCCGCTTTGTTGATCTCAAATTGAACGCCCTTGTAAATCCAAGTGCCGGCCTCTGTCACTTCAGCACTTCTGGTCGCGACAGGAATCGGGCATCCGTCGGCACCCACCTTCATACCGGGCTGGGTTCCAGGGCATTTGTCCAGATAGTCATAAACACCATCGCCGTCACTGTCGGTGGGGCACCCGGAGGTGTCAACACTCGCACCTCGAGGCGTATCTGGACAACGATCTTTATCGTCAGCCACACCATCACCGTCACTGTCTGCCTGTCCTGCCAGGAGTACATCCTGCACAAAAGCGGCCATACCCGCGGGAGAAGCGAGGCTGTCGGCGTTGGTGAACCTGCCACAGGAGGATACCGCAGCAATCTTTTCCAGGAGAGTTTTCCCGGCCGGATCATCCCCGACCATAACAGTATACAGGCAGACCCGTCCGTTCAGTTGAGCGACCAGACTGTCAGCAGCTCGCAATTCTCCATGGCCCATATCTTTCCCGTCGCTGACAATCACCAAGGCCACTGGACCCTCACTTTCTTTCAGATCAACAGCTGCCGCATAGAGGGCTTCCCACATCGGACTGGTGCCACCCGGTTGGGCAATCTCATTCACGCCTTCGGCCAAACCGGTTCGTGAATAATCCTGGGGACCATAGAAGAGAAGCGTTACCTTCTCAGAAAGTGATGTACTGAAGCCGAAACCCCTCAGCGCAGCCTGAACATTCACATCCGGCATAGTTTGATTAAAATTGGCAACAATTGCCTTGGCGGTATCAAATTTCACATAACCGGCATATGAGTCTTCCATGGATGAAGAAGCATCCAGAATAAAATAGAGGTGATCCGCCTTGGGAATCCACTGCCCTTGAATGGGTTGGGCGTTAAATGGAGGCGGCGTCTTCACAGGTTGGGCCGCGCAGGCCGCAAGCAGAGCACATGATAGAAATCCCAGTATTGAGACGAATCCTTGTTTCTTTCTCATCAAACACCTCCTCTGGTACTTTTGATTACAAACTTGGTATAAAAATAAGTTGCGAATGATTAAAATCAATGCGTTTTACTGAAGTTCCACATATGAGATCGATCAACAGATCGAGAACAACTCGCCGAGACAAGATATTTTAACCTGGAAAACAAGCTCTGGCTTCAAGAACTATGATTTACTTAACTATACAGAATGGTTGGTAGACAGGTCTTCCTTAAAAAGTGCATTCACAGGAAACCACGTGAACGTATTGCGTTACCAGTCGCAGTAGGCTTTTTTCACGATAATGCTGCCCTTGAGCAGCAATCTCTCCAGCACCTTGTTCACATCGAACTGGGCAAATTTGGCGTCTTTCACCCCCAGGGCGATGTTTTCAAAATCGCAGAAGATCGCCATATTCTGTGTCTTATCCTGTAAGGCCATGTGTTACTCCTTCTCTTGCATGTTCATTGCATGCGCGGGGTTATATCACATCCGTCAGTCCAAGTTCCACCAATCTCTCGGGTGCGGGTATTCCCGTATGCCTGTCCCACCCCTGCTCATCATAGTAATTCTCTATCATCGCTGCAACCTCGCCCGGGCCGACAGGTTCTTCCGTCACATAATCATGAAACACCGGCTCGGCAAACCACTCTTTCGGCGGGACAGTATCGTCCCGGGAGAAGCCTTCGCGGATATTTGCCATTCTCAGCAGGGTCCATGCCCTGTCAGCCCGTATCCTGAGGTCATCGAGGCCGGTCTCTATCCCGGTTACACACTGGTAGAGCTCGGCACACAAAGAGGCATTGTAGAACCGGTTTACCTGCGCCCTGGCGCATATACCAAGGGAACCGAGCATAGTGAACCATGCATGCGAGTATTTCAAAAGCCTGCCCACGTCAAGCGCCTGTTCCCTGCCGGCATCTCCCGGCTTGCTCAGAATCCGTTCCATGGCAGCATCAGGGACACCCATGCGTATCAAGTGCCTTGGAAACACTTCCAGCGGCCTCTTGGCAAAGTAGGTGGGCGAGCCTCCTGCCGCCACATGCGGCCCCCTGGGGTCGAGCAGCTGACCAAGCTCCATGGTTCCGAAGAGGTTCCAGCGCAAAGGAGCCGTCGGGCCGACATAGGGATACATGCCGCGCACCATGGGCGGGGCATATTCCTGCGCCTTTTCCCCGAATTCTTTCAGCATCGCGCTCAGGCCGCCGGCCACGATATCGCCCAGACCCTCCCGTGAGGAGACCTTCCGGGCCCAGGCCTCCATGGACGAAAGGGCATTCAATACTACCGGGGTATCGATCCGGTCTTTTGAGACCACACCATTATCTATCAGGACCCTGAGGAAGGCCATGGCCCCGAAGAATTCAAACATGTCCATGCCGAGATCGTCCAGCACAGCCGTACACCTGATGGCCTCACGATAGTCTGTGAACCCGTAGATCATGGGGGTCATCAGGTTCACGGCAGAGCTCGTACATGCCCTGAATCCCTTAAGATCCCCGTCTTTGATCTCCACCACGTCCTTGTCAGCCACAGGGCACGATACACAGGCAATGCGCCTCTTCTTTATTTCACGGTATGTCTCGACAGGTATGGCCGGCAGCGACTTCATGAGCCCCAGTTCCTGCCATTCTTTCAGGTATGGGTATTCGCGGATGGTCCCGAGCAGTTCTTTGCTCAAAGACAGGTACTGTCTTCTGTCGGCAACCTCGATGCCCCCGGACCCCTTCACCACAACTGCCTTGAGATTCTTCGATCCCATGACGGCGCCGAACCCACCCCTGCCAAGAGTGGAGAACTTGTCCACAAAGGCCATGGCGCTTAGGCACTGGTTTTCGCCCGCAGGTCCGATTGTTATAACCCCTGCCGGCCTTCCGGCGTCATTCCACAGGGCCTCGCTTGTTTCTTCAATGCCCTTGCCCCATAGGGGCCGAGCTTCACATATCTCAACTTTATCGTCGACAATCTTCACAAACACCGGAGACTCTGCCCTGCCCACAATGATTACATGATCATATCCCGCGTACTTGAGCAGGCAGGCAAACGACATGCCCCCGGCACCGCTCCACCCTATGGAACCACTGGCAGGTAATTTTGTAACCGCATACATCCTGGAGGCGGCAGGCAGGTTTGTTCCCACCAGGGGGCCGACTCCGATTACGATGGGATTGTCTGGTGATAGAGCCCCGGTCCCGGGCGTGATCCTCTCATAGGCGAGCCTGACAGTAAGCCCCAGCCCTCCCCCGAACTGCTCGGCCACTGTCATATCTAAAGGCAAGCTCTGCACATGTGAAGTGGTCAGATCGATGCAGAGCACCTTGCCGGCAAATCCGCCCCGGCTCATGGTGCCGCCTCCAAAGGTGCCTTGAGCAGTGCGTCATACAGGCAGTTATCAACACACACCCCGCAAGCGGTGCAGTCGTCACCGAGCCTGATCGTACACGTATCACCTGAGAGTATCACTTCAAGCCGGGCCTCATGCAAGCTAAACCTCCCGGTATAGAGCTCTGCACAGGCCAGGTGGCATCTCAGGCACCCGGTACAGTTCTCCGGTACGATGCTGATCTTGTATTTCGCCACAATCCCTCCCGGAACTTCATGTAGTATCAAACAAATTCCAAACCAT
>DAISYU010000148.1:0-7325 GCA_036825155.1 Thermodesulfobacteriota bacterium | reverse complement strand
TGGAGCCGTTTAAAGAGGAACTGAAGAGAAGAGATTATGCTATAAGGTGTATATAAATTCCCGCCCGGTTCACAGGGGAGGGATTCTCGATAATGGATTCTGCAACAGGGAGTTTTCGAGAATGAAAGGAGATTATATGACTGAACTGGCTTTTGATCCCAAGCTCTGTGATTCCTGCGCCACCATAGACTGTGTCATGAAGTGCCAGTACATGGAGTTTGATCTGGAAACGGCGGTACTGGAGCATAAGAAACTGGTAGCTGGCGAGCAATCGAAAATTCTGACCGATTGCGTGACCTGTTATGCCTGTGAAGAGTATTGTCCTTACAATAACCATCCGTTCTATCTCATCGTTGACAGGCAGGAGGAACTGGGTATTCACCCCGTCCCCGTACCTATAGAGAAATCGCAGGTGGTCATGATGGGTCCGAAGGGAAAGCTCAAACCCAAGGAAGTAACCCCGCCAGTGATAAACATGTGTTTCTTCACAGTCATGAACGCAAGCATCAGGGGAACTCTTTTTGAGGGCGTCTCGAAATTCGGCGGCAGCGATATCTTCTGCAACCTCATGTTCCTCCATTTTGCGAGGAACTCCACCATCAGGGAACGACTTCCGCTCATGATCGATAACATCATGAAGAACTTTCTGGCACCTGCCGGGGTAGAGGAGCTTATCTGTTATCACGACGAGTGCTATGGAACGTATACATCATGGGCTCCTGCATACGGTATCGAGGTTCCCTTCAAACCCGTCCACCTCTTTGACTACATCTATCACCGGATGCTGGAACTGAAACCCAGGATAAGACCGCTGGGCGTAAAGGTCGCGTACCAGAGGCCATGTTCCAATCGTCTCTGTCCACAGACCGATCATTTCGTGGACGACATCTTTTCTCTCATTGGTGTGGAGCGGCCAAAGCGGGAGTTCGAATACGAAAATGCCCTGTGTTGCGGGGGCGTTCCCGAGGCACAGCAGCGCTTCGAACTCACCGACGACCTTCAGAGAAAAAATGTCGAAGATATGAAGGCCACAGGCGCAACCTACTGCGTCTTCAACTGTCCGTTCTGTTTCTGGACATTGGCGGAGCCGGTAGTAAAGGCAGGCATGGTGCCCATCATGATGTCGGACCTGTGCCTCATGGCACTTGGCGAATAAGGGGAAAGAGATCATGGATCAGGTATATGAAAGACTCTCGGAAATTGTTGGCGAGAACTATGTATCCAATACAGCCGAAGAACGGTTCATCTATTCCCGCGACCAGGGAGTACAAGAACCCCACATGCCGGATTATGTAGTGATGCCTCAGAGCACCCTGGAGGTCCAGAGTATTATCCGCCTTGCGAATACCCACAAGATTCCCGTAGTTCCCATGGGGGGAGGGCTGGTGCTTTCCGGGCTCACTGTCCCGCAGAAACACGGGATCGTTCTCGACATGAAAAGGATGAACAAAATACTCGAGGTCAGTGAAGGAAGCCATTACGCGGTTGTGGAGGGAGGTGCCTCCCAGGGGATGCTCGATGCCTACCTGAAGAAGCATCATCCAGGGCTTAAACATTCCCTGCCCGATGCCCCTCCTGTGGCAACCATAGCGGGGAACATTGCAATACATGGTTCAGGCCATCTCTCCCAGAGCGAGGGCGGATTTCATTCCGAGATGGTAACCGGGCTCGAGGTCGTACTCGGCAGTGGAGAGATTGTAAGGCCCGGGTCATGTTCAACAGTCCCCGGCTGGTTTTCCCGGGCACCCCTGCCCGATCTTGCAGGACTCTTTCTGGGATGGAACGGCACAACGGGCGTTATTACGAAGGTCGGTATAAAACTGTTTCCCCGGCCGAAATTCCACGACGTATTGATATACATGACAGAGGATATCGACCTCGCACCGGATATCCTCTCCCGGATCATCAATACCGAGGCGGCAGAGGACATCAACTATGCCCTGTCTCCAAAACCTGACTATTTAAACGGATTTCAGATGACAGTGATCAATCTCACGGCGAATACGCAAACCGAGCTGAATTTGAAGAAGAAGATCTTGAGAGATGCCCTTTTAGACTACTACGAAACAAAAGAATCCGGATTCATGCCCATGCCCCCTGCCATGAAGGCCGGGTTTGTCGAGGCGCCCCAGAAGACCCTGAGCAAGTTTGCCGATGTGAAGAGGGGCGGCGGGTTTGAATATGTGGGGGCCATCATGCCCATTGAAAAGATACCGGATGCGTGCAGGGAAGGGGTACGGATAACCGGTAAACACGGCATAACGTATTCTCTGGGCGCCCGGATCATCGGAAGGGGGCACGCTGCCATGTTCTTTTTTGCCTATCCCTTCAACCGGGCAGATCACGAAGATATCGAAAAGGTGGGGAAAGCACTTGAAGATACCAATGAAGCGGCACTGAACCTTGGCGGCATTCCCTGGAAGGCCGAGGTCGCAGGTCAGAGGATGATTCTTGACCGGATGGATTCGCAGACCAGGTCGCTCATGAAAAAGATCAAAGAACTGCTTGACCCGAACGGGATCATGAATCCCGGCAACTGGGAGGTGTCATGATGGATGCAGAATATGCGGAGATTCTTCACCGGTGTTTTCGGTGCGGATGGTGCAAGCTCCCGACAAACTACCAGGATTTCAATTGCCCTGCATACCTGAAATACAGGTTCGAGTCATTTTCTTCCGGAGGCAGGATGTGGCTCATCAGGGCCTGGCTGAACGGTGAGATAGAACCGAGTGAACGTTTTGCTCAGATCATGTTTTCCTGCGTCACCTGCAAAAATTGTGTCGAGGCATGTGCCCTGCCGAACATCAAGGACAAGCTCGTGGACATCTTTGTCGCAGCGCGGTCAGACCTCGTGGAACAGGGGAAAACCCCGCCTGCCCTCAGGGATTATTTCAAGGCCGTCAGCATAACCGGGAACCCCTATAAGTACCCGCAGGAGCAGCGGGGGGAGTGGGCGGAAGGACTTGATCTGGAACCCTTTGGCGGGCAGGAATACCTCTTCTTTGTGGGGGATGTGGGTTCGTTTGACGAGCTTGGCAGGAAGATGGCCCGGTCCGTGGCAGCCCTGTTTAAGGATGCCGGAGTTTCATTCGGTATCCTTGCCCATGATGAGGTGAGTGACGGAAACGATGTTCGCGCCGCAGGTGAACAGGGTCTGGCGGATTACCTTGCACAGCAGAATATAGCAATCTTTACAGCCAAAGGGGTGAAAAAGATCATCACCCTGTCTCCCCATGGGTACAATGCATTGAAAAATGAGTATCCACGATACGGTGGAACATATGAGGTGTACCACTACACGCAGATTCTGGCCCTCCTTTGCGGCAGACTCGATCCCGGGACGCTCAATGCAAGGGTCACGTACCACGATCCCTGCTACCTGGGCAGGTGGAACAGAGAGTATTTCGCGCCCCGAAGGGTCCTGGGTGCCATTAAAGGCCTCGAGATCGTGGAAATGGACCGGAATATGAACAACGCCCTGTGCTGTGGCGGAGGCGGTGGAAACTTTTTCACCGATATCCTCGGCACAGGAGAAGATCTCTCCAGCA
This sequence comes from Thermodesulfobacteriota bacterium, assembly GCA_036825155.1. GTDB lineage: Bacteria > Desulfobacterota > Desulfomonilia > UBA1062 > UBA1062 > DSAD01. Next base: position 3,777 of record DAISYU010000148.1, on the reverse strand, counting down.
GGGCCCGCATACGGGAAGCCCTTGATACCGGGGCGGAGATTATCGCCGTTGCCTGCCCGCAGTGCTATAAAATGCTCGACGATGCCATCAAGGACGAAGGCGTTGCGGAAAGTATACAGGTCAAGGATATCGCCGGACTGATGAATGAATCAATGGGGAAAACATAGAAAAAATATAAGGGCATAGTAGCGTACTGATTCATAGATGACTGTAGGTTCTTGCTGCGAACACACCCCAGCTGCATAGGTTGTCAGACTCTTCTAAGCCCCAGTATGATACCAGGGAATATACCCACGCTGTTTTTCAGACGACCTGCAGGGTTTTACCTGCAGTATAGCCGGGCAGCGCAAATTCTTCTCTTTGATCATGTAATACAGATCATCTCTTTGATTGCAACAGGGATGAGGAGCAGAAACATATGGACCTCGGCCTTTATGCTCGGCACCAGAAAATCTCCCAGATTCTTCAATGAAACAACAGATTGCCCCGGTTTCATCATGGGTATCCACCGAGGAACGGTATGCAGATACTCAACATACGGCTCGCCGTATTTTCCGCTCAGGTGGGTTTCTTCATAACGGACAACGAGGGTGTAAGTCACAGCACAGCATGCAAACATGATAGGAGTCAACCAGAGCAATTCGGCCAGAACCGTTACTCCAACCAGGATAAGGGTGTTGCCGATATAGATCGGATTTCGAACATAGGCGTAAGGACCGGTCCTGGTCAGTACCTTGTGGACCTTCAAACGATAATGCAGGTGCATCTGCGACCAGACTCTCAGTATCCATCCGGCAGTAAAAAGTACACCTCCCAGGGGATAGATTATCCAGCCTTCATGTTCATACCAGGTAAAAATCATGGCAAAAAGATATACCGGTACAATTAAAGCCCCGCGTAACTTGTACCATATCCATCCCGGTTCTCTCATCTTGATGTTCCCCTTGTTGCCTAAATGGACGTATACCTCGGTGTAGAGGAACTCCGGAGGCATTGATTTGAAGGCCAATATAGCCGAAGATCATTATTTGAATATTATGTGACCATTATGATTTGCTAATGTCGCGCCGCCCTGCATGAGAATGTTGTTGATGTGTGCTCCCCTTTTCTTATGGCGTGGTTTTTCTGGGGAGTGTCACAGTAAAGACACTCCCTTTGTCCAAAGCACTCTCAACATGTATGGAGCCCCCGAATGCCTCGGCGATGACCTTTGCCAGGGACAGCCCCAGTCCGGTTCCTGCCGAGGAACGGCTTGCATCGCCTCGATAAAACCGGTCGAATATCCTGGGCATCTCGCTTACAGGAATTCCCATACCGGTATCGGCGAAGCGGATGATGATCGTCCCTCCCGTATCCTCGAGTGTGACATGCACCGAGCCCTGATCAGGTGTGTATTTTATGGCATTATCAAGGAAGTTGGCAATCAGGCGCTGCATCTTTGCCTTGTCTCCCAAAAAATGAACCTTTTCCTTCGGGACCTGTACTTGGAGCGTGATGTGTTTTTCCCGTGCAATGGAGCGGTAAAGGTCGCAGGCATCCAGGATCAATTTACTCATATCAATGGTATCCAGGGTCAATTTTTCGACCCCGGCCTCGGTTTCTGCAATATCCAGCATCGTATTGATCATATTGATGAGATTGTCGCATTCTTCGATGATGCTCACGGCCATTTCCTCGAAATCCGCCGGCGAGGTTGTGCTCATGAGTGTCAGTTCGGCCGCACCCCGGATTCGTGTCAGCGGGCTCCTCAGGTCATGGGCGATGTTATCGTTGATCTCTTGCATTTCCTGGATAATCCTCTGGAGACGATCCACCATTTCGTTGAAGGTGTTTGCCAACAGATCAATCTCATTGGAGTGTTTTTTGACCATCACCCGTTTTTCATATGCTCCACGTGATATTTCGCTGGCAATATGGGTAACCTCATCCACACCGGAGAGTGCTTTTTTGGCCATGAACCAGCCGATGAGTGCGGCAACGATGAAAAGTGGCAGGAGCAGCATGAACACAAGGTTTTTGAAGATGTGCAGGTATTCTTCATTCTCTTCCAGGGAAAGGCCTATCTGCATGATGAGAGAAGGACCGATCTGACCGTAGATCGAACGGATTTGATGTTCTCTATGGGCAAGATCGATTGTGTCGAATACAGGAGTGTTTTCTGTGATGGTCATACGGACAAAATCCGGAGAGACCTTGATATGCCCCCAGGATTCCATAGGGGTGGTTGCCAGCACCTTGCCGCTGTTTGAGATCAGGCGGAAGAAGATCTTATCCGTGTCCTCTGAGGCCGCCTCCCGGTTCATCTCCCGTATGACATGGTCATATCCAACATCTATGTACATGTCGGTGAATTCTATAAGTTCCTCAGCGAGTTCCTGATCCATGCCTTCCATGGCTATGTAGGCGACGCGGTGATAGAAGATCACCAGGATGAGGAGCGATGAGACCGCGAATATGAGAGCATACCAGAAGGTCAGGCGGACTGACAGCGAATCCTTCAGGCTATGCATCTTCCTTAAGTACATACCCCACTCCCCTGATGGTGTGAATCAATTTTCTCTCAAAGGTTTTATCGATTTTGTCTCTCAGATAGCAGATCTTGGATTCCACGACATTGGTGCCGGGGTTGAAATTGTAATCCCAAACATGCTCCATGATCATGGTCTTTGAAACCACCTGTCCTGTATTACGCATCAGATACTCGAGCAGGGAGAATTCAAGCGGCTGAAGGTCGATCTCTTCTTCCCCGCGTTTCACCTTGCGGGTCTGAAGGTTCATGGTCAGGTCAGCCACCACCAGAGAGGAAGGATTCGACAGCTTGCTCGCCCGGCGAATTAATGCATGTACTCTGGCAAGCAGTTCAGAGAATGAAAACGGTTTTGTCAGGTAGTCATCACCGCCGATCATCAGGCCCTTGACCCGATCATCCACTGATCTCTTTGCGCTCAGAATAATGACAGGGAAGGATATCTCCCGTCGCCGGATTTCCTCGATCATGCTCAAACCGTCGAGCTTCGGCAGCATAATATCCACGATGGCCAGGTCGTAGGGGACCGTAAGCGCAAAGTGCAGACCGTCTTCGCCGTTGTCCACATGGTCAACCGCAAACCCTGCTTCTTTCAGTCCCCGTTTTACAAAAAGGGCGATCTTTGCATCGTCTTCCACCAGCAACAGCCGCACAATGTCATCCTCCTCGCGTGTTAATGTCTCATTTTGATATGCTATCATAAAAGCATGCTGTGAACCATAAACCATATTCTGCACGCAAATACATCCTCTCGGCGGGAAGATTATCAAATTATAATCAAGGAATAATCTCAGGATGATATCCGGGATCTATTCTTATTCATATTTTTTTATATCTTTACTTTAAGGGAAACACTATGGACAGAAAAAAACTACTGATAGGGCTGCTGTTTTTGGCACTTTTTCTTGTTCCAGGGCTCAGGCACGGGCTGTGGTTGCCCGATGAGCCGCGGGTGGCGGGCATATGTTCGGAGATGGTCCGGACAGGGGATTATATCGTACCTCACCTTAACGGCCGGGCCTTTCTTGAGAAGCCGCCACTGTATTTCGCCGTTGCCGCCCTTTTCGGATCACTCGTGGATACGGATAGTGAGGTGCCGTACCGACTGGCATCGTTGCTCTTCAGTGTTCTTACCATACTGCTGACGTTTGGAATGACAAATACCAGGCACGGGGTCATCGCTGGTCTGATGGCAGGAGGTATTCTTGCCAGCTCCTGGGAATTCTTCAAGATATCACGGTGGATACTGG
>DAISYU010000147.1:0-7477 GCA_036825155.1 Thermodesulfobacteriota bacterium | reverse complement strand
CCTGTTTACGGCGTGAGAGGCCGTTGTCCTAGGCCACTAGACGATGGGACCATAAACAAATTGGCTGGGGGACTAGGATTCGAACCTAGATCGACGGAGTCAGAGTCCGGTGTCCTACCGTTGAACGATCCCCCAGCATCTGTATGAGAGTTTCTAACGATTGGACAATTTCTTGTCAAGCTTTTTTCATCCTGTTATGGGTTTAATTTCCAGCAGGCCGCAGGGTCGCTCATGGGCTTGAAAGTCCTTGTCTCTGGAATAGTTCGATGCTATTGCATCAGGCATGACGCTAAAGGACGAAAAACTCTATATCGCAATGGTGGGCCTGCCCTCCCAGGGAAAATCAACTGTGGCCTTCAGGATGCAGGATGTGTTCAGGAAGAACGACATTCCTACACGGATATTCAACAATGGTGTGCTCAGGAGAAAGTACGCCCCTGAGATGGATACCTGGTCCTCGCACTTCTACAATCCCGACAACAGCGATGCCGTTGAGCTCAGACGGAACTTTGCCCTCATCAATATCAGGAACGCCAAACAGTACCTGGCGGGGAAAGGGCAGGTGGCGATCCTTGATGCAACGAACGTGAGCAGCGATCGCAGGGCACTTATCGAGGAGTACCTCACCGATCACCCGATCCTGTATATCCAGTGTGTGAACAACGACGAAGAGATCGTGAACATGAGCATACGCTACAAGGTCAAGGCCCCGGAATTCGCCAGTCTGCCGGAAGACAAGGCGATCTCCGAGTTTAAAAAGAGGATCAACTACTACAAGATGATCTACGACGATCTCGGGACCGAAAAAAACTTTCTCCGCATGGACTCGCTGCACAACAAGATCTTCGATGAGCAGCTCACTGACCAGCTGCCTCTGTATTCGAGGATACGGGACTGTCTGGTCACCGACGTGGTGAAGAGCCTGTTTCTCATCCGCCATACCGAGACCTACTTTAACGTGGATGACCGCATCGGGGGTGACACCGACCTTACGCCCAAGGGAATGGAGCAGGCAAATGCGCTGGGACTCTTCTTCCAGAAGAAGAAGATCGCATACATCTTTACGAGCGAGAAAAAGAGGACAATCCAGACCGCACAGGCCATCCAGAGGCTCCAGCAGGACTGCACCATCGTGCCGTTGAAGGAATTCAATGAAATAAATGCAGGCATCTGCGAGGGCATGAGTTACGACGAGATTCAGCGGACCATGCCGGATGTCTATTCGGCCCGCAAGGCCGACAAGTACAATTATGTCTACCCCGGTGGCGAGGGGTACAACACCATGAAGGAACGGATCAAGATCGGTGTGAAGAAGGCATTTTTCCTCAACAGAAAGACCGACAACATCATGATCATCGGCCACAGGGCGGTGAACAGAATGATCCTCTCACACTTTCTCTACCGGCGTGAAGAGGACGTGCCGTACATCTATATTCCGCAGGACAAATTTTACCATATCGTGGCAACTCAGGACAGGAAACTCTTTGAACTGAAAAAGTATCAGTGAGCCTTTTCCATTGAGTTGATGGCTTCGATCATCCCCTGGGCCGTATCAAAGGCGGGGTTGATCTTCAAGGCCTTTATGAAGCACTTCTTCGCCATCTGGGGATTTTCCAGATCCAGATAGGCCCTGCCCATATTGAAGTGGATGTTCTCGTCATTGGGATTTATCTTGATGGCCTTTTCATAGAGCTTGATGGAATCTGCGGTCCTGTTCTGTCTCCTGTAGAGGATCCCCAGGGAATTATAGACATTGATGGTGTCGGGCTTGATCTGGAGGATCTCGTTGAAAACGCTCTCGGCACTTTCATGCATCTCCCGTTCCAGGAAGATCTCGCCGGCCATCTGCAGGAACTTCTCGGCCATGTCCGGATTCCCCATTTTTACGTATACCTCGGCCATTGCCTTGTATGCCTTGGCAAACATCTGATTGATCTGGGTGGCCTTTCTGAATGCCGCCAGGGCCTCGTCGTATTCTCCCTTGGCTGTCTTGATATAGCCGATATTGTAGTAGACCTCTGCCGACTCTAAGATGTCGAGGATCTTTTCATACTCTTTCAGGGCGGACTCATATCGTTCCTCTTTGAGGTACAGATCTCCCTTTGCCATGAAGGTCTTCGCCTTTTTCGTGGTGGGGCTCATCTCGAATTCCATGATGATGCGAATCTTTGACTCGAGGTTGTCAATGCTCACCGGCTCGATGAGTATGGAGTTCACCCCGGCCTCTCCGGCCTTGACCACATCTGATTTGGTGATTTCCGAGGTCCACAGAATGATCGGTGTCTCGGTGTATTCAGAATCAGCCCGTATGAGTTTGAGCAGGGCCATCCCGCTCATCTCGGGCATATCCCACTGGGCGATGACGATGCCGGGATTGGTCCTTCTGATGGACTCCCATGCCGTGGGTGCGTCCTTGACCTCGTCTATTTTTTGAAACCCGATGGTTGTGAGCATCTGTTTGAGCGTCTTTTTATACAACAGGTTGGCTCCAACAATCAGAACCAGGGTATCAAAAGGTGTCGGCATGTCTATTCCCCTCTATACTATCCCTTTTCATATTTGTCTAAGTCGATATCGTCAAGAAGGGCCTTTTTCTTTATGCTCTCGAAAAGTTCGAGACTGTATTTGTTTCCCTTCTCCAGAATGGCAAACGGGGTATCGGAGAAGAAGAAACGCCCGCATCTGAATTGGATTGATCCCTTTGTATGATCCTCGGGGACAATAATCTCGGCACCCTGTGCTATCTCTTCATGAAGCGCCAGGAGCCTTTTCTTTATATCGCGTCTGAAAAGCAGCGAACTCGGAAAGCTCAGTTGTGTCCCGGAGTTTATAAGGCCTGCGACGACCCCCCAGGTGAGCACCACCCATGGATACGAATGCCGGTACTGTCCTGCCTCCCGGATGGACCAGAGGCCTTTGTCTTGACAGAGTCTCGCCGCCGGCAGCGCCATGTGCTCAGGCGGAGGCCAGGAAAAGACAGGGAGTTCGTTTTCTTCCATGGGGATCAGCCATTTTCTCAAGAGCAGGCCATTGTCAAAGCTCATCTCCTCGAGACTCCGGTATGATCCGGTCATGTTCCATGCCTTGTTCAATGCCTGCATTGCCTCGTGTGTCGGCGGGAAGGGTGTGTAAAGGTTGCTGATGCTCGAACGTACCTTTTCGATGCTTTCGGAATCCATGTTCTCATCGTACCGGTGCAGGATGTGCAGATAGGGGATGATGAATGGATTTGAGCCGGGAATGGAGAGCGGGGCCGGGTAATCGCCTGAGTTGATGAATTCGTCGGCCTTTTGGTCGAGAAAACACTGGAAGGGATTCCATTCATGAGATTCAACACGGGTACTGTCCGTAATGAGGCGAGGAACCTCTCCGATAAAGGTGCGGGAATCGGATGAATTCTCTGTGCGTGTTATGGGCTGCTTTCCGGCAATCACAATGCCTGTGCGCATAATTTCATACACAAGCAGCTGATCCAGGGTGCCGCCCTTGATCACACAGGTCAGGGAAATGCCATGACGCCGGTAAATCCGGGCGATTTCCTGTGCCTTTTCCTCGATCTCGTCAGGTGAGCTTTCAGTTCTCGGCCGGCAGATGAGCAGCACCGAAGAGAAGTATTCATTGCTCAGAGAGGGTCTCGCGCAGACAATCAGGCTGTCAATGCCGATCCTGTCCGGCAGCCTGCCGACAGGAATGTCGGGTCTCTTCCCGAGATAGTTGTGCAGCAGATGATATTCTTCAGTCGTACAGCTTTTGTGTCCGTAGGTCCCGATGGAGGGGTGTCCTTCGCAAAAAAACGCAGGCAGCAGCGCGATGAGATCCCTGAGTTTCGGATGACAGTATGGCAGCCAGTGCCGTGCCCTGTCGATATTTTTATGAACCAGTGCCGTAGACGAGTACATGCTCTCTTCTATCGACAGATGAGGCGGTGCTCTAAAGGTGTAATGTGTGGGGCTGGACGCTAAAACCTGCAGCCGATACCCAGGGTGATCTGGAATGTTTCCTGATCTATGTCTGAATCGATGTTCGAATACAAACTGCCGGTATCGTCAAAATTGGCGGTTGCCGGGTCATCTCCGTACCAGTACTGTGTCTGATCCCCCGAGGTCGAGATACGCTGCCTGGTGCACTCGGTGTAGAGGTGCCAGTCCTTGTAAAATTTGAATCTCGTGCCGAGAGATACCTCTGTTCCGGTGCCGGTGCATTCAGACTGAGAAACGCGGGATCGTCTGATGTGATTGTCTTCGTCTTCGGCAGCTACATACGGGAGGAATGATGCATCGATGGTCATGCTCAGGACCTCGTCAATGTCAATCCTGCATGACACGCCCAGGGCGATGGAGGTCGTCTCGAGAGCATAGGTGATGGTGGGCCCGTTTATCATGTCGCTCTGATCCTGCCATGAGCCGTATCCGACCTGCGAGGTGTTGTATGCCCGGTAGTCGAGTTCCACATAGTTTAAGCCTGCAAGCAGTGCAAACGAAAACGGGTTGTAGGAATATAAGAACAGCCGCGAGTCTGCATTGATCATGAAGATCTTGGAATCCAGTTCGCTGCATGAGTAAACGTCAACACCCTCATGAGGGGTTCTCCCGGTATAGTATGACTCATCGATCCAGTCGTAATCCTTCATGAAATCATTGCGTTCACCCCAGGGATTGGTGACAACTGACAGGTCCACCTCGATAAAATCATGGTAGTTGAGAACATATGCAGCACCGAGTGCATGCATGTCCATCGGCCACTCCAGTCTGCTTACACCCTCTGGGAATGATATCTCGTATGAACTCTCTCCCCACAGGGATACGAGATCGAGTCTGGCCGTATGTGTGACCTCACCGGCAGACAGCGGAACAATGTTTACGAAGAAAAGAACAAACAGGCCGAATACGATTCGTAATGTATGCATACAATACCTTACATGCTGTTTTGTGCAACATATCACGTGGAGCGTACATGGCAGCCTATCCGTACCTCTCTATAGGGTGCCCATTTACTTCATAGCGGCATGCTGTTTGCCGGCATGACCATATGTCGTAATATTCGAGACTTGTTACCATGTTCCTGGATGAGGATGCAAGTGGATTTGGCCATTTCTCAGGCAAACGGCAATGAAATGCTTAAATTTCCGTCTAGGTGACTGCTGTGTAAAAAGAAATCATCGAAGTAGTAATCTTTTTGGATCAGATTCCCGATTGTTAGTAGTGTGGGAATGAATGAAATAATGAAATGTAGTCCTGGGAAAGAAAAGGGTGAGATCAGAGGGCATGCAACCAAGTGAGATGAGTGAAGGACTCGCCTTGAGAGAAAACGTATCTGCACCGTCAGTATCTATGAGTAATGAACTCGAAGAAATCAGGGCCCGGTATTCGGCGCTGTTCGACCGGTCCCTCGAGTGCGTCTATATCCATGACCTTGAAGGGAATTTCCTCGATGTAAACAAGACCGTGTCTGATGTTTTAGGTTACACCAAAGAGGAACTGCTCACTATGGGTTTTGCCTCCATGATCAGCGAAGACCAGTATCCCCTTGCGCTCAGTGTCCGGGAAGATATCGTTACCAATGGGCACCAGCAGGGAACAAGCATCTATAAGATACGCAAGAAGGATGGGGGTTTTGTCTATCTGGAGACAAAAGGTGCGCTCATATACAAAGACGGGCAGCCTTATGCAATTCAAGGCGTTGCTCGGGATATCACCGACAGGAGGAAAACCGAGGAGGCCCTGTGGCTTTCTGAGAACAAATACCGCCACATTTTTGAAAACGTATCCGACTTTTTATTCGTCCATGACTTAGATGGTAATCTGATCGAGACCAATCTGGCATCCAAGATGGATATCGGCTACACAGCCGAAGACGTCTCCGGCATGAAGATAACAGATCTCATGCCGGATCAGTACAAACCGTTCTTTGCGGCGTATATGAATGATCTCAGAAAAAAAGGAAGACAGGAAGGGCTCATCAACATCCTGACAAAGGACGGCAGGGAGCGTGTGATCGAATACAAGAACATGCTTGTCTGCGACGAGAACGGTAGGCCATTTTATGTTCAGGGCTCCGGCAGGGACATTACCGGACGTCTCAAGGCGGAGAAGGCCCTGAAGTTCAGCGAAGAGAAGTATAGAAACATACTCGAGGGTATTGAAGAGGTGTATTTCGAGGTCGATCTCGCCGGTAATTTCACCTTCTTCAATAAGGCGCTGAGCACAAACCTCGGCTATTCCCAGGAAGAACTGATGGGAATGAATTACACACAATACATGGACGAGACCAATGCAAAGAAGGTTTTCGACATGTTTCACTCGGTCTATCTCTCCGGTCAGCCAACCAAGGCATTCGACTGGGAACTCATGGACAAGAACGGGAACAGGATCTATGCCGAGGCCTCCGTTGCCCTGCGCAGGGACTCAAAAGGTTTCCCCATAGGGTTCCGCGGCATTGTCCGGGATATAACCGAGCGCAAAGAGGTCGAGAAGGAGCGTGATCGATACGAGATGCGTCTGTCCCAGGCCCAGAAGATGGAGGCAATCGGGACATTGGCTGGCGGAATTGCCCATGATTTCAACAATATGCTCTCGGCCATTATCGGATATACTGAACTGGTAAAGCAAGAGGTGCCCGAGGACTCCAGGGCCCGGAAAAATCTTGAACAGGTGCTCTCGGCCGGGATGCGCGCCCGCGAACTGGTGACACAGATTCTTTCGTTCAGCAGGAAGTATGAGACGCAGCGGGAGCGGGTTCGCGTGGCATTGATCCTGAATGAGGCCCTCAAGCTCTTACGTGTGACCATACCCACCACCATAGAGATCCGCTGTGCCGTCCAGTGTGAAGAATGTGCGGTGTTCGCAGACTCGACCGAGATACATCAGATCATCATGAACCTCTGCACGAATGCATACCAGGCCATGGAGCCCGGTGGAGGGATCATGCAGATAGGTCTGGAGTCCGTAGACATCAATGGGGAGGACATCACAGGCAGTATCAATACTGATCTGTCTTCAGGAGAGTACCTCAAACTCAGCGTGAGTGATACCGGGTGCGGTATGAGCCCGGAGACCACCAGGCACATCTTTGATCCGTTTTTCACCACCAAGGAACGTGGCAAAGGCACAGGACTTGGCCTGGCTACCGTGAAAAGGATCGTTACGGATCTGAAGGGCAGTATCCTCATAGACAGTGTCATGGGCAAGGGAACGACCTTCACCCTCTATCTGCCCCGCATCAGTAGTGAGAAGGAGTAGAGTCAGTCTCACCCGACAGGCCGTTCCCGTCATCTGATTTTGCAATATCTTGATGTCTCCTGAATTGACAGGTGCTTTCCAGGATTGACATGATCTGAGTCTAAAGAGTGGATTGTGGGGGACGGTTCGCCTGTGAATCTCTTTGAATGGTTCTGATAAAAGAATGGAGGCGGCAACCGGATTCGAACCGGTGAATAACGGTTTTGCAGACCGTCGCCTTACCACTTGGCTATGCCGCC
>DAISYU010000146.1:0-7518 GCA_036825155.1 Thermodesulfobacteriota bacterium | reverse complement strand
GGGGGTAGGAAAGAGATCAGGTTTTATCCTTCATTGCAAAACACAGAAGACCGGTAATCAATAGAACAGCGATGAACTGAGCGATAAGCATTCCTGCGTTTACTGTTCCTCCAAGATCAAATAATAATTTATAGTGTTGGTAAACAGTTCTAGGGGCTCGTAAAGATACTATGTTGGTCGGAGGAAACAGCAACATAAGAAAGGTAACTCCAGCTGCTACAAACAGAATGAACCTTTGGATTTTGTTCATTGCCTGTCTTACCTCCCCCTTGTTATGAAGAGACTCAATCTCAAAGAGAATTAGTCTTCAAGTTCTCTTTCAAGTTTTCTCCGAATCCTCAGCAATGCACGTAGGCTCGCCTCAGACAGTTCATGTTCCTCGCCAGGAGCTATCCCTTCCATCTCGTTCCGAAGACAATCGAGGTCTTTGGCTTGTGAGCGCAACAGGGCGAGTCTTTGCTTACGCTCTTCAGGCGACATCTTCCCACCAGGGAGAAGTCTCAACTTTCTCTGTGACATTATTCCTCCACATCACCAGAATCATTTATAATAACATTTGCCAGGACTGTCGCTGATCCTGACATTCTTCATGCGTTTGACTGAAAAAGTTCTCTTTTCCTCACGAAGATAACAATACCCTGTTACACAAGCAGTATCATTAACTGGTATTATCTCATGAGGAATTATTGATCGTAAACTTTGGACTCCATCATATCTGGTATAAGAGAAACGGACGATCTGTCCATTATTAATTGCCTCCCTCAGCATTCTTAATCTTTGAATATAGCTGCTCGGTTCTTCATCGGGATATGAATACGTGAAGTCTCTACCACCATGAACTGTGCTATGACATCCCTCACATAGCAACTTGAGGTTTTCATTTTTATGATTGCCCCCTTTGGATAGAGGAATAATATGATGAACATGCAATGGACCTATATGTTGACGACATTCTTCGCAGAATTGCTGATTACTCCTTACTTTGTCTTTTCTCGTCTCCCAATCTGGTGGGTATGTTGGCCAGTAGTCATATAGAGATTGAAGGTTGTTAGAGATAGTTTCATTTAGCTTTAAAAGTTCGGCCATCTTGAGTTCTGGATGGCTGTTACGAAGGATGGTATCGATAATATCTTCTTGCTCCCCAGTCAGCCATATTCTAAGTCTACCTATTACTGATCTGGCTTTTTCCTGCTTGGTTTTTAATTCATGAATTCTTTTTCTCAGAAAGACTATATTCTCTTCAATCCTTATCTGGGCTTGAAGCAAACACTTATAGCATTCCTCATGAAATACCTTGCCATTTACAAGGCTATTGTATTGATGCGCTGGGTAACCACAAATAACACATCTGTCATTCAGTATAGTGTTATGTATCGATGAGTTAATATTATCCAGCCGTTCTATTAGTGGTGACTTACACTTTCCACAAAGGGGGAGAGAGAAATTGTCATTCTCAGGTACTCTATTGGGAGTATTACATACAAGACAGCTTATAATAGACATATTATTTGACCATAATAATTCTTGCAAATTGGAATAGTATAAAGGTAATCTTTTCTGAGAACTTGTCAACAATTGATATCCAGCCTCTCTATAATGAATCATATTGATTGATGTTCTTTGGCATCATGGAACTATGATGAATAAGCGGGTTTAATAATTTCCCTGAGAAGGGAGGCCTTATGAATCTTAAAAAAATGCTATTCTACTTTTGTTTATCAACCCTAATATCAGGCTGTGTGGCAAATACAAGTGCTGTAATGCTAGACCCAAATACAAAGTATCTTCCAACGAGTAGTGTACAGATCCTATCGGCACCTCCTGAGAGACCATATAAAACCATTGCAATACTTGAAACCATAGGGGGTCAGAACGTATTGATCCCAGATCTTCTAGAAAACATGCGACACAAAGCACAAGAGATTGGGGCTGATGCGATTATACCAACAGATGAAACGAAAGAGGCACAACCACAAGGACTTATGTATAATCCTTGGTTAGGCGGGTATCAGACTGTTGGTGGTGGAAACATACCAAAGATACGTGGAATTGCGATAAAGTACGAATAACGGTTAGATCTACTTTTCATGAACAATACATGAGAGTTATAAATATAAAACTCATCAAACCCCCTTGTTCACGTTACCTGAAGGTCCAAGCTGAGGAATGGTTAGCCCTCAGAAAGCTAAGGGCAGAGCAAAGGAAGCACCTGAGAGAGGTGAAGGGAGAACCGATGATCTTGGAATATAATATCTGTAGGTGCTAGATGGACTAGCTCCGCCTTACTATTTCTTCTTATAAACGTTCAGCCCCACCTTGATTTCCTCATGACCTTCAATAGAGACATTCCCTTCGGTCGATGCAATGATGATGGTCTTACCCGATGACGATGGTCCGAACTCTTTCGTAATATCGACTGTAATAGTAAGGATGTTTCCTTCTGCCTTCATCTCAACATTCTTCATGCCTGATTCCTCCCGTAGGTATTTCTTTGTTCGATAATAATGCTGATAACAGAGATCTTGAAAAGGAACCATAGCTTAAGTATCTCTGCTGGCGGCAATCCTCGCCAGTTCAAGCTCGATCTGTCTGTCTATGTCGTAGGGGACTTTGTTATTGAGAAGTCCTTTGACCTTGAGGGCAAATTCAAGAACCTTCATCTGCGTATGATTGTCGTCCACCTCGTAGGATGCTACTTCTTTCCCGAATTTGTTAAACACTCTGACTATTTTCTTGGCATCCCACTTCTCCATGATCTTTGAATAGATTCGTGTGTCCGATAGACCTGCATCTTCCATCAGCATCCCAATAATGGGCTTCATCCTCTCGAAAGTCCTGTAAGCCGCCACCCGAAGTGCATTTTCACTCGTATGCCTTCTGCCGGCAATCCTCTCTGCTTCTGTGAGATTATATAATGCTTCCCCAAGATAGGCATCGAGCCATCTGCGATCATATGGGCTGAGTTCTTTGACCCGATCTGCAAATGTCGGTTCTTCCAAAATATTAGCTTTTGTTACTTCTTTCATGTGTCGATCTCCTTCAAAAGTGTGAGGGTTTGTGAGGGTCTACATGGGCAGTAAACAGCCTATTTCCTGGTACGCCCGGCACCGTGCCTTGAAGCTTGATCTGAGTACCGGAGCCCGGTCCACGTAGTCGAAGACCCTGGCAGAGACCTTTCCCTCATGGGTCCGGAGTACGCGTCCCACACTCTGCTTTACCCGCCCGTCGAACCTGATGGGTGTTGTAAGGAATACGCTAGAGAGTTGCTTCAGGTCGAAGCCTTCACCAATGAGCTGCACGGTTGCCACGAGAGCCTGGGCCTTGTCTTCGTTCAAATCGGCCACAGTCCGCGCCCGCTCTTTCTTCCCAAGGCTACCGGTCAGGAGCCTGGTTTCGATGTCCCTGGCCTGAAGCTTCCGTTGCAGCCACCTGCAGTGCTCGGTCCTGTCGGATAGAATAAGGGCAACCCCACTGCCCTTGGCTGTCTCGGCCTCCACATCGGCAAGGATCATCTCGTTTCGGTCGGAATCCTGGGTCAGGGCCTGGATACATCCCTGATAGTCCCCCGCAGGGTCCGGGTAGTCAAATGAGGTCTCCCGTGCCACGATCTGGGCGGGCATGATATGGTTCTCTTCGATAAGGGCCCGATGATCGATCTCATGCACACTGACCCCGAGGTAGAGATAGATGGTCTTGGTCAACCCATCCCGCCGGTACGGGGTTGCACTCAGACCGAGCATGTACTTACAGCCAAAGAGGCTCACCGCATCAGTGAAGGTCCGGGCTGGGGTGTGATGGCATTCATCCACAACGAGGAAGCCCACCTGGGGGGAGATCTCTTTGCCCAATTTATACAGAGAATGGACGAGGGCAATGGTAAGCCGGTCCCCCATACGTCGGTGTCCATCACCAATGAGCCCCACCTCGTCTTCAGTCATACACAGGAAGGCGCATGCCCGTGCCCGCCACTGATAGAGGAGCTCCTTGGTGTGGACGATGACGAGTGATGGTTGCTTCCTTTCTGCGATTACTGCCAGGGCGATGACCGTCTTTCCAGCGCCAGGTGGAGCTTGGAGAACTCCGAAACGCCTTTTAAGGATGTCCTGGACAGCGGCATCCTGGTAGGGCCTGAGCTCGGCTTGCATGTCGAAGGCCACAGGAGGGAGGTATCTGGTCTGGTCTTCCATCTGGTGCTCGAGCCCATGTCTCTCCATGATCGCTATCAGATGTCGGATGTATCCCCTGGGCAATATCAGAGCCGGGCCTTCGTGCGAATAGAAGCGCAAGGTTTGTTCTATGTTCCCGGTCCATCGGCCATACCTTTCGGCCTGGACATAGGCTGGGTTCTCCCTGGTCAGGTCCCTGGTGATTTCTGCCGCCACAGAAGAGGGGAGCCCCCGGGCCTCGATATTCCGGTTGATGGTCAAGGTTATCATGATGCGTTCCTCCGGGTGACTTTCGTCACCTTGGAGCCCGGGAAGATATCGAGAATACCCTGAACAGTGGAATGGTTGCGCGAGACCCTTCCAAGGAGCCGGTTGAAGCGGTCTTGTTTCGTTGCTCCTTCGGCGATGAAGGCAAGATCATCGGGGAGAATGTAGGGCAGACCATCACCCGCTACTTCAGCCCGGGCCGTCTCATCTACCACGCACCAGAAGTCACCAATACCCGGGACATTGAACAGTATCGTCTTTGAGGCCTCCGGGTCGTAGCTGGTGGTCATGAGTACGGAACAATCTTTTGCGGATTTGACGGAAATAACGGATAAAGGGGGTGCCCCAGTTTCCTCAACAGGACTTTTTCCGTTTAATCCGTTTTTTTCGATAGGGGTAGAGATCTGAAATTCTCGCCACGTCATGACTGCCCCATATTCAGGACAGCGGGGTTCACGAAGTAGATAATCTCCGGGCGCCCTGACGTCCCCTTCTTGCTTGGCTCGCTGATGATGTTGCGCTCGGTCAGAACTTGGAGGGCCTTTATGAGACGTTCAACCCGCCTGAACCTTCCTGAATGCTTTTTCAGGCACGTGCTTCTCTGAAATGATTCCTGGCCATTTTCAATGATCCATGTGAGGATGAACTTTGCATCACTGAATGCCTGGTCTGCCCCCATGAGATCAAAGGCAGCCTGTGCATGAATTATCAAGAGTTCAGCCAGATCAAGAGACCGTTCAATGGTTTGTCTGTTGATGGTCGGGACTGACTCGCCATGTTCGACCACATGGAAGAGTCCGGCTATCCGTAGAGCTGCGCCAGGGAGCTTGCTCGCCCAGTCCTGGATACCGAAGAGGTCGCCTGATTCCCCTAGTCTGTTCTCGATGTACTGAGAGAATTGCACCCATGCTGACAAAGCATCGGGGGACAATGACAGGATACGTGGTCTTTCCCTACCACGTTCGTCATATACTGGGTGGATATTGAGGAGTTCAAGGATTCCATTATCATATCTTGCCTTTGTGGTTTCTGGGAGTACTGAGCGTTTCCTCATATCTCTACTGCCTACTGTAGAGCGTGGCATGCAGTAGAGAAACCGTGCCAGGGTCCCGTTTCCCCTGAACCGCCGCTTATCCCCGCTGGTCAGGTCAGCTATGACGTCAGGTTGTACGGTTAAACCTAGAGTTAGAGCTGGTTTGTACATTGTAACGGTTCGTCCCTGTCGATCTACACGGACAGGTGAACCGGCGTGCCCCTGGAGGAATACGTTCAGGTTAACCTTACCGTTACTGTAAAGCCCAGACATGACTTCAAAGATTCCTCCCTCGTCACTGAGAAGAGCCATCTTTTCGCCATGGTCGGCCATTAGGTTTTGAAGCCGTTCAGGGGTGGTATCATCACACCATATACGTGGAGAAAGGGCATCATAAGGGAGCTCATCTTCAATCTTCCGGATGTCCCGCATAATGATTTCGCGGTCCTCGTCAGAAGTATCAGGCTTAGCTGCGCGAACCTTCAGCTGATCAATGCGCTTCAGGCCGATGTCTCTCTGATGCTGTGTCTCACGAAGCATTGGACGTAATGCTTCAGCCTGGTCTGTTTCCCATGCCACAAGAGTTCCCGTCATGGCTGTCTTGACTGCTGTCTTCCTGGTCCCAGGATCAAGGCCAGTTGCTGTCCACACTGGGAGAGGTTCGGTGTAATCATCACCATAAGGGCAGATCTCGAACTTCTTCTGGAGACAAGCTGCTACAGTCGAGAGACCCATCATAACAGCCAGACCTGCAGGTGTTTGAGTAGCCCTTCTTACGGCCTCACAGTACTCGCCAAGCCAATCAGGAAGAAGGTTACAGGGGATCTCAGGCGTGTTGATCTCACCCAATAGCAGTGGTTCTTCCCAGGCTTCCGGCTTTATTTTCTTTGTATCGTCTGAGGATACCACTCCTGATGCATATGTCTCTCTACACAGAGTTGCGGCTCTCTCCAAAGTCATCTCGCCGTAGGTCTTCGCGCCGCGCTTCTCATCCCACTTCTCCCGATACAGGCCGGATGCCCGTAAGATGCGGTCCATCTGCGCAAGGTTTTTATCGCACCAGAAGGCCAGGATTAGGGCAAGGGCCGCGTCTGCCTCGCTCTGTGAAGGATACTCGGAGGAGTCCCCCGCTATGAGCCGCTTGAATTTCTCGCCTTGTTTTGATGCCGTTGCTTTCTTGATAACCTCGTCATCTGTCAGCCAGGGGCGGGCCTTGTTGTCGGTGTTGTTCTCTTGGGGCTTTGACTCTGGAAAATGCTCAGCCAGGAACGCATCAAGGGCCGCCTGTCTCTCGTGGATCTCCAGGGGTGTTCCAGGCAGGTGGTGTCCTGTCACAGTGAGATACCGCCCCCTATCATATACCTCAAGATTGCCCTTTTTTCGGCCTTTACCGGGTAGCCGCCCTTTGATGAATATTCTCAACCCATGATCGCTCGGTGTGACTTCGGTATAGGAATTGAAACGAATAACCTCGGCTTGCGCCCAGGGCTGAATTGCTCCGGTATCGTCAATACAATGGTCCAGGTCAATGCCCGCCCACGGATCTTGCTCTGTCAGGGCCATGCCTATGCCGTCCAGGTTGTGCCCGTTCTCGCTTGCCCTGAGTGCATCATCGAAGGTTCCCCAGGTCGAGGGGTCTGTGCTGTCGGCTTTCTGTGCGGGGTTTCCTGCCTGATATGGTGGTTTCGTCCATTTACCATTGCGCAGCTCGTATTTCCAGACCACCCATTGAGGGGCAGCCTTGAGCGGTTCGGGGATGTTCATGGCCAGAATCTCACTCATCGCTGCACCTCCTCTATCGCCTTCATGAGCCGGTCTACGAGCAGTGATTTCTTCGATGTGTACCTTCCAGAGACCAGCAAGCAGATGATCAGTCTCCTGATTGGGTTCAACATTAAACTAATGTACGTGAACCTAGCCTTGACATCATTGTTGATGTGCGATAGATAGGAATCATTCCTAGTTGTACCTGCCGCTTTATCCACCTCATCCCCCGCCCCGGGGAGAGGTGCGCTTGTTTTTGGCGCTGAACCATAAGAAGGGGGTCTCATG
>DAISYU010000145.1:2168-7584 GCA_036825155.1 Thermodesulfobacteriota bacterium | reverse complement strand
GCTCAATTTCTCCCGTAGTAACGTTTTCTTTCAAACCGGAAAAAGCCGTCCTTTTCCTCGAGCTCGATGGTTTTCGCTTCATGCTTGAAGTATTTTTCCCGCAGGGCCTTGAGCTGTTCATCGAGTTCAGACCCGGAATATTTGGCCTCAACTATATCTCTCTCCTCCATATAGTTCAGGCCGTTTTCCCACCTCCTGCTACGGTAATCATCCATTGCCGCCAGCTCATTTATCTGCTTGGATGCATAACCCATCTCCTTGCGGATCCTTGCTATTTCAAGTCTGCGCTGATCAGGATCAAGCCGTGCGAGTTCTTCCTGAACGGAATCGATGCTGAAGAAAACCTTGGCCAGCATATCCGTGCTTTCCAGGATGTATGCTTCCGGAGAGTCTGTATATGTCTGTGAGACAGTACTTTTATATATGGCGAGCTTTTCATCCATGGTCGTGTCATTCGATCCATCGAGCATGTGAATGGTGTCCTTCATTGCCCGCTTTCTCTCTTCATATGCCAGCACCTCTTCCGACCATATGATATCAGCGTCGTCACCGAACAACTCTCTCCTCTTTTCCCAGAGCATGCCCTGTTTTTCAAGATGGTTCAGCCCGGATAGCATGCCATCGTTTTCATCAAGCCATGCATTGTACTCCTCCAGCTTTACCAGGGTCTCCATGATTTCATCCGCAAGTTCAGGGAATGCCCGCTTGAGAATAGCATAGAACCTTTCATCAGCGTCTTGTGGATACGGGCCTGACAAAAAATCTTTTATCCTGAGAAGAAGTATCTGTGTGCTTTTTTCCGAGATGGTCTTGCCGTAAAATTTCTGCAATTCGGCTACAAGCCGATCCTCCAGAGATACCCCCGCCTTATTGCCGAGAGATAGTTTTTTAATAAGGGTTTTATTGCTGGATGTATCAGAGCCAAAGAATCCGGAGGCAGCCTCTTCATTGGATGACTGAAGATCTTCGAGTGGATAATCCTCACGCGATAGCTCTGTAACAAAAAAATAGCTCAGACCCACGGCAGACAACACAATGATGCCGGTAATAATCAATCCCGGTATCTTCAGCTTTTTAACAAACGACGATTTCATGTATTTGCCCCCCAGCACAATATCATCATTAAAAAACAAGGTTCATACCGGCAACATGCCGGGACCACATTATATGCAAAGTCTTGTATCCTGGCTATCAGTTTTATGTCGTACTTGGAACATGAAAGAGGCACGGGACACCCGCAGATCTCCCGTGCCTCTGCATTGTAATGGAGCTCAAACACAGATTATTAACGTACTCTGTGCCCTTTGCGGTTGTTTATCCCTAAGTAATTAGAGCAGCGGTGCCAGCACCGGCCAGATCAGATTCGCCAGTTTCTGGGAGCCGGAAGTGGCCGGGTGAATGCCGTCTGCTATTATGTCACTGTCTTTGATGGTCCAGCGCGGATCTATGAAGATACAATCCCCTGCTGCGTTCTGGCATGCCTGCGCGATTTTTGCGTCGCCGTAATCGATGGCCTCCTCCAGATCGTCACACAGGAAGATTCCGTTTTTCGTATAGTAGTAGCCCTGGTAAATCACATGGTCCACGCCGTCTGCATACATGTCGTTGAGCAGATTTACCATGTCCACGTAAAGGTCATCGATGAAATCCTTGCAACTGCCGGAGAGCCTGCCCCATTCATACCACTGGGTTTTGCAGTCATATGGGTCAAAGGCCAGGGCAGGCAGTAAAATATCGTTGCCGCCCCCGTCCATGAAGACGATGTCGATATCAGGGTTGTCAGCCTTTGCTGTGGCATACTGGCTGAATAGTGAAGGCGCCAGAATACCGCCTGTCAGCTCTGCGCCCGAGGTCGCATAGCGGCGGAATGTTTCCCCGGCATAGCCATGCAGGAAATCCTGAATCTCTCCTGACATGGCGAATATGGAATCGCCGAGATTCACCACCTGGTTGTTGTCTGCATTACGTATCCACGGTACGCTGACGACAAATCCGCACCCGATCAGACCCAAGACAAGAGACAATACGACCAGTACCCGCACAAATCTACCTGGATTACAATAAAGATGTTTCACGATATACCCTCCTCTGTAAAATATAAGATTTACATGTAAAACTACGCCGAATGTTATGCTAATCATCGATGATATAACATAGGAAAGACCCGCCAGATTGCTCTCTTATTCAACATAATAATCCGATAATTCAGAGGGTCAAGTGTTCCAGGATTTCTTCCCTGTTGATGAATGGCAAATTTTTATGAGCTGATTTCTCTTCGATATTTTAATATGCATTATTCCATGGTTCCTCGAATGGGCTCAGGTATCAAGCAATCTCGATGCAGCCCGATACAGAATTTTTGAGATGTATAAATATGCTTCTTTGGAGAAAATCTATGAAATATAATTCTATCGGCATGGTAATAAAGGCTGTCTTGGTGTTGGGGTTAGTTGATATATAAACTATTGATATGTATATTGTTGACGTCAAAATCCTGGGGGAAGGAATGTATGGAAAAGGATGAACGATTTATTTTTCTTATCGGGCAGGCCAGGCACCGACTGTTCACCAGTCTCGACAAGGCCCTTATGGACACTGCCGGAGTAACGGCGGCTCAGTCAGGAGCGCTATACTACCTTATGGACAATGACGGGTGTCTGTTGAGCGCTCTGAGCAAGGCGTTGAAACTGGACAAATCAGCCATCACCGGTCTTGTCGACAGGCTGGAGAAAAAAGGTCTTGCATCGCGCCGGACCACTTCAAACGATCGTCGTGCCATAAACATATATCTTACCGAAGCGGGCCTTTCTGCGGCAAAGATGTGCCTGAAGGTGACCAGAGAATATAACAACGCCATAAAAGAAGGGCTCTCAAAAGAAGAAATCGAGAGTTTCAGCCGGGTCTTGCAGAAGATCATCAACCGGTTTTCACAATAGATCAGGGCGGCTGGGAAGGAGAGGAACCATTCATTATCGATTCGGCCCGATACACGTGATCCCCGGTGAGGACTCGGCCAGGTTTCCGTTCTGTACGTCTATTCTCATCGATGATGAGATCAAGGTCCTTATTGACCCAGGAGCAGGGTATCAGAGGTTATGCGACCTGAAGCGTGGCGTTGATATAGATATGGTCATCAATACTCATTATCATTTTGACCATATCTCGTATAACTATCTTTTTGATCAGGCTCGGATCTTCCTGAATGAGAAAGAGGCTCGCTGCTTCAGGGACCGGAAAACACTCGGATCCTTCCTTGGGATGGAAGAAGTGTACGGCCGGGCATGGGTCGATGCCTGGCTGAAAAGGATAGCAGACCCACATACCGCCCAGAGTCCTTTTTCACCGCAGAATGACCATAGGTGGTGGCTTTCAACAGCCAGGATAGACGGCCAGTATAAATGGGGGGATGTACTGGACTTCGGGAAGGTAAAGATGCATGTAATCGGTGCTCCCGGACATTCCGCCGGGTTCAGCTGCATGTATTTTCCGGACTATGGGGTTGTCTACACGGCAGATCTGGATCTCACGGCTTTCGGGCCCTGGTATGGAGGATCGGATGGAGATATAGACCTGTTTATCTCTTCATGCAGGCAGATCGAAACACTCGATGCAGATATTTTCATTACAGGGCATGAGGTCGGTATAGTAAGCAGACTGGAGTTTCGCGCGAGGATGGAGAGTTTCCTCAAGATCATTGATGAAAGGGACAAAAAGATCGTATCCACACTATCGAAGCCTCATACCCTGAAGGAACTGGTTGACCTGGGGGTGATATACGGCAAGAAATATCATGTGGATGCCTGGGTGTACATGTGGGAGCAGGTCATGATCCGGAAGCATGTGGAAAGATTGATCAGGCAGCAGATGATATGCAGGATCGACGATAAATTCGGAGCAGCTGGAAATTGATGGCATTGATTATCTGAGGACTTGCAATAGGCCGGAACCTATAGTACATCAGAAGACGATCAACAAACTCAAGAGAAATCACCCTACATCAAGAAGGAGATCATCATATGAAGACCTCACAAAACGGCGATGTCGTAATAGCTCACTATGTCGGAACACTCGATGACGGTACGGTATTCGATAAAACTCAAGAACAGGACCCCGTCAGCTTCGTTGTCGGAGCAGAGACAATCCTGCCGGACATCAACCGGGCATTTATCGGTATGAGCGAGGGCGATGAAAAACAGATCACCATTGCACCTCAAGATGCTTTCGGCATGTGGGAAGAAGCTAATGTGAAAAAACTCTCCCGGCTCTATATAGAAGAAATGGAGCCTGAGGTCGGCCAGGTGGTCAAGCTCACCATGGAAGAAGGGACGCCGGACCAGTTCGGCAAGATTGTTGGCTTTGACGATCTCACTTTAGATGTGGACCTCAACCATCCCCTGGCGGGACAGACGCTTCACTATACGATCAAGGTTGTCAAAGTTCTGAAAAAGGACGATCCTGCAGAATAAGCATGCTGACAGGGATACCGGTTTCCTGGCGGGCAATGAGGCTCGCCTTGGCTGATCTGAAGAATACAGATGCCTGGAGAAGAACTTTTCCTATCCGGGCGTCTGTTATAAAAACAGGCCCGCAAACAGTATCAAGATGCGCACGACTTGGAGCGGGAATAAGAAATGAGCAATATCTTCTTGAAAAAGCAGGGAGTTCAAGGTAGATGCATCCATCGTCTCTTTGCTGAGATGAGGCATACAATAAATCAGGAGTGCATCCAGCAATAATAGGATACGCCCTAGTATTAAGCTATCAAATTGTTAGCATTACAAACGAATAAAATTATGTCAGTAGGTTGATTCTATCGTTGAGATATGCTTAAAGGGTTCCTGCAAGAGAGGATCTATGGGACAGAATTAGTAGAATGTAGCAAATTGGATGGTAACTGTATTCGTTAATTTGTTAAGGAGAAAGTGGACAACCGGATAAAGATTGTTAATTTCTTGGTTATTGAAATATTCATGACGTAATACCTCATTTGATTTTTTTCCATACATTTCAATCCAATTTATCCACAAAATCGGGAGCATAATGTTTTTATTTACATTGGGTGTTTTTCTTATAATAGTGGGTTTACTGATTTCAGGTAACGCGAAAGAGGAAACCCCTCGTCGGCAAGAGCGGATATAACGAACCAACGAGAAGAAGGTTTTACGGCGCTGGGAATGTAAGAATTTATCCTTCTTAACATATTATTATGTTTTCCAATGGAGTTCTGCGAAAAAATCCCGATCAGTAAAAACAGAAGACGAAGGTCTTCTAAAGAAGAGAGCACGGAGATCTACATGGTAATTAAGGTATATGAAACATGGCCCTCACAGGCAACACATGAGGTCAATAAAAAATACAGCGAACTTTCAAAACAGCACTTGCCTCGCTTTTCAAAAAGTATAGGTTTGAAAATGGT
>DAISYU010000145.1:0-2068 GCA_036825155.1 Thermodesulfobacteriota bacterium | reverse complement strand
TTGTAAATCTCGAATCTTGTTGGACACGTACAGATGTATGATGAGCCAAAGGGGATTTTGTAGGAACAGGCTTTGGGGTTTTGGTTAATGAACAGAACGTTTAGTCCATTGGCATGCACTATCTTGCAGAAATCTCTCGTTGTATCGGACAAGCATGAAAAGTTTCTCGAGCATCGTGTTGTTTCCTCGAGGATATGTTGTGGAATTTTAATCTCCATACAGTTACCTACGTAATTTCATGTATAACACATTTCGTGCAATAATACCAGATGCATGGATCATCTCAAAAGAGGAAAGTCTGAGATGGATAAAGTGAGTTCTGATATCTGATAATGGATCTTTTCTTCTGCTCTAAAATATAAGAAGATCTGGTAGTATTGCAAGGGCACAGACTGATTGATCTGTCTGAGTCTTGAGCCGTATGTTTTCCGGGCAACTGCGTATGGATTCTCTTTTGCTTCTCGGTTTACTGTATTGCATTCGATCCCGGGGCAACAGAAAACATAGACATTCCGAATAGTTGTGGCATATCAACAAAGCCATCCGAAAATAATACAAGATTATACCTGACAAATCCCTTGAATTTATTTAGTAGTCCCTCCCCTTTCCCTCGCATGGGTAGTGTTTATTATATAAACGCTATAGACGATGCCGGATGCGGCTCATCTCAAATATTTGATCATCAGAAAAAAACCTGAATTGGAATGCCGTTGAAATTTCATGGTAGGGTAGGGATGAAAACCACACTCACTAATCGAAGTCTCATATCGGTAAGCAGGATAACAACTCGACAGAATCGGGAAGAACTTTCTCAATTCATTCTCAAAAAGATCTATTCCATCGGGAGTCTGAAGAATGTCACGGGTGGGGTGATGTTTTCCATTAAAAACCCTCTTAAAGATGCTCTTATCATAGGGGTGTCCAGTATCAGGATTGATGCCCGGGAGATTCCCCTGACAGATGTATATATGAGCAACAATGGAACAGGGATGCAGGCAGGCAAGATCGATGAACGTGCACCTCTTACGTTTCCCATGGGGCAGGACATCGAGCTTTTTGTACGGACACAGCCACTGAGCAGGAACACTCAGCACCATCTTTTCATCTCGGTGTTATCGGAGCCGTATGGCACCTTGAACATTGCATCCCGAGATGCGGTCATCGAAACCAGGGAAGAACAGGTAAAGATCCCGAAGAACAGGCGGGCCGACTATGAGCCCGGCATCGTGCATAACAGGCAGAAATTTGTGGAAGACTATGCAGGGGTGAGGCTTCATCACGTGAAACAGTACTCCTTTGATCCTGCTGTTGCCAGGAACAACATAGAAAATTTCACCGGGGTGGCACAGGTCCCGCTCGGTTTTGCCGGGCCGCTCATGGTCAATGGCGAACATGCCAGAGGGGAGTTCCTCATACCTCTGTGCACCAGCGAAGGGACGCTCCTTGCCTCATATAACAGGGGTATGAAGATTATCAACCTGTGTGGAGGTGTGACCGT
Source organism: Thermodesulfobacteriota bacterium (assembly GCA_036825155.1). Classification (GTDB taxonomy): domain Bacteria; phylum Desulfobacterota; class Desulfomonilia; order UBA1062; family UBA1062; genus DSAD01. Next base: position 570 of record DAISYU010000145.1, on the reverse strand, counting down.
CACGGTTCTTGAAGACCACATGCAGAGGGCTCCAGCCTTTGTATTTGACTCGGCGCGTCACTCACGGGATTTCGTATGCTGGATCGATGAACATATGGACGAGATTCGCGAGCGGGCAGAATCGGTCTCAAACGTTGCAAGACTCCTGGATATTGAAACGTATATCGCAGGCAAAATCGCGTACCTGCGTTTCAACTATTATACGGGCGATGCCGCGGGCCAGAACATGGTGAGCATGGCCACGTTCACTGCATGCAGCTGGATCCTGGCCCAGATTACAAATGTACGACATTTCTATATGGAGGCAAACCTTGCAACCGACAAGAAGTGCTCGGTGCTCAATATGATGCGAACCCGCGGCAAGAGGGTTGTCGCGGAGATCACCATCCCGAGAGATATCATGATCCGGCACTTGCGGGTGGACCCTGAGACCCTGGACCATCTCTGCAGGGTGGGTAACCTCGGGGCTTTCATGACAGGGGCCTCGAACAATGCGCTCCATGCAGCCAATGCCCTGGCCGCGATCTTCATAGCCACGGGTCAGGATGTGGCAAACATCGCCGAGTCATC
>DAISYU010000144.1:0-7652 GCA_036825155.1 Thermodesulfobacteriota bacterium | reverse complement strand
ACGGACCAGATATGCGACAGGTCCATATCATTGATTCGCCAGACCAGGAATATAGACAGACACAATGCGATAACGAGCCCGGCCTCCTTTGATATGCTCAAGTGAGGATACAAGAGAGAAAAGATCTCACCAATACCCAACCCAAGCACGATAACAATAAGGATCGGGGAGAGTTCCTGCAGAAATGGTCTGACAGGAGGCCTCTTTTCACCGATTATCAATCCTGAGGATTCGTGGAATCTCTTTATGGGCTGATACCCGATACCCAGGGCAACGATGGTCAGCGGCCAGAGGAATAATACAAAAGACCCCATGTGGACATCTGCCATGGTTATGGCCAGGAGAACCCCCGGGTAGAGAGGCCACCAGTATTCCCAGATATGCCGGAACCAGTAGTTTACATAACTTAAATGATCAGGCTTGAGCCCGGTACCGGCTCCGAGTTCTTTGACCATGGGGGCTGAGAATACCGCCCCACCGGGCATGGGTAAGAGACCGATAAGTGCGGGAAAGATGATCAGATTCAGCCGTGGATTCGTGACAAGCCCCTGGAAGCTCTTGAGGAGTTTCTTCATGTGGCCTGATGACTCCATGGAATTGCTCAGAACAAGGATGAGAGAAACAATCACCGAGAGCATCAGGGTCTTGGGATAGACAACCGATGAAACTATCGATGCCGCCATGGGTGCCGGTCCGAGGCCGAAAATGAGACCTAAAGCAACTGCACCGATGAGAAATGCATTGCCAAGTGAGAGTTTTTTTCTGATTCCCGCGAGCACCAGCGCAAATACCACGAGAAGCTTTATAATGGCAGGCAACGGAACAACAATCGACATAGTATTCCTTATAGTGTGATTAGTACGACATGCGAAGTTAGCAGAGAGATCCCAGGAATTCAAGCCTGCAATCGGCCCTCGTATGTCTTAAGGCGTTCCTTTGATTTCTGATAAAAAAACGGGATGACGGCTGGGCATAGGATCCGTCATCCCGTAAAGAGGAGGTTTTGGTTATAAAGTAGCAGCTGTTTTCCTAGAAAGTCCCTCTGGGGCCTGTGCCTTTGAATCCGCCATAGCAGCCTGAGTATGCTTCACCCATATGCCGGCCGCCTCTGCCGGAGAATCCAAGCTGTGCATCAGGGACTATCTTCTTGACCTTCAGTGTATGGTCAATACGTGCACTGTCCATATCAGTCCTGAGTCCTGAGATCTCCTTGCCGAGCTGTTTCACTTTATCCTCATTAAACTCAGTCTTGTTCAGCTCGGTACGCAGTTCATAGTTCTTTTCCCTGAGCTGATCTCTGATCTTCTGGGTTGTAGCCCGGTACTCGTCTCTGAGTGTATTGAGTTCGGTCTGCTGTTCCTGGGTCAGACTGCTTCCCTCATAGTTATAGTACGGGCAATCGCCATATCCGCCGCCCCTCCAGTGTCCGCCCCAGCCAGGGCCATGGGCAAACAGAGGAAGAGCGAAGAAACCAACTAGTGCCATGCCGGCAATGAGAATAACAGCTTTCTTCATTTTTCTTCTCCTTTGCTGTGGTGTTGTCTGCAACATATAGAGCAATGGGCGTGCCAAACCTTGAAAGACGTCTTAGTGATCTGATTTCAGGCAACTTATTTACAGATTCTGCTTAGGGATCAATTCTGTCTCCGGGCAAAGTGTATATTTACTATACATCCAGCCTATACACCTGTATATTAAGTATACATGTTCAGTACTGACAACCAGGGAAAAGAAGCGGAAAACCGCAATTAATGACGTGGCATAATAATTGTAATACTATGAAGAATCAGAACCGTAAGAAAAGTATAGACATGATGAAGAAGAGAGATACAGATCAGAGCTGGATACGAATATCCCCCTGGGTGATTATCGGTGCACTTATCATTATGGTACCTATCTTTGCCTTTATAACAGTCAAGAACATCGAAAGAGAGCAGGAAAACATGATCTTGCTGCTCACAGAGAAAGGTGCCGCTCTGATACGCTCCTTTGAGGCAGGCACGAGAACCGGCATGATGGGTATGAACTGGAGCGGTGTCCAGGTTCAGCGTCTTATCATGGAAACCGCTGAGCAGCCGGACATACTATACATCCTCATTACCGATGACGAGGGCACAATCGTTGCCCACAACCAGCCCATGTATATAGGAAGAACACATCGGAAAGGCCTGGACTTCTCAGGGATCGGCGAATCGATACAGATGCGCAAACTTGTTACAGCCGATAAGAAATCTATTTTCGAGGTGTATAGACAGTTCACCCCTTCCGGATCAAGGCAATTCTCCCGGGGGGGGATGATGATGTTTCAGAACGACTGGTTCTATATGAAGATGTTTCCCGAGAGAGAAACGCAGCCGCAGCTTAAAATCTTTGTCGGACTCGATATGGACCCCATCGAGGAGACGAACAGGGAAAACATGCAGCACAATATATTCATGGCGATAACGCTGCTGCTCATCGGCTTTTCAGGGATTGTGTCCATCAATATCGCGCAAAACTACCGCCTGGCTCGGGCAAGCCTTTCCCGCATAAAAGCATTCTCCGACAATATTGTGGAGAACATGCCGGTGGGACTGCTCTTTATCGATGATGCGGGAAAAATCATGACCATCAACGACGCCTCTGAAAAGGTGCTGTTACTCTCACCGGATGAATCCGTCGGAAAAGCGGCCCGGGATATCCTCCCCTCTCAGATAACTGAACTTGTCGAGGATATCCGGGACGATGAAGACATTGTTTCCCGAGAGATCCAATGCTCGATACTCGGCAAAACAACCCTGTTCGAAGCGAGCGCCGGAATACTGAAAGATGACGAGGGCAACTTCCTCGGCCACATCATCCTCCTGCGGGACATCTCTGAAATAGATCATCTGAAAAAAGAGGTGCAGCGAAGAGAACGGCTGGCCTCACTTGGCAGTCTGGCCGCAGGTATCGCCCACGAGATCCGGAACCCGCTGAGCTCCATCAAGGGGTTCGCGACATACTTCAAGGAGCGGTACAAGGATATTCCCGAGGACCAGAAGACTGCAGATATCATGATCAGGGAAGTGGAGAGGCTGAACCGGGTTATCGGGCAGCTTCTGGAGTTTGCCCGACCTATGACTATAGAGAAAAAGTCTGTAAATATCGTAGATGTGGTTAATTATTCCCTGGACATAATCAGTTCTCAGGCCCAGACGAACAATGTCCGGATAGAAAGAGACGGATTCCCGACCGATGAGGTTCAGGCATACATAGATGCGGACAAGATCGGCCAGGTCCTGCTCAACATATACCTGAACGCCATAGAAGCCATGGAGCACGGCGGCACACTCACGATCAACATCAAACAGGACCGGGTAAATTCACATGTCTCCATACAGGTGTCGGATACCGGCCACGGCATCCCCACGGAAGATATCGGCCATATTTTCGATCCGTACTATACGACGAAACCCTCCGGCACCGGTCTTGGACTGGCAATTGTTCACAAGATCATTGAGGCGCATGCAGCCGAAGTCATTGTCGAGTCGGAGATGGATTCAGGGACGACATTCACCATTATCTTGCCGACAAAAGAGAAAGGATAAGACAGATGGTTCAAAGAAAAGACATTCTTGTCGTGGACGATGATACGGGTCATCGCACCATGCTGAAGACCCTGCTTTCCGGATGGGGCTACAGCGTCCATGAAGCGGACGACGGGTCAACGGCAATCGCTCAGGTCCAGAAAAGCCCCTTCGATCTGATCCTCATGGATATTCGGATGGTAAAGGTCTCCGGCCTTGAAGCGCTTGAGACGATTAAGGGGATCAACCCCGCTATTCCGGTTATCATCATGACCGCATACTCATCTGTGGAATCCGCCATCGAGGCCATGAAAAAAGGTGCCTATGAATACCTTACGAAGCCGCTGGATTTCGAAGAGATGCGCATGAAAATGGAAAAGGCAATGGATCACAGCAAACTCAAGGAAGAGAACCGTATCTTGAAGGAGATTATCGGCGATCACTTTGACAGCAGAAACATTATCGGAAAGAGCCCTTCAATGCTGAGCCTTCTCGAGACCACATCCAAGGCCGCCTCGTCGGATGCAACGGTCCTGATCACAGGGGAAAGCGGAACGGGCAAGGAAATGATAGCCGGGGCAATACACTTCAACAGCCCGAGAAAGGACCACCCTTTTATAAAATTAAACTGTGCGGCCATCTCCGAGGGGCTGCTTGAATCTGAACTCTTCGGCCATGAAAAGGGCGCCTTCACCGGGGCCATCCGACGCAGAGAAGGACGGTTTCGTCAGGCCCATCAGGGAAGTCTCTTCCTTGACGAGATCTCTGAAATGTCCCTTGCCATGCAGGCAAAACTGCTTCGCGTGATTCAGGAGCGGGAGTTCACTCGTGTCGGCGGTGAAGATGTAATCTTTGTCGATGTGAGACTCATTGCCGCCACCAATAAAGACCTGCTCACTGAAGTGAAGAACGGCAATTTCAGGGAAGATCTCTACTATAGGCTCAATGTCATTACTTTGAGGGTTCCACCGCTGAGGGAACGCAGAGAAGACATCCCTCTGCTTGCCGAGCACTTCCTCAAGCTGTTCTCTCAGAAAAACGATAAAGATATCAAAGGTTTTACCCCTCAGGCCATGGACAGGATCATCAGGCATGCCTGGCCGGGTAATGTACGGGAGATCATGAATACCATAGAGTCTGCTGTCGTGCTCTCGAGCTCGGCCTATCTCGCAGAGCAGGATCTGCCGATTATTTCATCCGAGATTGAGCCTGTGGAGCTCGATAGAGAAATCACTGCGGAACTTCCCCTGGATGAAGTGGAGAAGGCAACCATTCTCAAGATCCTGCAATCATGCGGCGGTAATAAGAGCGAGGCTGCCCGGCGGCTTGGCATTACACGTGCGACACTGCACAAGAAACTGAAACGCTATGAAGTATCTTAAAAACATTCTATGCCGGATCCACTAGTTCCGGAAACAACACATGCATCCCTGTAAGGAATGCATCTTTCCCCTGGAACCATATCGTGTTGAGACCGACGGCATGTGCACGTTCGACGTGACCTTTTGTGTCATCCACAAATAACACCTCGGCAGGTTCGAGACTCAGGATCTTCAACACATCTTTGAAAAGGGTTTGATCCCGTTTACATTTCCCCGTGTGATAACTGTTGAAGACCCTCTCGAACAGAAAAGAAAAATGGTGTTTCTCTTCCAACTCATCGAGCCAGTTGGTCTGGTCACTCAGAATGATAAGCCTGACTCCACCAGCCTTGAGCTTCTTCAACACATCGAACATCCATTCCCGCAGGGTAAATCTTGTGAGGATCTCCCCTCTAAGTTCCCGATCTTCTCCTGAAATCCCGGTGTGTGCGCGCAGGGCATCCCAGTATGAAGCTTCATCATTCTCTCCGGTCAGATAGCCGGTGGTGTGAATGAGTTCCCGGGCCAAAGCGGCAAATTCTTCAGGGTCTTTATTGTTTTTCCTGGCAATTGCGTAGAGTCCATTCTTGAATCCCTCATCTGCGAGCACTCCGCCAAAATCAAACATTGCAGCTTGTATCTTGTGTGGTGTCATATGCGGCTCCAGAATTTATATTACATCAGTGCAGTCAGAATACCTGTCCTGAAGATAAAAAGTAAAGGGAGAACAAGCACGAGGAAAATAACCGAGTTGAGGACGAACAGATTCGATGAGAGTCTGGTATCGAGGTCAAACAGGACAGATGCAACAACAGAATATATCGCTGCGGGCATGAACGACTGAACGAGTATGACCATTTCCACCTTGCTGTCGAGATTTACGGTGGAGAGGATGACGAATGTGGCTGCGGGAACCATGACAAACTTGATGGCGCTCAAGGCCAGGGTTTCACGAACAGCAGAAAAGACATTGGAGGTGGTAAAATTGATGCCGAGGGTAAAGTAGTAGAGTGCTATGGATGCTATGATCAGGAGATCTATGGGAAAGTATATCGCCGGCCGCTGAATATGGACTGCTTGGAGCCCAAGCCCGACAACAATTGCCGCAAGCGGCATATTCTGCAGATTCAGCAGAAAATCTCTGAGAAAGGATAGGCTGTATCGCTGTGATGTGGAAACCATGCGTGCATAAGGAAAAATCACCGTGAATACATAGAGCATGAAATACGACAGAAATATAAAGGAAAGACCGAGCCCTGTCTCGCCCAGGAACAGGTAGCACAAGAAAGCGCCCATCGTGAAACCATGGTTTGCAAGTGAAGAACTTATGAGAAAACTTGCCCGCTCTTTACCCTTCAACTTCAATACCGGAACAAAAATCCATCCCGAAGCCATCCCTGCAAGAACAAGAAAGAGCCCTGAGATGGGCAGCATAATGACATCCCAGGACAGTTGCAGTCCCCATATGCTCCAGAGGACAATAAGGGGCTCAATAAGGATAAGATTTATCCTGATAAGTTTCTTCGTGGACTCAGGACCATAAGCGAGTCTTTTCTGAACAAGCGTGCCTGATATAAAAGGCACAATAATCATTACCTGAAAAATTACGAACCGCAATGTTGCGCTCATAAGCACTCATCTCTTAAGGGCTGTCCACCTGCTCAGCATTATCGGGGCGTTGAATCCTCGATCTTCTGCAGTACGGCCAGATACTGACTTGTTGCTTCAAGCCCCTTATGAGCATTCAGATCCGCTCTCAAAAGTCTCAGGTGGGGAATGATGTCGATGCCATAGGGATTCATCTTGTCTTTGTTTGCCTTGTCAAGAATGAGTACACAGTAGTACAGGGTCAGGGTTCTCGTTGTGGAATCACGACGATAGAGATAGGCTTTCCCCGCCAGGGTCTCCAGAAAGAAACCGGCATATTCGTAGAGCTGACCGATATTTATCATCAGCTTTTTCTCCTGGCTTCCCTTGATGAGATATTCATATACAATAGCCATCAGCTCTTCTATACGGTCGTGTTCATGATTGAGGATATCTTTTACCAGCAGGATGTTCTCCTTACCTTCTACCCGGTAGAAATGGGCTGCATTGCTGAGCAGGGTGTAGAGATCCTTTGTTTCACCTGAAATTACAGGAGGATTGTATGCGAGCTTTTCCAGTGCCTGGGTGAATTCATAGTAGGTGCCCTGTTTCAGGTGATGGGCTTTTATGTAATCCTTTGTATCGAGTTCCCGGCAGATCTCCATGAGTTCACGTTTGATATCTTCGAAATCTTTCTCTCTCGCGACATCTTCAATGATTGCCTTTTTGACTACCCTCGGCGCCGTACTATTCTGCTCACTTATCGGCTGTCTTTCCAGCTGGTTAGGTGTATATACCGTTTCCGGGACTTCAGGTACTTCTTTTTTCTGGAAAAAAAGAAGATCCACGAGAAAAAAAGTTATAATGACTGCAATAATTGCAAGACCAAATACTATCGACTTCTTCATAGCGAATCCTCCCGTATAAACGTATGCCTTGCATGGCTTCTTCATCCCCGGATCGCATACGTCTTCTCGTAAGCGTCTCAGCGTGTAATCTATGCCATGTTTCGACATTCCTTTAAAGTATTAATGTATACAAAATAATAAACACCAGGGTCTCGACTTGCAAATAACTGCTGGAAAATCAATCAGCATAATGGAGCTAGCGGTTTGCTGAGGTACTGCAGTTACATGATGCAGGAGAGATCGCAGTG
>DAISYU010000143.1:0-7743 GCA_036825155.1 Thermodesulfobacteriota bacterium | reverse complement strand
CACATCCTTGCAAAAGGCGATATATGATTCAGCTTGCCAAGGAGCTGATCGATCTCCTGTCCCTCGAGCTCGCTTCTCATGCGACAGGCAGGGATCAATAGGCCGCCAGCAGTGTTCCCCAGCGGCTTCCCCCTTTTCGCATCTTTCTTCACCATTCTCACCATGCCCATCGTCTTCTTGATGTATTCAAGCTCGTCCTGGGTGAAAAGCGCCTCGATCTCCTCGACGACTGTTCTCTCTAAAAGTACGGGAAAGGCCTCGATCAGGGTCTCCACACCGCTCTGCGGCGAAGGGAAGTACCTCGCTATCTGCTCAACGGTGCTCCTGCGCACATCCGGCAGGACCCGCACCATCCTTTCCTTGCTCTTCCTGAGTCCCTTTGCGTTCATCCCAGCCGCTCGGATCTCAAGACATGCACGCTCGAATACATCCAGCCCGCCAATCTCAACTGAAAGCTTCTTGTCCGCTCCATCCAAATCAGCAAGTATGTAGCTGCCGGCAAGCTCGGGCTGGTCAAGCAGTGTGTTTTCAAAGAGCTTCCCTATTTTATTGACCATCCCGGGATGAACCCTGCCCATGGCATCCTCGTACCAGAAGGGAAACTGCTCACAGACAAAGAGTGCACCCTTGTACACATTCTCGAAATATCGCTCGTAAAACACCCTGGACAGCTCAGTGATCTCGGGCTTGAACAGCTTGGTTTTCCTTTCATCCATGAAGTTCTTGCCGGAAGTGCCGCCGGTGGCACCAAGGTGCCAGATCTCAAGGACCACCCTGGAGAACAATGGCAATCCTATGATTTCCCTATCCACCTTCAGCTTCACAGGAACCACGCACACATGCTCCCCTGTGGGAATCCGGCTTTTGCTCCTGAATGTCACCTTTTCGAAGAACCTTGAGATGGATCTTTTCCCGAACCTCGCCATCAGGGTGCGCAGCACCTCTGCATAAAGAAAAGGAACAGCATTGATCACATGGCTGGCACCCTGCCCGACCGAGGGGAACCTCTCTTCGTAAAACTTCACGGTCTTCTCCGTGGATAAGAGTGCCTTCTGGATCATATGCATACCATTTCTCACACAACTGAACTCAGCTCAATGTCTTCTTTAATACCTGTCGACCTTTGTACACGGCCTCAGGGACTACCTTGCCATCAAGAACACAGATGTTATCCCGGATATAGGTGTAGACCTTGCCGCTGTAATGACATGCGACAACCGCCTGAACCGCACCGCGCAAGGAAGGATATATATTGATCCCCGTGGCATCATGGCCGTCCGGTCTGCCATCTGACGCATGATACGCACTGAACCCAAAGTCCTTCTTCCCCTTGCTATTCTCATGCTTCCTCTTCGGGTTATACCTGACCATCCCTATCACCGTTTCACCTGTGGAACAGGTCCAGGCATTCACCTCGTTCTCTCTCACCCTTATCGAGGCCTCCCCGAAATGGAACATCTCTACCCGGGGTGAGCCGACAATCAGGGCTTCATCTTGTACGGGAACTTCTTCCTCTCTCTTCGCTTCCATCATGGTGTCCCTCCATTCATTGCTGTTATCCGACTCTCCATACATGTTCACATGTCCTGCCTATGGTTGAGCTTTCGCTGCCGTGCTTTCAATAATAGTTATGCCCATGAGTATCCAGAAAATTCAGAGGCCATGAATCCTTATCCCCGGCTTTACCTGGAGCGGCGCCCTTCAGCCTGAGGCACTCGGCGCATTGGTACGGTTCCACAAAATCAAACAGGGGGATACACTGCGTAATGTTGTCCTCATGTATCACGTGGACTTCATGAGCCTTGTTGATATGCCCCGGCTTGAGGTGTATCCAGAATCCGTCACCATCTGGCCCATCGCTGCGATAGTCCTCAATCCCTTCGATGAACCGGGCGAATCGCCTGAGTGTCCACGGAAGTTTGTCGCTCATCCTTTGCACCATGCGAAGAGAAGGGGATTCACCCCTTCTCGAAATATACGGGTTTAAGGGTGTACACGCCCTCCGACTCCTTGATAAGTTGGGCATTGATAGTCTCGGGGATCGCAGACGCAAGCGACTCCCTGTATTCCTCTATGGTGAACCCTACCGGGACCTCGAAGGCCTTCCCTTTCCACTTGATGACCATATTTGTTGCCATGCTCAACCTCCCTTTCTAGAACAGGCTCATTTCTGCGCTCTCCATTTTTTCACAGGATGAGTCGCAGGAACCAGGATCACTCTTGCCGGTATTGCCCTTATCCGAACAGGATGAAGAAGTTCCTGTGGTCGCTTCATCCACAGGCTTCTTCTCTGTGGGTCTTGCCGTACACAGGGATTCCTCAACCAGTGCCATGAGCTTTTCCTCGATGATCGCCTTGTCATCCCCCGTGAACGCCTCGATAAAGGACAGCTTTGAAGGAACAACTTCTTCCCCAACAGACACGGTTTTCATAACCGTATCAGGGTATTCAATAAGCCCGATGTTCTGCCTCGCCGGGTCGATCTTGAAATGAAATGCCACCTGAACTCTTACTTCAGCCATCGCTCAACCTCCTGTTATTTTGCAGTTTTCTCAGAATGGGATATCCTGCAGATAATCCGGATCGCTACCGGAAGCATCCAGGGAACCGTCATGTGAATCTTCACGGGTGCCGGTCTTCGTGCCCTCTTCCTCGCTCCTGTTCATGCTGTCCAGAAGCTGCCACTTGGTGACGTGGATCTCGGTGACATACCGCTTGTTTCCATTCCGGTCTTCCCACGACCTCGTCTGGAGCCTCCCGATGATGTAGAGCTGTCTCCCCTTGGTTACGAGCTTGGCACAGTTTTCCGCATTGGTGTGCCAGAATACAAGGCGATGCCACTCCGTCCTCTGCTGCCGCTCACCGTTCTGATCCGTCCAGTTCTCATTGGTGGCAAGGGACAGAGTTGTGACCGCCTTTCCCCCCGGTGTGAAGCGCATATCTGGGTCTTTCCCTGCCCTCCCGATGAGGATAACGAGATTTTCCGACCCTGCTGACATGATAAACCTCCTTTATTTCTTCGGACGCTTATAGCGTCATGTACTCTTTCGTTATTGCGGCAGGAATCATCCTTGGATACTCGGCATCGAAATAGATCGCAGGACAGCTGACCGTGCCCTTGACGAGAATCTGGTGAAGAATATTCAGCCCTGCCTGTGCCGCCAGTTCGTTGACGAATATCCCTTGCTCGTCAAAAGGCATGTCTGCGCAGCTCACCGCCCTCTTCTTTGTCTTCTTGTCCTTGAGGTTCTTCAGCCCTGTTTTGAGATATGGATTCGGCAATGCCTTTACAATGGGGGTCTTCTTCCAATCGTTAAGCTCGCTCTGAATGACTCGTTCGTCTTGTGCCGTGCCGAATATCACCTGTCCCTGAGATACCCCGTTGCCCAAATCCATCCAAAGGTCGCTCCCCCTGTAATGCTTTCGTGCGCTGATATTATCCACGCAGGTGATGATCAGTTCGCCATATGAGGACTGTACCTTCTCTCCAAGACAGGGATAAGCCACAAATCGTGGAGAGGCATTTTGCCCATCATCCGCTTCATTCCCAAACTCCTCCGACAAGCGCAGCGCAAGGGCCTCTGCCTTGTTCATGCCCACTTCCCAAGGCTTGAAATTCTGTCGCTTGCAGTTCTTTTCCTCAACAACATCGGGATCAACGAGCTTCACTTCCATTTCAGCGATCCCATAGCCCGCAAGCAGTTTCGCAAGACCCTGCGCCAGATAGCTCCCCGTGCCGCCGCATCCGACTATCCGAATTGAACGAACAGCAGGGGCAAGAAATGTCTTGGTTTTTTGCTCTGTTATCTTTGTTCGCCTCATGCTTTATCTATATATAATATATATCATAGTGTCAATGACTAATTGATATTTTCATTAAAATAATTGCATCCCACCCCTGCCCTTCTTAGATAAAACATCAGTCGCTTTGCAGAGCTTTCGCAGATCACTGATCTTTACTCTTCCCTTCGATTTCTCGTAGTATTCCTCGAATGGTATCCTGTCCTTCGTGACAAGATCGTGGTGGTTGTTGAAGACGGTATCCACCAGGATGCTCCATACAGCGTCCCTGACCTTGCCCTCGACAACCTTGTCCACATTGCCGAGACATACGCTCGATTCGCTCGTATTCGGCAGAGGCAACTCATAGAGGGCCGTTTCTTCGTTGAGCTTTGTTCCCTGATAGCACCAGACATCTATGCTCCTTACAGCCTTCCTCCCTGAACGGCGCTCGATCCTGGCCTTCACCAGAAGGCTTGGCAGATATACCTTGTGCGGCTCTATTTTCTTCTTACGCTTTACAAGGATCGTTGTTGCCTTGCTCGTCTGGGGATAGACGTAGAACATATCCTCGTTCTTTCCGTCCGTGCGCATCATGATGAGCCCTTCCTCGGGATAGAACGTCATGACAGGCTTCTCGGTATGGAAGAAGCTCATCAGGTCCTCGGGGGCCACAAGGAACCTCCTGACCGCACCGTTATCACTGGTATGGTCACTTACAATGGTGTCGGTTTCGTAGATCCCTATCGTATACAGGAGCTTCTGCTCCTGACCTTCATGCGGCCTTTCGCTCATGGCATACCTCCGTTACAGCATCTTCCGGTCTGTTCCGTTCTGCCTCTTCCTTGTAGGTTTTCACCAACTCCTTGATGAACATGACGAGGCCGGGTTCTCCCGTTTCGGTGTAATAATGGCCATCCCAGTTCCATACCTCCTGCGGAATCATGCAGCAGAGTTCCTCATGGGCTTTGCAGTAATCAATGTACATGGTAAAGTCAGCTTTTTCCTCAATGTAGAAGCTCTCCATCATGTCAGTCACCAATGCCAAGGTCATCTCTTTCAGCTTGGGATGTTTCTCTATGACAGGCGTGAATATGTCCTGAAAGGAAAACAGGGCATCCAGATCAACGGATTTCTCTCTCTTGCTCTCCGCATAGCAGTTCAGGAGAACCCTGAAGTCCACTCCCGTTGCCTGTATGACCCCGACTTCTTCCTCCGTGAAGTACTCGGCCAACTGCTCATCATCAAGCTCGCCATAGTCACAGGCAATTTTCCTTGCGAGGGTTTCCCTGTCTGATAGGAACGCCTCAAGCGTCCAAGCATATTCCTCTGACGGATCGAAACAGGGAACGTAAAAGCTCAGGAACTCAGACCCATACAAGCCCGAATAGATGAAGTCCTCCATCTGAAACTCAAACGAGCATCCCGGCAACTCTTTATCAAGGTAATCAAAAAGTGGCTTGAACACATCCGAAAACCCATCTCCCGTGATCTCAACATCAAGAAGGGTGTTCATATCCACATCCTCAAGGTCGGCATAGAGATCGGCAAGGGCCTTCATGCTCGTCCAGACACAAGGGTTCACCCGAATGTCCCTGATCGGTTTCGGATCATTTTTTGCCTTTAAGAGGGCTTGAATATCGACCCTTCTGGATGACTTTCTCCTGACCTGATGGAAAAACGGCCTTACAACTCTAGCTTTGCTTTCCATGTTGACTCCGGACATGACGGTCTTCTCATGAACGGCCCATTCGGGGAATACCTCTTCATACGGCCTGAGAACATCACGGAAGTATATGGTCTTCTTTTCCACCTTGGCAGGGATGAAGGGCCGAAGCCCTTCTATCCTCTTGCAGATGTTGTTCGCAATGGGGTTTGAGTACATGATCCCTGTTCCTGCCCTTCCCTACTTCTTGGAAGCCTGTATGACTTCGACAGGGGTGCGCCCCTTGAGTTCCGCACCACTCTTGACCATGCAGTCCAGCAACTCCGACTTCTTCAGGGACATGAGGGCTTTCTTAGAGAAGTGCTTCTCCTTGTACGCTCTCACCTGAGGGTCTTCCCACAGACCAAGGGACTCGCAGACCTTTACGATCTCATCCTTGGTCATGCTTTCGAGATACTGAGGCGTGAGAATGAATTCCTTCTCCAGATCGACCCCCAATTGGCTTGCAATGAAAAGGCGAACCCTGGGATTGGAGGAATAGCTCACACACCCCCCCTCTTCCTTCGCCACTCCGTTCATGATGGGTACAACGGCAAGCTCCTTGAGCAGGGGGAGCAGCCTGTCATTGGCTATCCCGAAGACATGCTCCACAACCTGTTCCTTTCTCGGGGCAGTCTTCCCCATGAATGTCTGTGTGTAGAGGTTCTCCACATCATGATCCCCAAGGATCAGGGCAGCAATTGCCAACCTCACGGCCTTCTCCCCTGTTGCGTTCAGCTCGGCAATCCTCTCTGGCAGTGTCGCCTCAAGAAACCGCTCCATGTACAGCAGGCCTCGCCTTGCCGACCTCTTTTCTGCCTGAGCATCGGCATCCTTCGATCTGCCACCGCATGTTGTCGTTGAAGCCGGGGCAGAGCGCTTCTCCATGACCGACCCCTTACTCTCAGAGATTTTCTCGGAAGCCTTCTTGCCCTCTGCCTTCTCCTGTGATTTGGGCTTGGGGAGGTACAATTCCGCGTGACAGTCCTTGGGGCCTCCGCAAACCCTCTCCATCCCCTTATGGATTCCCGCCTGTAGTGTCACCACGGTCAGGTGTTCGGGACAGGTCTTGCAACGATCCTTGATCTCTGCCTTGATCTGGATCACCGAGTTGGGATTGATCTCATGGAGGAACCGGAAACCATTGGTCTGAAATGCCTCTCTCGCCTTTGAGGTCTGCCAGTTCTCGGCAAAGTATGCCCTCTGCTGTTCCGTGAAGCACTTGGGAGACAAGCAGACTGCCTTGTCGCCATCCGAGAAAAGGGTGTGCTGAAGGCCGGAATTGCTCTGACAAGCCTGACACTTCGTGGTGTCGAACTTTGCATGTTTCAACTCAGGCGTGTCCCTGAAGATGGCATCACGAAGCTCACGGACTGTCAGCCTGTCCCGGATGCATGACGTCAGGAGCTTCAGGCACTTCTCACGCTCGTCCGAGAGGCGCATGAACTGCTCAACATGGGCCTGTGTAATCTGATCCTTCTGCCATGCGTTGACGATCTCCACTGGCAGAGAAAGGAGAGCCACCTTGTGCCTTATGACATGAGGTGGAATCCCTGCTCTTGACGACAACTCCATGAGCGCATCATCCGTGTTGCCGTGCTTCCTCAGAAACTCATCGAAGGACCTGGCCTGTTCAAAAGGTGTCAGGTCTTCACGGTCCCAGTTCTCAGCGGTCATCATGGAGTACGCATCGTCATCGTCAGCTTCTCTGATCGTTGCCGGGATCACCATGTCTGCAAGCTGTTCCATCTTGAGGATATGGAGTGCAGCCCGAACCCTCCTTTCCCCGGCAATGACCTCGAAATGCCCATTTACAGGCCTTACCAGAATGGGCTGAAGGATTCCGTGAATCCGTATCGAGTTCACAAGGGACTCAAATGAAGCCTTTCGCTCCTCCGTCATCCCCCCTTCGAAATCCCTTGCATTGTACTTGTTCAGCACAATCTTCGATAAGGGAATCTCCTGTAATACCGTTGACTTCTCGACCTGTTCCATTGCTCAACCTCCTTTTTTCTGGGTGACTTCATCATATTTTATATATATCATATTGTCAATGATTATTGTATAGTCTAGAGCACTTTATTATGGTAGACACATCTCATGAACTATTCGGAGCAGACCGCCGTGTTGCAGCAGTAGGGATCATCACCCCCTCACCCTGAACAGGAGCGCAGGGAAACCCTGCGACGACGAGACAAGAGAATCGCCCGACTGCTAAGGGAACTGATACGCACCCCTGCCGTCATGCTGACGGACAA
>DAISYU010000142.1:0-7788 GCA_036825155.1 Thermodesulfobacteriota bacterium | reverse complement strand
TTGGACAAAAGGGGAGCAGGACGTTATATTTTGGTAAAGAGATCATTTTAACATCTCTTTAATGCTGTGAGGAAACTCTATGAACCATACACTCACGGTTGAGATAGCGTGCACATCCTTGTTCGCGGGGATGTCGTTACTCTCCATTCTCTGCTACCGACTTGGACGTCGCAGACTAAAAAAGGAGGACACTACACCGGAGGTTTCCGGGGCGATCATCGGGGCAGCCTTTGCTCTTCTTGGGCTCCTGATCGCATTTACGTTTTCCGATGCGCATACGCGTTTCGATGCGAGGCGCGAGTTGATAGTTCATGAGGCTAATGCGATAGGCACAGCTTATCTCCGATTGGATCTGTTGCCGTCTCATGCTCAAGCATCATTACGAGAAAATTTCCGGGAGTATACCTCTTCCCGAGCGACCTTGTATGAAAAACTCACCGATATTACAGCGGCAGAAAGCGAACTTGCCAGAACCTCCGCACTTGAGCAGGAAATCTGGGCAAAAGCATTGGCAGCCAGCGTCGGTCCGGAATATCAGTCCGCACGCATGTTACTTCTGCCCGCACTCAACGAGATGTTTGACCTCGTGACTGCTCGAACTGTCGCCATACAGACACATCCGCCAATGCTCATCTTCGCTATCCTGTTTGCAATCGCGCTCGCATGCGCCGGATTGACGGGCTACAGAGCTAGTACGTCCAAGCACCCTGGTCTCTACTACTACATCATAATGGCTGCGATCACCGCATGTGTCCTGTATCTCATCCTCGACCTCGAATACCCGCGCTATGGACTGATTCGCCTCGATAGCGTAAACCATGTACTGATCGAGTTACTGGAAACAATGAAATAGCAGTGTCCATACCCGGCATGACTCCAATAAAATACTATATCAGAAAATGTGTATTCGCCTAAAAAACTTACACTGCGTTATCATATGCCTTCTGTCGATGATGTGTCTTGATGGAGCAGTGTTTGGCGCAAACCAGGATGGTGCAACCGATCTCGGGGTGGATTATGCTTTCATGTTTTTGATGACCCTGTCTCCGGATTTTGCAGCCGCCAATTACACCATCCAGAACAAAGGTGGCCCGGATGTGGACATTGCAATCGGCCGACTTCCTTATCACATTGACCTGGTGCAAAAAGCAGATTATCGCATGCAGCTTGAGGTTGCCGCAGCTTATCAACGTACCGAAGAAATCATACCGACCTTCCCGGATCCCGGGGAAAATATTGACGCTCGTTGGAACACATACGGCGCAGGGGTGGGACTTTTGTATGAATATAATGTATCGAACCATTTGCGATTCACCCCCAGCATGCGGGCAGGTATAGCAAAGATGGAGAATCGCGCCAGCTACAACGGTGCACAGACCAATCTGATCAAGGATCTGTATGAGGGGACATTATTTAACTGGAAGACCAATGCCAGTGTCTATAATCTGGGGCTTGGGCTGAGTTATGACTGGACATTGCTCGATCGTGCCAGCAGTGTCAAGGCAGATGTCTATCATGTCATTGTAGATTCCTTCAACGAGAGTGATTCGGCAGTCACATTTATCGAACATGCCAACATGCTGGCGCTGAAAGCGGATATGATCTTCCCGACGAATCTGGTGATCAATGAACAACGCCTGGATTTTGTACTGTTGCTCGGCGCCAATAATTTCTTTGGCGAAAACCGGCGCACGCTTGGATATACAAGCTCATATCAGGCAGGTATAGGTGGTGAGCTGCCTCTGAAATGGAGACAAACCATGTTTGGGTACATCCGTCTGAGCTGTCAGGTGTTATGGGCTGACAACATGAAGGGCTGGATGTTCACGATAGGGTATAATCCGAAGTAGATCAGAATAAAAGAATGGGATCAGGTCTTGCTAAGATATGATTATCCTAGACACACGAGAAACTGATGCACAGCAGATAGCTGCTGTGCTCGCTGTTAAAGAAGGAGGGAGTTGACGAATCAAACGGGCAACCCCAAATCCTATTTCGTACCTAAATTACTCAAGGAGACACAACAAGTGAGCAGATATCGCATTTACCAGGTTGATGCCTTTACAAAAAACCGGTTCGAGGGGAATCCGGCAGGGGTCGTTGCAAATGCCGACGGGCTCACGGAATCTCAGATGCAGGCAATTGCCCGTGAGCTGAACAATGCCGAGACAGCCTTCATCCTCTCTCCGAGCGCACCTGATCATGATGTGTGGATCCGCTTCTTCACACCGACAACCGAGGTTCCTTCGTGTGGACATGCCACGATATCCGCGCACTATGTCCGCGCCATGGAAAATGACCTTCCCTCATGCACAATCCGGCAACGCATCGGAATAGGCATTCTACCGGTGGACATAATACAGGCAGATTCCGGATGCAGGATCATTATGACGCAGGGCGGCGTTGAGATATCAGATCCTTTTGGTGAGGAGATCAAAAACGATATCCTTGGTGCACTCGGTCTGTCTTCTCATGATCTTGACCAACAATGCCCTGTACAGATAGCCTCTACCGGGCACTCGAAGGTCATGGTGGGAATCAGAAGCAGGGATACCCTGAATTCCCTCCAGCCGGACCTGGGGCGTTTGACAGATACAAGCAGGGAAATTGGGTGCAACGGTTATTTCGTATTCACCCTTGATTCCGACGACCATGATATCCTTACCCATGGCAGAATGTTTGCTCCGGCCATAGGCATCCCGGAAGATCCCGTTACTGGAAACGCAAACGGGCCTCTTGGAGCATATCTGGTGCACCATCATATCCTGGAGGCCCCGGGTGGATCCATCACGTTCAGGGCAAAACAGGGTGAGGCTCTTGGACGGCCTGGAATTGTCACGGTCACTGTCGAGGTCGAGGATGGAAAACCATGCAAGGTTCAAGTGGGTGGAGATGCCACGATCGCGTTCAGAACTGAAATGGAGCTGTGAGTCTATGAGATAACCAGCCACTTAAGCTGACGGTTCTTGAGAAAAACGCATTGGCCCGTGAAGCGTATGAGCGGATCGGATACAGAGCGCACGAGATCATCTACAAAAAAGAGTTGTAGCTAAGACAAAGCGAATAACCCTTGCTGAAGAGATATGGCACTTGAATAAAATAGAATGTCGCCTAATTTCCTATATTGAATGAAGAAGACCTTCAGAGAAAATGCTGTCATCATTACGGGTGCATCGAGCGGGATCGGCAGGGCATTGGCCCTTCGGCTGGCGGATGAGGGGGCCTGGCTGGCCCTTGCCGCAAGAAATGCCCCACGCATCGATGCATTGGCCAAAGTGTGCCGACAACGCGGGGGCAGAGCCCAAGCCATACCCACTGACGTGTCTGATGAAGCTCAGTGCAGGGCATTGATCCAACGCACCAAAGATGTATATGGCCGCATCGACACACTGGTGAACAATGCAGGTGTGGACGTTGTCAGCAAACTGGAAGACCTGCCGGACCTGCGCCTGTTCAAGCAGGTCCTCGACGTGAATTTCTATGGTGCTGTCTATTGCACCTTCTATGCACTCCCCTCCCTTAAAAAAACCGGAGGGCGGATCGTGAACATCTCGAGCCTGGCCGGGTTGCTGGCAATCCCGTTCAACACGTCCTACGTTGCCAGCAAGTTCGCTATGACAGGATTCTCTGATTCACTGCGCATGGAAGTGGAACAGTCAGGAGTCAGTGTGACTGTCATCTGCCCTTCCCTGGTGGTTACAGAATTCCACGAGCGGTTCATGGACAAGGACGGAAAACCTGAAGGGCCTGCCGGTCGTGCCTTCTATACCGAGCACACCATGAGCGCCGATGAGTGTGCGCAGATTGTTCTCAAAGCGGCCAGGCGGCGTAAACGGCAGGTTGTGATGCGGCCCGGCTTGCCGGCTCTCTTGCTCAAGCTGATTGCCCCCGGCCTGGTGGATCGGCTGACCATATCGAGATTCCTGCGCCCGGCTGTCAAGAGGACACTGGATTACAAACAGAGAGAAAAACATCTACCCTAGCCAAAATCAGGGAAAATCCCATACAAACTGCAAAGAAGGAGATCTGATGAATTTCGGCATTCTCGTGTTTCAAGGTGTTGAGGAACTTGATTTTATAGGCCCATGGGAATTTCTCGGCATGTGGAGAAAATTTGCAGGCGGACCGGAGAATTGTCTTATCGTGGCGCAATCAACTGACCCGATACCATGCGCAAAGGGCCTGATAGTCAATCCCCATGTTTCTTTCGAACAGTGCCCTTCCCTGGACTTTCTCCTGGTCCCCGGCGGTGAGGGAACGAGAAAAGAGGTCGATAATCAGGACGTTGTCCGTTTCATCGCAGAGCAGGCGAAATCATGCAAGGCAGTACTTTCCGTTTGCACGGGTTCTTTCCTGGTGCATCGTGCCGGACTCCTGTCCGGGAAAAAAGCCACCACACACTGGAATTCTCTCGACAGGTTACGTGCTCTTGGTGATGTTACCGTTGTGGAGGAGCGTTTTATCCACGACGGTAACATCTGGTCTGCAGCAGGCGTATCAGCGGGAATGGATGCCATGCTCGCCTTCATCGAGAGCTGTGCCGGTGAACAGGCTGCAGGTATCGTTCAGTTCGCTGCAGAGTATTACCCGTCAGGCAAATGATATGGCGGCTTCCATAATGGCCCCAAGGCCCCTGCATATCTGAAAGACCTGGGAACGTGATTCTGCACCTATTATCAAAGCCTTGTCGCTGAGTCGCAAACCATCATAACGGAAAGACTGTGAAGAACGAGGGGAAGACACATGAAACCATCAAAGATCAATTTTATGGAAAAGTTCTCGAAACTCCCGGATGAGGACTATTCAGTCCGGATCATAGCCATGATGAACGATTACGAATTCAAGATCGTGAGATTCAAAGGTGAGTTCATCTGGCACAGTCATCCTGATACTGATGAAACGTTCATAATCCTGGATGGAAAAATGCAGATGAATTTCAGGGACGAGGTGATTGAATTATGCCCCGGAGAGATGATTGTCATCCCTAAGGGAGTGGAGCACAAACCGGCTTCACAAGAAGGGTACAAGGCACTCCTGATAGAACCTGCGGGTGTACCCAACACCGGTGACGTTGAAGATGAAATCACCATGAACAAAATAGAATGGATATAGCTGCTTGCAACATCGAGCCTCCTCTGGTAAGCGTTCCGAAGTCGCTCTAAACCTGCAACAGGAAGGAATGATGAACCATACAGGGCGTTATATCCCGGAGGAAATTGAGATGATGGAACAAACAGGAGATCTATGAGTTTTCACATACCAACGAAGAAGAACACAAAACTGAAGCAGCTGCTCGCTCGTATCGAAGAGGATGCGGAGCTCCTGCAGTTGTGGAAATGCGCCAATATCAATGCAGTTGACCGCAGCGGCATCAGCGACCACGGCGAGATCCATATCCGCATCGTTTCCAATGCGGCGCTTCGCATACTGCGTCTTCTTATCAAAGGCGGCGTCGAACCCAGCGTGGTGAAGGACCACGGCATGGAAACGGACGATGCAGAGGTGATCGTCGTTCTTGCCGCATGTCTTCACGATATCGGGATCTCCGCGCACCGCAACGATCACGAACGCTACAGCATCTTTCTCGCATATCCGAAATCCCGTGAACTGCTGAGGGGCATTTATGAAGAACCTGCCCTGACAATTATTGCATCCGAGGTAATGCATGCTATTATTTCTCATAATGCAAAAGAGACCTGTCTGACCATAGAAGCGGGGGTACTCAAAGTGGCTGATGCGCTCGACATGACAGAAGGCAGATCACGCATTCCGTTCGAGACCGGGAACGTGAATATTCACTCCGTCTCGGCCAAGGCGGTGGATTCCGTTGATATAGAACCCGGAGATGAAAGGCCGGTCAGGCTGGTGATCACGCTTGCAAACTCGGCAGGGATATTCCAGGTGGACGAGCTTCTTCGACACAAACTCAAAAATTCCACCATAGCAGACCACGTGGAGATCATTGCCAAGATCGAGGGAGAGGTAGAACGAAGGCTTATCGAGATCTACAAGGTATAGGTAAAGGTTATTTCACTAAAAGGACATCGACTGAGGGTTATTAGACAGAGCGAATTCGGAGGCTACTATGGATTATGACTTACAGATCTCTCAAGACGGTTCATACATTATTGTCAGGTTTCTCTCTGATATCACAACCGAAATAGGAGAAGGTGCAAACAAGGACGCGTCAGATTTCGGGGCAAAACACGGGATATCCCGCTATCTGCACGATTTACGGCAGGTCAGGTGTATCGAAAAGCCGACAAACCAGTACCTGTCAGCTTACAAGACCGTCCACGGGCTGGGGATCGATCGGGCATCAAAAATCGCAATGCTCACCCTCCCCGACGACCATTCGCATGATTTCATCGAGGTCCTGTGGCAGAACAATAATTTCAATATAAAAATATTCCGAGATGAGGAATCTGCAATCAGGTGGCTGCTGGCATGATCTGACCCGTTCCATTGATGCACGGGGGCCTTTGCAGACAGCACACACTACCCGGAAAGGATATCTTCCCCGGGAATACTTTTCGCGTGCAGGCATGATATTCATATAAGGAGGGCTTTGGGGCTATGGCATTCTTTACCACTGATACCGCACGGATTTACTTTGAAGACACGGGCATGGGTGAGCCGGTCATCGCCCTGCACGGTCTCATCGAAAACACCCTGTACTGGAAATCTGTTTCAGATACACTCGCGAGGCACTGCCGGTTTATTGCCATGGATATGCGGGCACACGGGTACACGGTTGTCACCGGGGAGCCGTTCGGTTTTGACGCAGAGACGATCGGCAATGATATCATAGCACTGGCAGACCACCTGGGTCTGGAGCGCTTTCATCTCCTGACGCATTCCACCGGGGGCTTTGCCGCAGTCAGGCATGCCATGAATGATGCCGGCCGTTTCGCAACCCTGATTCTCACCAACACAGGTTCCTTCACCTCCCCAATCCCCGGAGACTTAGAAACCATCCGGCAGTTTCATCACAAGTTTGCACGGTGGTTTGAAAAGTACGACTGGGAGGAAATTATCGCAGGGCTCAAGATAAACCCCGGGCCGTTTTTCCGCGGCATTGTGGAGTCGGACAACACCGAAAAGATCATGGCCGCAGCCCACGAGATGGCGCAGCGGGGAGACCGGAACATCATAGCGGCCTTTATCCGTTCGTTTTATACCGATCCAGATCCACGTGTAGAAGATCTGAGAAACATGCAATGCCCGGTGCTTGTCGTCTACGGGGAAAAAGACGACCTGTTCATCGAATCAAGCAGGCTCATGGCAGCGGAGATACCCGGAGCAGAGCTCATCGAGTACAAGGGGATCGGGCATATGACGGCACTTGAGGCTCCCGGGCGTCTCGCAGAGGATGTACTGGGATTCATCAAGGCACACCCGATACAGTAACATTCATTTTCAAAGGACAGGATACTACCTCCCGGGGGCTAACCCCGGGAACGGAGGCAGTAATGGAAGACAAGATCACGTATTTTGAACAGGAAGGCCAGGTCAATACAGATGAAGTTCTTGCCCTGGTAAAAGAAAAGGCACAGGCCCTGGGAATCAGAAAGATCGTACTGGCCTCCACCAGGGGCGAGACCGCCAGATCAGCTGCCGAGGCATTCAAAGACTCCGGTATTCAGCTGGTTGTGATCCCCTGGCAGTTCGGTTTTGCCACCGATATCAACCCCTTTCCCCGCGAGCTTGTCAGGGAACTTGAGTCCAATGGCCACCTTGTTCATTTCGGCACCATGCTCTTTCACACCGAGAAGCTCTATGGCGACA
>DAISYU010000141.1:6698-7871 GCA_036825155.1 Thermodesulfobacteriota bacterium | reverse complement strand
GAAGCGGGAAGCGTACGCGATCCGCCGCGGCGGACGGATTCAAATGCTTAATCTTTGCCTGTCCGAAAGCTGGCCCAAGCTGATAGATTGTTTCATGCTCCTGTCAGGTGCGGATCAGGACTCGCCAAAGGTGATACCGCGGACATTACTGTCCCTGGCGATCTTAAAGGTGGACTGGAACTCCAATACCGGCCGGTCCTCTTCATTGTACACGGTTGCCTGACCCGTAAGGATTCTGTCCTGCCGGCCCATAACGAGCGCTTTTGCAGTGACAATGCCCTGCTTGACCGGGTAGAGAAATTTTGCCTCCACCGAGATGGTTCCGAAATGGGTCTTTGGCGGGATCAGGCTTTTTATCGCCATGACCACCGCCGTATCCGCCAGGCTGAGCAATGCGCCTCCATGCATTATCCCGGCTCCCTGGGCCAGGTCAAAGAGAAACGGCATGGTCAAGACCGCCCTGCCGTCTGCAGCTTCGACGATTTCCATATGCAGGAGCCGTTCAAACGGAGCCGCAGAGATCCAGCTCTCCATTGCAAACCGGTGAGGTCCTGTGAACGTCACCCCGTCCTTTCCTTCCCTGTTTTCATCCATTGCTCATCCTCCGGCTAACGTATGCAGAGAGACTTTTACAGATACTTACACACTATTCATCGTATGGAAAGGCTTCATATCGTAACAGAAAAAAGCTGTGACTTGCATCCCGCAACTCCATCGTTATTTACACAAATACGGGGAAGTTAGTTTTCATTTCTGGCTCATCACAGATGAATTTGATCAGCCAAAGGGGGGAAGAAAATGCAGATCAACGGCATTACCAGGCGAGGGTTTCTCAAGTGTTTTTCCATTGCCCTGCTGCTGAGCACGGCATCGGGCTCGCTGTTTACCATCCGGGCACAGGCACCTGATACACAAAGCGTCCCCATGGAACGGTATGTATGTACGGTGTGCGGATATATTTATGATCCGTCACAAGGCGACCCCACCAGTGCAATCCCTCCGGGGACTCCGTTTGATAAACTCCCGGATAACTGGGTGTGCCCGGACTGCGGGGCCGATAAATCGGCATTCGTCGTCTATACCTGATACATTTCACCCCGGCCCTGAACCACATGGCCTGCAACAATCGAAGGCTGCCCTCGTTGTATGGGGAACCATCCGCTGGTGAAGGAG
>DAISYU010000141.1:0-6598 GCA_036825155.1 Thermodesulfobacteriota bacterium | reverse complement strand
GAGGCAACATCCATGTGGAAAGATCTGCTTAGCTGCGGGGCGAGCGGGTTTCGCCTGAACACCTCCCACCTTACCATGGAGCAGCTTCACCGGTGGTTGGACAGGCTCATCCCCTTTCTGGAAAGTCTTGATGGGCAAGTGCCGCTCGTGCTTGATCTTCAGGGAAGCAAATGGCGTTTGGGAGACTTCCCTCCTGTTGATCTCGAATGTGGTCAGAGGATCGAGCTTGTCTGTGCTTCATCGTCTGATAAAAAAGGGGTATTGCCGGTCCCCCACCAGGACTTCTTCAAGGCAGCACCTCTGTCCAGCGGTGAAATTGTTTTAAACGATGCAAAGAGTTACCTCGTGGTGGAAGTGGTCGGGACCGACTCGATACAGGCGAGCGTTACAAAAGGAGGTCTGATTTCTCCGAGAAAGGGGATCACGTTCACGTCGTCCGAGTATCGCAAAGAAACCTTGAATGTCAAAGATCAGGAGATCCTGGAACAGACAAGACACCTCGATTCCATCCGTTATGCCCTTTCGTACGTGAAGGATACTGAAGAGATGTCAGCATACCGGGCATTTTTTGGTGACCGCGCATACCTGATCGCAAAGCTGGAGAGGAAGCCTGCACTTGAAGAAGCTCTGGGGATTGGCCTCCTGGCGGATGAGCTGTGGCTGTGCAGGGGAGACCTCGGTGCAGAGATGGGGCTGAAAAAGATGGCCCAGGCAGTCCGGAATTTCTCGAACCAGGTCGGTCAGGTATCTGTGCCCGTACACCTTGCCGGGCAGGTGCTGGAACATATGTCTGCTCATCCAACCCCGACAAGGTCGGAGGTGTGTTATCTGCATGACGCGCTCACCATGGGCTATCGGGGTCTTGTCCTGTCTGACGAAACAGCAATCGGCATATACCCGGTGGAAAGTTGCCTGGCAGCGGCACTGTTCAAGTCGGGTTTAGACACCGGTGCATAATTCCTTACAGGGGAATCTTCAGCTTCAGGAAAAACCGGCTGGAAATAACAACGGGTGATGAAATCATCAAGGGGCTGTGAATCAACCTTGAAAAGTACGGAAAGAAAATATAGAGTCGCTCCTGTCCTTCAGCAATAGACAGGATACCAGTGGGTAGAGGAGAATAACAATACCTGGTTTGGAGACAAGATCACCATGGATCCGCTAATTATTATCGTAATCATATCAGTGATCGGGCCTGTTCTTGGTTCTGCAATCGGAGTCATGAGGAGACCATCATTCCCGTTCATTTGTACGATGCTCAGTTTTGCTGCAGGCGTGATGCTCGCGATCTCCTTTCTGGAGCTGATCCCGGAGAGCATTCACCTGTCATCGGTGGTCATCTGTGTTGCCGGGGTCATTACCGGATCTTTTCTGATGTTCGGGCTGGACCGCATGATTCCCCACATTCACCCGGAATTGTGTACCCAGGAACAGGGACGTAATCTCCAGAGGACCTCGACATACCTGATCCTGGGAATATTCCTGCACAATTTCCCCGAGGGAATGGCCATTGCGGTGGGGGCTGTCTCTGATATCAAAATATCCATAGCAGTGGCCCTTGCCATATCCATTCATAATATCCCCGAAGGGATCTGCACATCCGCGCCCTTTTATCATGTCACAGGCAACCGTCTGAAATCATTCGTTGCATCCTCATCAACGGCAATACCCATACTCGTCGGCTACCTGCTCGCGAGATATCTCTTCCTCAACATTCCAGAGCAGGTCATCGGATTCATTATCGGCGCAACCGCAGGGTTGATGATCTACATCACTGCGGATGAACTGATACCCACATCCTGCTCTGTGGATAATCATAAAACAATCTTCTCTCTTATCACGGGGGTGGTATTCGTCCTGTTCCTCGGCATGGCGTGAAGACAAAAAGATCTGCTATACTAAAGGCCCTGAACGTGCCCGAATAACGATACAGGAGGAGGAACCATGAAAACGTTGCGGATACGGGTGGCATCATTTGAATTCTATGCGTGCATGGAGCATGAACGCGCACCGCATACCTGCTCAAAATTCCTCACTCTGCTCCCATACAGGCAGAAGCTTATTCATGCCCGATGGAGCGGTGAAGCCTGTTGGATCCCTCTGGGTGAGTTCAACCTCGATGTCGGTCTTGAAAACCCCACAAGCTATCCCTCCCCGGGAGAAATCCTTTTTTACCCCGGCGGATACAGCGAAACAGAAATCCTGTTCCCCTACGGGGCGACGTGCTTTGCCAGCAAACTCGGACAACTAGCCGGCAGCCATTTCCTCACTGTTGTTCAGGGCAAAGAGCACTTGCAGGAGTTGGGAGAGCTGGTGCTCTGGCAGGGGGCACAGGATATTGTGTTTGAGGTGGCCTGAGGGGACTTCTCCTTGAAGCGATCCTCCCCTTTCCCGAGGGCTCTGATTCCGATGGGTATGCGCAGACCTGACAAACTGATCTGAACCGACCACCAGGGAGCACGTGCCATAATCCTTGTAAACATATACTTGTATTCTGCACGATCCTGTGGCAGAATCTTGTGCAATCCTTCATCACGGAATCCGTACACCACGAGTAGACCTGCGCATTAGAAAGGATCTGTTTTGGACTGTAATTACTGGGGCTGTCTGGTTACTTTCGAGTCATACATAGCTGCAGGTGTAGTATGCCGGACTATACAATCATACAGCAGAATTGTGTCTTCATAGCCACTCCACCTTGTGTCATCAGCCCGTCAATTCTGCACAGGGTTCATACAGGAACATTGTATAACCGGTTAAGATGTACAGGGCGCAATTCAATCTTTAAGGAGGTGTATCTATGCAGGCTTTATTGATCATGGTTCTGGCTTTCGCGGGCTACATCATCATGTATAAGTTCTACGGCCAGTTTATCGGCAGCAAGATATTCAAGCTCTCGGCCGCCACCAGGACCCCGGCCCAGGAATTGGAGGATGGCGTCGACTATGTCCCCACGAAAAAGGAGGTCATCTTCGGGCATCATTTCACATCCATCGCCGGCACAGGGCCAATTGTGGGTCCGGCCATCGCCATTATCTGGGGATGGGTTCCGGCACTTTTATGGGTCTTCCTCGGCAGTATTATCATGGGGGCGGTCCATGATTTCGGTGCCCTGGTTATATCCATGCGCAATCAGGGCAAATCGATCTCGGAGTACACGGCAAAATATATCAACAACCGCACCAAGATTTTCTTCTTCCTGATCGTGTTCCTGGAACTGTGGATCGTGATCGCTGTGTTCGGCCTGGTGATTGCTGTCATCTTCAACATGTACCCGCAGTCGGTAATCCCTGTCTGGCTTGAGCTGCCCATAGCGGTGTACCTGGGATACCTCATCTATAAAAAAGGCGCCAATGTGATGACCTGGTCGATCATCGCGGTTATCGCCATGTATGTCACGGTGGTTATCGGTGCATACGTACCCCTCAAGATGCCAGCAATCGCAGGGATCCCGCCCACCGGAGTCTGGTCGATAATCCTGCTGACCTATGCCTTCATCGCTTCAACGCTTCCTGTGACCACGCTGCTGCAGCCCAGGGATTTCATCAATTCACACCAGCTGGTCGTAGCCATGGCGCTGTTGGTCCTTGGTGTGATCGTTGCGTCCATGGGCGGCAGGCTTGAAATGGTAGCTCCGGCTGTCCAGGCAGCCCCTGCACAGGCGCCCAGCATGTGGCCGTTCCTCTTCATCACCATTGCCTGTGGCGCCATATCGGGGTTCCACTCCCTGGTTTCATCGGGGACCTCGGCCAAACAGGTACGATCAGAAGAGGATGCCCTGTTTGTCGGATATGGTTCAATGCTGATGGAGGGGACCCTTTCCACGCTGGTCATCATTGCAGTAGCTGCGGGGATAGGCATGGGCTACGTGACAAAGACAGGAGAGGTACTCACAGGTGTTGCGGCATGGACCACGCATTATTCTTCCTGGGCTGCTGCCGCAGGACTTGGGTCGAAGGTCAGTGCCTTTGTGGACGGTTCAGCCAATATGATCGCCGCACTCGGTATGCCAAAGGCCATCGGGCTGACCATCATGGGGGTTTTTGTGGCCTCTTTTGCAGGCACCACGCTCGATACCGCAACCCGTATCCAGCGCTACGTGGTTGCCGAGCTCTTCAGCGACTTCAACCTCAACTTCTTCACCAATCGCTATGTGGCAACAGCCATAGCCGTAGGGACCGCATTACTGCTTGCCTTTGCAACCGGCGCCAGTGGAAACGGAGCGCTGAAACTCTGGCCCCTCTTCGGAGCCGTGAATCAGACGCTGGCAGGTCTGGCGCTGATAGTCATCACGTTGTATCTCAAGAACAAGGGCGGCCTGAAATGGCTGATATCAGGGATACCTGCTGTGTTCATGCTGGTCATGACCATCTGGGCGCTTGTTTTGAACCAGGGTTCTTTCGGGACGCAGAACAACATGCTCCTGCAGGTAATCAATGTCATCATCCTGATCATCGCCCTGTGGATCGCAGTGGAGGGTATCGTCAAATTCTTCAGCCCTTCTGAACCGATGGCCGGCGAAGAAACAGTGGAGCCTGTTTAAAAAACATACGGGAAGGGATCACACCTGCTGTGACCCTTCCCCGCTTCCAGGAAAACGTGTGTATGGATGGCATGCTAAGAAAAACCTATGTAATGTCCCTGGTACCTGCCTCCATTGCATTCGTTGTTCTGACACTCCTGAAGACTTCCTCCGCACTGAACCCCGGGGACATTTCCTATCCCCCGATAGTAGCCCCCTTCATCTTTTTCCTATCCGTACTCTTTGCCTTGGCTGGCCCGATTTTCTACCGCACGGTTTTTGCCCACTCCGTGCGTGATATGAAAAACACCACTGCACATGAACTGCTGCGTTTCGAACGCAATCTGATCCGGATAGCACTGATCACTCCCTATATGGGCCTGGTGGCATACATGCTGGATTTTCCCAATTTATACTTCGGTGGCTGTATCCTGATGAGCCTGTACGCACTCTATTATTTTTATCCGTCACAAGCGAGACTGACCTTTGAAAAACGCATCTTCAAGGTCAGAGAATGATAAGGCACCATGAGGAGCACACACGTGTTACGATTCCTGAAAAACAAACTGACTTTATTTTTTAAGACATCAGAAGAGGTCGCACGGGGCAAGGCAGTTTCGATCATCGAGACCGAGCTGGAGGAACTGGAGCATATCTTCGGCATCCTGGTGCTCGGATCCTATGTCGGCATGCCGTCTCCGCCCGTACACATCTCCCTGGACCTGATGCCCCTGATGGAACGGGAACTGATCATGATGATGGAAAAGATCGATACCGCCAATGAGCCCATAGCGCAGCTATTTTCCACACTGGATATCGGATAATATGGCTCGAGCGATCAATCTGTTCTTTATGGGAAAGGGCGGCGTCGGGAAATCGAGCTGCTCTGCTCTCAATGCCGTTTCTCTTGCAGAAAGCGGACACAAGGTTCTGCTGGTTTCCCTGGACCCTGCCCATAATCTGTCCGACATCTTCTCCCTGAAGCTCAACCATAAGCCAACCAAGATCCTCCCGGGGCTCAAGGCGATCGAGATCGACCAGAATAGATGGATCAAGGCATATCTCAAAGATATTCAGCGTCAGGTGAAAAAGACCTACTCCTATTTGAGTGCCTTTAACCTGGACCATTACTTCAAGATCATCCGCCATTCCCCCGGGCTGGAAGAATATGCCCTGCTCATGGCCTTCAGGTATTTTGTTGATCATTACAGTGATTATGATTTTCTTGTCTTTGATATGCCGCCCACAGCACTGGCCGTCAAATTTTTCGGGCTGCCTTCTCTGTCTCTGATCTGGATCGAGCAGCTCTATTCCCTCCGCAAAGAGATCATCGACAAAAGGGAACTCATCACCAGGATCAGGCTGTTGAACAAAGAGATGGAACGCGACAAGGTTCTGCGGAGGATCAATGAACTGCGCAGTGAATGCCAGGACGTGAGAGATATCTTTCAGGACCGTACATGGACCAGGATACACCTGGTAATGAATTCGGATGAATTGTCCCATGCAGAATCCAGGAGAATCGTCGATGACCTTGCCGACCTCGACATATCCATTGACTATATCATACACAATAAGATGCAGCCGCATGTGCCCTGTTCGTTTAACAGCGCCACCTTCGCGGACATCCCTGTCCTGGAGTTCCCCTGTTCAGAATCACCCTTGATCGGCATGGATGCCCTGCAACGCTTCCTCGATGCTGATCATGCCAGGGTAAGAAGCCAGCTTCATGCCTGCCATATGCCGCTTAAATCCTTTGCCAGGCCTGATTGACCCATTGAATGCTGTCTGTTTTTGTCTTATTGCGGTAAAGTGATGACCGTGCATGTGAACATGAAAAGAGAACTGCGAACGCTGAAAGCCATGATCGAGATCTACTGTCATGACCACCATGACATGAGATCAGGGCTTTGCCCTGAATGCTCGGAACTGCTGGAGTATGGCCGTTCGCGTTTGGAGAAGTGCCCGTTCAGTCAGGAAAAACCCGTGTGTTCCAAATGCCCGGTTCATTGCTATCGAATAGATATGAGAGAAAAGATCCGCTCTGTCATGAGCTATGCCGGGCCACGCATGCTT
>DAISYU010000140.1:0-8052 GCA_036825155.1 Thermodesulfobacteriota bacterium | reverse complement strand
GCGCACCTGAATGGGGTTCAGGGGGTCGGAGGTTCAAATCCTCTCGTCCCGACCAAAAATTCCCCCGGAAAATCAGCCTGTTAGAAAATCGGATGGTATCTTGAAAAGGTCCTTTTCTGCCTGTTTTCTGATTTTTGTATCCTATTTGTATCCTCGATGTATCCTGCTGGGTGTAAACACTGATGAACACTAGGTCTGGGAGGCATAATGCTGTGACAGTCTCTCCTGCAGTATCCGTTTATACCCCATGGTCAGGTGTGAGTAGCGGTCAGTCATGGCGATGTCACGATGTCCGATCATCTCCTTGACGTTTTTCAGATCCGCTCCCGACAGGATGAGATTCGAGCAGAAGGTATGGCGTAGGTCATGGAAGTGCAGGTTTTTTATCCCTGCATTCCTGCATGCCGTCTTCCATGCACTCTTGAATTCCTCGATGGGTGATCCATCCGCATGGCTGAAGACCAGGTCGGATATTATGGGATCGAGCCGGTATCGCTTCCTGAGTATATTCAGATGGTCTCTCCAGGTAATCAGGGCATCTCTTGTTCTTGGCATGAGATACTCGGACCGTTCATGATCATTCTTCGTCCTGTAGAACCGGATCATCCCGTACTCGGAATAATCAAATCTGATGTCACTCCAGGTGAGGCTGAGGGCCTCCTGCTTTGAAGTTCCATGTTCCGCACCCAGGTAGATCAGGGCAGGCATGTAGAAGCGAGCTTTTGTCATGCGGCTTGCCTCTACAAGCTTTTCCACCTCCAGGGGAAGAAGGAATCGGTTTCTCTCATGGGCCTTCTCGCTGAGATAACGGATAGTAGCTGCGGGATCTTCAGATATGGCTCTGAGCTCCAGGCCCATCCTGAAGACCTGCTTGATCACGAAGAGATTCCGGTTGGCTGTTACTGCAGATGTACTCCTCAGATTCGATTTCTGGAGGTTGAGGAGCTCCTGCTTCGTGATCTCACAAAGGAGGGTATGATCGAACAACTTTTCGAGCGCCTGGAGCCTGGATAAATATTCCTCAAAAGTCTTGGGTCGTAATTCGGATCTCTCGAGTGCATCTTTCCATCTGTCTGCGAGCTTTCCGGCAACCTCACGGAAGGACATGATTGCCATCCTGCTTCTTGCGGATTGTATACTGGAGGTCTTCCCATTATCGATCAAATCCCTCAGATAGTTGGCTGCCTGCTGAGCATCCTGGAGACGGCGGAAAGACTTGTAGTACTTGGGGGTACCCGTCGACGGGTCTTTGTATCGTACGATATAGCTGGTATGCTTCTGTCCCTTACGTCTCTGGATAACGACTGTTGCCATGTGGATACTCCTTTCCTGAGACGCAATTCTGAGCAACCTGATTGTCGAAGAACGACCACACATCAGAATCCTTGAACAATCTTCTGTTGCCAAGTACATAGCTCTTCAGGATCCCAGCCTGTGCATATCTGGATATGGTGGATCTATGCACCCGTAAGAGCTTTGCGACTTCTTGTATTGTCAGGATTCTTGGTTGTTGGTTTTGATAATCGGGTATTTTGATAAAGTCCTCTGTAGTTGTCAAATGATCTTTCATTATCTGTTCCTATAGCTTTTTAATCGAGAGAACAAAAAACTACAAATCATAGATAATAAGATAGTTATATAATCGAAAAGAAGACTAATTGCAAAATAAAAATCATAGTGACTATAAATAAACTTGACAATAAACATATATCCCATTACATAAAGCCATAATGAGGTGAAAACCTATGGAACCTAAAGATATTCTGCTGAGTATTCGGAAAGAGCTCGAACTCACACAGGATGAACTTGCAGAAATTCTTTTTGTTTCAAAACAGACAATCTGGCGCTGGGAAGCAGGGGAAAGCAGGGTCCCACCGCTTGCGCTAAGAACTTTAATAGACCTGGCCAAGAATATTGATGAAGATAAAAGGAAAAACCTCAGTATTCTGAAAGAAGAACTACCTGAACCAGCTAAGACTTTACCAGGGAAAGCATATCATGCTTTCTGGGCTTCAAGGCATCTAGACAAGGCACTGAGAATGCTCAAAGAAGCTTTTAATGAGCTACAAAAAGCGCAGAATGACATCTATGCAGTACCGGATGGCGTTTTTGGAATGCCTTGGGGGTCTGAACCAGAAGGTATTAAGAGAGCATTACCTATATTAGCAAAAGCACTATGGTACCTGGATGAAGCGAGTCGCAGGGATCTTCGCATAGAGGATATAATGTATGAACGATTCAAGAAAGGACTCATATCTGAAGAAGATATGGCAAGCCTGAAGGAAGAATTTGAAAAGCAAAAATGAAAGGAGGTCTTAATGTTATTTAACTATTTGATCAGGAGGATAGTGAGAAAATCAAGGTGGTTTCTAATCAACAGGAAATTACACCATTATCATGTGATGTGTAAGAAATGCACAATTGAAGCTCTGAAATATCAGCAGAAGGCATTAATGCTTCTAACAACAATTGACTGGGAACCCTCACAGATCCCTGTAGCCGAACATTTAATGGAGGCATGCAACGAGATGAACGTGACACCTCTGGAACTGCTTCGCGCTGGAATAAAAATTACATCTGAACAGTAAACAATTTGCCATGTTTTGTCAGACACTTGTTGCGATCATACCATGTATTCACGAGTAAACCTCAGCTCAGGGCGAGCTGGTTCGTATTTCACCAGAGACTACATAACTCAGTCCACCGGGCATTGGTTTGGAAAAGGAGCGGATCGACTTGGACTGTCTGGTATAATCAAAAAGGATCAATGGGATAATAACATCAATGGCCGTGATCCCGAAGGCAGGCAGATTATCCAGAATGGCCATGGCTCGAAAGGTAATCAGGACAGACGGTCAGGTATGGACAACTGCTTTTCCGCCCCCAAGGATGTCAGTGTCCTTGCTTCAAAAGAAGATGACGTTGTTCTGTCTCATGATGATGCTGTCAAGACAGTATTATCAAACATGGAAGAAAAGTACTCCTATGCACGGAAAACAGTGAATGGCATCACCAGGCCTGAACAGACAGGCAACCTGGTTTTCGGTGTATTTCGTCATTTCTGCAGCCGCTATCCCTACGATCCTCAGCTACATTCACACTCCTTCGAGTCAAACATGACTCAACGAGAGGATGGAGAGTGGAGAGCAATCTATAATAATGTCTTATTCCAGAAGGGAGTCAAGCATCATATCGGACTGATGTACCGAACTGAGCTGGCTGCCAATCTCCGGGAGATCGGGTATGAAATTGAAACAGACAGCAGAGGATTCTTCAGGATCCTTGGCATGCCAAAGGAGATAACGGATCACTTCTCAAGGAGAAAAGCCCAAGTTGAAGAGAAGTATCAGGAACTCAGAAAGATATATCCACATGCCAATGAACAGAAATTGAAAGAGATGGCGGCATTGGGAAGCCGTTCACCAAAGAAGGATATAACTCTTCAGGATCTCAGAGAGTCCTGGGACAAACAGATCACGGAGCTTGGTTTTTCCTGGGAGAAGATCCGTGAAGATATGAGGCATGAGGCAGATATTGTACGTGCGGCACGGAACAAGAATGTACAGTTTACAGCCCATGATTATGTGAGAACCGCAGCAGAGCGGCTATCTGAACAGGAGAGTGTATTCGACAGGATGAAACTCCTGGACACGTCTGCAATACTGGCCATGGGCCATGAGCGGATGGCTGCACTGGACAAGGCCATAACTGACCTTGAAGCAAATGGGTACATCAGGGTTCTCGACCAGGAAAAAGGCCGGCTTACGACCGCAGGCATGCTCATTACCGAGCAGCATATTGAGGCCATGGTGAAGGATGGAAAGTGTAAGATTCAAAGTATGTTCAGCCCCGATGTTGTTGAACCACTAGTCCGCGAAAAACACCCTGGTATGACGGAAGGCCAGATGAAAGCCTGTGGCCATGTTCTCTCATCCACCGACAGGATAATAGCTATCCAGGGAGACGCAGGGACCGGGAAGACCTCCATGCTTTCCGCATTGCGCCAGGAGCTTGTTGAGAAGGGCATAACCCTCAGGGGATTCGCATATACGGGCAAGGCAGCCATGGAGATGGAGTCGGTAGGTATCGAATCCAGAACATTGCATTCTTTTCTCAGAGCTCAGGACAACAGGTTCGGTATCAGGGAAGGGAGGGAGCTGTGGATTATAGATGAGGCATCAATGGTTGGGTCCAGACAGATGGAATCCATCCTTCAGACAGCGGAAAGATATGATGCCCGTGTCGTTTTCATAGGGGATTCAAAGCAGCTCCAGGCAATAGATGCGGGGAGCATGTTCACCAAGCTCCAGGAAAAGGAGATCATCAGTACGGTCTGCATGTCTGATATCGTGAGACAGCAGGAGACAGGATACAGGGCCATTGTCAGAGAGATATCATCCGGGAACATTGATGGTGCCTTTGAGAAGCTCTCATCACAGGGGAAAATCATTGTGGATGAAGTGGCTTCATTGAAGTCAGCCATTATTGATCATTATGTATCCAGGGACGATGTCCTTGTCATTACTACCCGGAATGCCTCCAGGAAGGCGCTTAATGATGGAATCAGGGAAAAACTCATCGAGAAGGGTCAGCTGGAAGGGCAGGAGTATTCGTTCACAGTCCGGGACAGCAAGTCCTTGAATGGTATTGCCCAGCATTTCACCGGGTCATATCAGGAGAACGACATCATCACGGTAAACAGATCCGGCACCGGCATCAAGGTGGGCCAGGAGGGAAGGGTGGTTGCCATTGACCACGAAAACCACCTGATCCATGTCGAGCTCTCCAGAGGCAGCAGAAAGGGGGAGATAAGGGATGTCGATCTCAGGAAACATGGAAACAGGATCGCTGCATTTACAGAGCATGAAATCGTTCTGACCAGGGGTGAGAAGGTACTGTTTACGAGGAACAGCGACAGAATAGGTGTCAGGAATGGGCATACTGGTTTCATCGAGGATATCGACAGAGACGGTGGTATAACCGTTTCCCTGGGGAACAGGACCATCTCATTCAATCTGAAAGAGGATTATAACTATCTCACTTACGGTTATGCAGTCACCGATTTCAAGTCCCAGGGAATGACCTCAAAAGAGGCAGTCGTCTATGCACCTGTTTCCAGAGAGGATGGGAAGGGCTTCAGTGATTATAATTTCAACTCCTTTTATGTGGCGGCTTCACGGGGAAAACATGACCTGAGGATCTATACGAACGACATGGGTGAACTGAGGGAGCAGGTGAAATCGGTTCACATCAAGACCTCCACCCTTGATTATATGTCTTCACGTTCGTCGGATCAGACCGGAAGTACCAGCCATCAGGTCAATCTCAGGGAGTTATTCACAAGTGCTGCCCTGGACAGGTCTGATGATGGCCCTGATATGGGAATGGATTTCTCAATGTAAGGAAAGAGACGGCGTGAAGAGCAACCACCCACAGAAGGCCGCGAATATCTCATATGTATTGAGAAGGAGCGGTTTCCCCCGGGGGAGTATCTCCCCCGGACCCCCTCACTCAAAAATTTCCCACACCCGACGCAACTCCTGTTGCACGGAGAATGGCATAAAACCGCATGATTCCACAACATCAGCGTATACACCTGTAATACAGCACTGCCTGGAAGGCTCTGGAAATCATGATCCGGGGCGTAAACAGGTTTGTCTGAAATAAAGGAGGAACCAGATGGGAGCGAAAGACACGGTCAGTGTTAGATTGGAACCGGATCTCAATGATCGAATAATGCACATGGCAAGGGAGAAGGGCATGAACTATTCAGATGCACTGCGATATGCCCTCAGATTCGGTATAGACCGTATTGAAAGGGGACATGACATCCTTGATGCAGCAAGGTTCGTCGAATACATGCATGACCTTCTTCGGTATGTAATCAAGATAGATATCGTGCTCCAGAAAGGGCTCGTAAGGCAGCTCCACCCCACGAGAGAAGCGCTTGAATCCTTTTATGCTCCCATTGT
The DNA here is from genome assembly GCA_036825155.1 of Thermodesulfobacteriota bacterium. Taxonomy (GTDB): domain Bacteria; phylum Desulfobacterota; class Desulfomonilia; order UBA1062; family UBA1062; genus DSAD01. The sequence continues at coordinate 2,080 of DAISYU010000140.1, read as the reverse complement.
GAGTCACCTGGAGAAAAAGGGTTTCAGAAGGCCCCTCATAATGTCTAAGGACGGGGTGGACGAATGAATCAGGAGCCCACGATACGATTGAGCATATCTGAAAGGATACAGCTCTTCACTAAATGGTTCACGGATGCGTGGTATTCATTCAAGGTCGTTCTCGTGTGGGCATTCTGCGCACACATGGTATGTCTTGCCATCCTGGTTTTCTACCTGTACGGCCCAACCTGGATGGAATACATGAGATATCTTAAGGCATACACAACAATCAGATATCTTCCGCCCTTCCCATGGAAATGGGAATATGTGGCTGCCCATTTTTCTGCATGTTTCGTGTTTACTGCGATGTCCTACCTTGTCTCGATCCCATTTCTGATGGAGTGGAGCATCAGCAGGTCAGAGAAGATGACCCGGCCAAGACCTCTGGACAATAACAAGGTGCTGACCACAGGTGAATTCAGGAAGGAACTCAGAAGCAGAAAGGACAGGTGTAGGATATGGCTTGACCGCTCGGGAGCTGGCATACCCATGCATATGGAAACAGGCCATATAGGAGTAGTCGGGGCAACAGGAGGCGGCAAGAGTCAGTCCATCAATCGAATCCTGCCATACTTATTTACAGCGAACGTTAGATGCATATTCCATGACTGCAAGGAAGACTATTATGCAACATGGGGTAAGGAGAAGGATGTTATTTTCTGCCCTCTTGATATCCGCCATTGCGGCTGGACCATACTGAAAGAGGTTGAGAATTTATATGACACAGAAACCATCGTAGTCTCATTCATCCCGGACAAACCAAACTCGACATCGGATGATTACTGGATCATAGGTCCCCGGCAGGTATTCACCGGAATTCTCCGTCTGTGCATCCAAACCGGTAAAACGAAAAACTCGGATATCTGGTACTTCCTGAATCTGCCTATTGAGCAGCTTGTGGAAGAGCTCATCAAGGTCCCTGGCACTGAAGCAGCGATCGGTCATATAGGGCATGCTGGTAAGAAGGATAACAAGGCCCCGCACGACATCATGTCGATCCTGAAGGGGTACTGTCAGTGCCTGGAATATATGGCGGATACCGATGGGGACTTCAATATCACCAGATGGCTTCTTGAAGGTGAGGGGAACCTGTTCCTTCTGAACTATGCTCCAATCAGACAGGCCATGAGGCCTGTGCTCACAGCCTTTGTCAATCTCATGATAGCCAAGATGCTCAATCTCTCCCCTGATCTTCATCGGAGGATATCGTTCATCCTCGATGAGCTCCCGCAGCTGAATAAACTTGGTTCAATTGTAGATCTTCTTACGCTTTCCCGGGACAGGGGTGCGATGAACATAATCGGATACCAGAATATCGGTGCTATCAGGGCGAAATACGGGCCTGACGACACCGAGAATATCCTGGCTAATATCAAGACCAACATTATCTGTCAGCTTGGTGACATGAGGACAGCAAAGGAGTTTTCAGAGAAGATGGGAGAGCATGAAGAGGTCGTGACCCTCAGATCACATGTCATCAAACCTTCAAATGATTTTGATGGCAGCAATTTTTCAGAGCAGATCAGGAAACGCCCTCTGGTAAGGCCTGAGGAACTCATTAATCTTGAGAAGACTTCCAGGACATATCAGATCCTCATGCACATGCTTGGATACCGTCCTGTAAGCCTCATCTGCAGCATTATAAAGTATAAACGCAAGAACGATGCCCTACAACTGAGAGCAGGTCTCTCCATCAAGGATATCATACAGAAAGCTGTTTACACAGATCTTCAGAGAGAAAAGATTGAGCAGAGATATGTCAAAGAGATAAGGACAGGGCATGGTGGGGAACATGCCGATGATATGGAGGTTTATGATTAATTGTTTTGATTTTGAAATGACATAAACTCATGGCGATTGCGAAGAGCCTTATCAATTGTATAAGTTAGAAGTAAGTCTTACAAAACAGACTGGAAAGGTGATAAATTGTTCAAGGACAACAAAAGATAATGTTTTGAAACATTCAATAACATCATATCGTTGAGTATGGCACATAAGTATCGCTTCGTAAACAAGCAATATCTTCATAGTGTTCGGGACA
>DAISYU010000139.1:7182-8093 GCA_036825155.1 Thermodesulfobacteriota bacterium | reverse complement strand
TGTTCTTATCCGCCGGCCACCGGGGGGAACAGGGAAATGACATCCCCGTCTTCGATTCCCCACAGTGTGTTTCAGAACCCGCTGTTTTCTGGCTGAAGACCTTGTATCTGCGGGCCTTGACATGAGGTGAATACCTTGCCAGTATTATCCGCAAATATCCGTAAGCGACAGAAGGAGAAGGAGTTTCGTATGCCGGTTAAGAAGATCTTCTGGGACGATCCTTATTGTACACAACTCAATGCAAAGATCACCCATGTTGACAGCGATATTGTATGCCTCGACCGTACCATTTTTTACGCGCAGGCAGGCGGACAGGATTCGGATAAGGGAACAATCGGCGGTCATGAGGTAACGCTGGCAAGAAAGGACTCTCTGGAGATTTACTACACTCTTGCCGCAGGGCATGCATTCACGAAAGGTGATGATGTCACTGTGCTCATCGACTGGGACAGACGCTACCGGCTCATGCGGCTGCACTTTGCGGCTGAGATCGTGCTGGAACTGATATATCAGCACTTTAACAGGCCGTTAAAGATCGGGGCAAACATTCACCAGGACAAGGCAAGGCTTGATTTTGCCTGGGAAGGAAATATCTCCGACACATTTCCCCTTGTCCAGGAGGAGGCAGGGCGGTTAATCCAGGCCGATCTTCCCATCAAGAGCGAATTCAGCGACAGAGCAAGTGAGAAACGCTACTGGGAGATTGAAGGCTTTGCACAGGTTGCGTGCGGCGGCACCCATATCAGGAAAACGGGTGAAGTGGGCGGTATTGCCTTTAAACGGAAAAATATCGGAAAGTCTAAGGAACGCATCGAAATTTCTTTAAAGGACTGAAGAACAGCAGGCAGGCCAGATACGGGCGTGTGCTTTTTTAAACATTGACACACGCCCGGGCCCATCTCTATATCGTA
>DAISYU010000139.1:0-7082 GCA_036825155.1 Thermodesulfobacteriota bacterium | reverse complement strand
CAAGGTACAAGGTACAAGGTACAAGGTACAAGGTACAAGGTACAAGGTACAAGGTACAAGGTGCCGATTCTTATGCATCAGGTATGAATACAACACAATTGCAGGTGCACTATGCTGGATGATCTCGAGTTCCTTATCCGGTTCCGCTTTCCCCGGCCGATCTCCCGGGCATACGAGAGTGCCAGTTTTGCCCTGAGCGCAAACGAGGCATTCCAGCGCAGCATATGGTGCGCGAATGTTGCGGTGCGATTTCTTGCGTGTCTGTATCAGGCCTGTGTGCTCGATTCCCAGGGCAGAGGGCCAGTCAACCCTCCTTCGTTTCATGATTTCAAGAGGGAGTGTGCCCCGAATCCGCTGCCTGGGGAGATGACACAGAGGATCCCGGCATCGCTTCTGCTTCTGGCAGGGATTTACGAGGGGAGAAAGGCTGACGATGCAAAACATGCCCTGAAAGAATCGTTGCGCAATGTCGAGTATCTGGCGGGATACCGGCTGGTAATCTGTGAAGAAAGAGGATTCAGGGTGCTCCTGGGTCCCCGGATCGAGTACGTTGTGTCCTATGCCCATGCTCCGGGATTCACCGAGACGATCCCTGTGGGGACCATCCTGTTGGTTGATACCGCAGATGGAAGATACCTTGTGCTGAACCCCCTGGCACTATGGTACCGCGATCCGAAGAGCCCGTTCGGACATCTCTATATTCTCAGAAGGGTGGAAGGAACAACAGGCCACTATATCGAAGATGGTGTGCCGGGTTCGCCGAGCACCACCAGAGAGATTACAGGCATCCCGCATTCAGGCACGCTCGATCTGCCCGGGGATGTGCTGGAGATGATGTATTCACCCGCCCTGCGGTTTCATGATGGCGAGCATGTGGACTCATTGTACCGCATAAACGGGATTATCTGGCGGGGCGGGGCATCGGACATATTCATAGCGTCGCATCTCGGGAACAAAACCCCGGTGGTTCTGAAGACCTTTGAAAGCGATGAGGGCCGGTTCGACGCCAATTACTGGCACTTCGTCAATGAAGAACGCCTGAGCAAATCAGTGAAACATGCAGGAGTGGTAAAGCCGACCAAGAAGGTGATCGCAGGCCATGGGACCGTGTATGAACAGGAGTATGTCCCCAATGGTTCTCTCCATGATCTTCTCAATGCAAACGGAGTGTTGTCGTACTCCATTGCTCAGGATATCACGATAAAACTCCTCGATATTCTCCATGCCTGTCACACAAGCTCGGTGGTGCACAATGACATCAAGCCGGACAATATCCTGTTCGGAAACGACGGATCGCTGCGGCTCATCGACTTTGGAATAGCCCAGGATACAAACTCCGACCAGGGCAGGTTGAGATACGGATCACCGCCCGGGAGCAGGGGCTACATGGCTCCGGAGATCATGAATGGGGGATTCCCCTCTGTTCAGAGCGATATCTTCTCGGCAGGTATGGTGCTGGCCCTGATGCTCGCAGGCAGGCTGCCAGGTTCCCTGGAAGAGGCATTGAGGATCAGGGAGATACCGTATGAGTTCTCCGGTTTTCTGAAGCGGTGCCTTGCCGAAGATCCGCGCAACAGGTTCGACTCGGCCCGTGAGGCCGCGGCCTACCTGCGCAATATCGGGGTGAGACCCATCAGGTGCATAGCCCTCGACATAGAGGGCACCCTTGTGGACAATTCTTATGAAGTAAATCCCAGGCCTGGGCTCTATGAGTTCATCACGTTCTGCATGGAGAATTTCAAGCGGGTCTTTGTCTATACCACGGTGAACGAAGCAGAGAGCAGGAGGGTTTTTGAACTGCTTGCAGACAGGAGTGAGATCCCGGGATCTTTTCTCGACCGGTATGAGTACGTGAAGTGGGATCCTGATGGCGAGGGACCGTTCAAGGATCTCAGACGCTGCCCGGTCCCCCTGGAGAAGAACTGTATCGTGGACGACTCACCTCTTGTCATCCCGGAAGACCAGACGCATCGTTGGGTCCAGGTGCGGGAGTTCAATGAGGTGAGAACACCGGACAGGGGTCTGTTCCTGGCAATGGAGGAGATCCGTGTGAAATTCAATATGCCGTAGAAAGCCCGGATTATTTCATTGTGTTGGAAAACCGCAGTGTGTACACCGCGATACCAAAGGCCACCGCGGCATTAAGCGAGGTCTTGATCCCGTTCATGGGGATGTGGATGATCTTCTCGCACAGGTCGAGGATGCCTGGGTCCACCCCGGATATCTCGTTGCCTGTCACCAGCACGATAGGGTCTCCTGCAATGTCTCCTATGACCCCGGGCAGTGGTACTGATGTGCTGCCGCCTTCTAGTGCCCACAGGCGCATTCCCTTGTCCTTCAACGATCGGGCAGCTATCAGACCGTTTCGGTGATAGGTCCACGCAAGGGCTTCCTGGGCGCCAAGCGCCGTCTTTGCAAGGCGTTTGTGGGCAGGTGTCGGCGTCATGCCGCACAAATGAACATGCCGTATGCCGGCACCGTCGGCGGTCCTGAAAAATGCCCCGACATTGTAAATGCTGCGAATATTGTCCAGCAGCACTTCGAGTTCCGGGTGTCCGCCGGCAGGAAAAGACGATGTGACATCGTACTCCTGGTATGGCCCGACAACTGTTTCTGTCGGGGCCTTGCACAGAGGACATACTGTGCCGAGTTCTTCACCGACGAGCACCGGAAAGCGCATGCTGCATTCTTTCCTGCTGCACTGTTTTATTACATGAAAGATGGCCTGTCTCACACATCATGGGATAGCACAAGCCCGCTATCCAGGGCAAATGTTCAGCAAGCAATGGCTCTAAAGAATGAGATCCTTTGGCCATTCCGGATTGCAGATCCTGGATACCGGATTCTTTTCCTGGTGCGCAGCCTGCAGAGGATGCCCCTGGCTTTTTCAAGAGATTGCGGTGTCATTGGTCGGGTTTTTCATTGCAAGCCAGTTCTCAAAAAGGGTATTGTATCTTCATGTTATGAAGGAGGGTTCACCTGTGGACGAGAGTATAATCATCTCCAACCGGTTCTGCGGACCTGTCGACTCGGGAAACGGCGGGTATGTGTGCGGCCGTCTCGCTGAATATGTCTCTGGTGTGGCAGAGGTGATGCTCAGGCAGCCGCCACCTCTCGAGAAGGTATTGAAGGTGGAAAAGAGCGGGGATGGACTTGTCCTGCTCAAAGACGGTGATGCTGTCGTGGCCCAGGCCGGAAAGTCCGCTCTCGATCTTGTTGTGCCCGACCCCCCGACCTTTGCCGAGGCAGAAGAAGCTTCAAGGCAGTATACCGGTTTTCACTCCCACCCGTTTCCCCGGTGCTTTGTCTGCGGGCCACAACGTTTTCCAGGCGACGGGATGCATATTTTCCCCGGACAGGTGGGGCAGGGAACCATGGTTGCATGCCCCTGGATCCCCCATGAATCCCTTGCAGATGAAGACGGCTATGTGAAAAGAGAATTTCTCTGGGCATGCCTTGACTGCCCTGGTGCCTTTGCGGTCATAGGTGCGCTCCCGGTGGTTCTTGGAAAACTCACAGCGGAAATAAAGGGACGCGTCAGGGCTGGACAGAGATGTGTGGTGATGGGGTGGAAGATCGCATCTGAAGGAAGGAAGAATACAGCCGGGACAGCGGTTTTTTCGGATACAGGAGAACTCCTGGGTAAGGCACAGGCTGTCTGGATAGAACTGGGCGGCAGTGTATAGTCCGGGGTTGTTCAACTACCAGAGGGAAAATGTTCACATAAAGAAGATGATTGTCTGTAAGGAGGGATATGCATGAACGTTCTAGCCATTAATTCCAGCGCACGGCCCAAAGGGCAGAGCAAGACCAAACTCATGCTCGACCACCTGGTGGAAGGGATGCGCGATGCCGGTGCAGCAGTGGAGGTTGTCGATATCAGGAAAAAGGATATCAGGTATTGTATAGGGTGTCTTACCTGCTGGACGAAAACCCCTGGGGTGTGCTTACACAAGGATGACATGACCCGCGAGCTCTTCCCGAAATTTCTGGAGGCCGATCTGGCGGTCCTTGCAACACCGCTGTACCACTTCACCATGAATGCGCAGATGAAGACCTTTATCGAACGGACGCTTCCTGCAATCGAGCCGTTCTTCAAAGAGAGTGACGGAAAGATCTACCATCCGCTGCGGGGCAGGCATCCCATGATCGTAATGCTTTCTGTTGCCGGATTCCCCCAACACAGTGTTTTCGATCAGCTCTCCTCATGGGTGAACTTCATCTATGGCTCCGGCGGTGGACTTGCAGCCGAGATCTACCGGCCGTTCGCAGAGTCCTTGACGCTTCCGTTCCTCAAGGAGTGGGCGGACGATGTCCTCGATGCAACCAGACAGGCTGGCCGCGAACTTGTGAAAACATTTAAGGTGTCTCCCGAGACCATGAAACGCATCAGGCAGGACACGAAACAGGACAGCAACACACTCTTGAAGACGCTTGGCAACTGCATGTGGAAAACATGCATCGACGAAAGCATTACCCCGAAGGAGTTCGCAGACAGGGGCCTCATACCACGGCCGGATTCCATCGAAAGTTTCTTGGCCCTCATGCAGATCGCATTCAATCCCGGGGCGGCCAGTAATATCAATGCTGTCATGCAGTACGATTTTTCCGGTGATGTGGAGGGTTCATGTCACCTGACCATAGCCGATGGGAAGATCACCGCTCAAGAAGGTCCTGCCGGCAGAGCGGATATCGTCATCAGTACGCCGTTTGAGGTGTGGATGGATATCCTGACAAAGAAGGCGGACGGCCAGCAGCTGTTCATGGAGCAGAAATATTCGTTCAAAGGAGACGTGAACCTGCTCATGCGGATGAACGAACTGTTCGGGGGCTAGTCTTAAACCGCCACATCATTGCGGTTTGACAATCTCATCCCGGATTGGTACCAGATATTCACAGGAACAGGCAGTGCCCTGTAATGCCGGCATATATGCAGACTGACAAGACGCGGAAACACTACAGAGAGGGGGACAGACATGAGCGTTGAGAGTGTACGGGCATACTTTGTCCGGAACAACCTTCCCTATGAGATCCGGGAGATGGATGAGAGTACCGAGACCGTGGAAAAGGCAGCGGCTGCTCTGGGTGTAGAGCCAGCCCTGATAGCAAAAACCCTTGCATTCAAACTGAACGACCGGAATATTCTCGTTGTTACCAAAGGCGATGCACGGATCGATAACAAGAAGTTCAAGCAGTACTTTCAGACAAAGGCCAGGATGATGCCCATGGATGAGGTGCTGGAGATCACCGGGCACCCTGTAGGCGGTGTCTGCCCGTTCGGTCTGAAACAGGAAATGGAAATCTATCTCGACGAGAGCCTGAAACAGTTCAAGAAGATCTATCCCGCAGCCGGCTCGGTCAATTCCTGCATCGAGATCTCCCCAGATGATCTCTTCGAATCGACACAGGCTACGTGGGTGGATGTGTGCAAATAATCCCTTAGAGTGCGGCCCGGCAGCTGGATGAGGTGTGTGCCCGGTTTTTTCAGAGCATGCTGCTCGTTTATTCTTCGAGACAGATCTCTATGGTGAATTTGCCATTGTCAGTACTGAAGGGAATGGCGATAACCGAATGAGTGGTAATGTGGGTAATGCTGTGGTTCTTTCCTGCAATTACCGTGGGAATGGCTCCCTTGAGTGTCCTTCCAAGGGTCTCCAGTTTCTGCCGCGCCTGACCTGATACGATATTCAGGATCTCGCCGACAGCATCCTTGACCTCATGATCTATCTCGTTGATTTCTTCGCCAAACATCTTGCTCACGATGGAAAGTATACAATCTTCAGAGAAGCTGACGGAAAGGGTGCCCCTGGTCTCTCCGGTAAGACCCACTATTCCCGTAACATCACCCTTGGCGAGATTGTCTTTTTTCCGATACGGTTTGCCTACATGCGCCTGGGTAAAGGCCATGCTCGACAGCACATGAATCGTCGCATCGATAAAGGGGTTTATCAACGTTACATCCATACTTATCCTCTCTGCAGACTGACTTGGTAGTGCTGTTTTTTTATATCGGCCAGGTGTCTCTATAAACTTAATCAGAAAGGAAAAGATTATATCAACTTATGTAATCTTTCGATCTGCTCCACATGAACTGCCATAATTGAGAGATGAGCATCCCCCCCAGCATGAGAGAACATCCGATAAGTTCCCTGAACGTGAGGGTCTCATCCAGGATCATCCACCCGCCCACGGCGGCAAATACCGCTTCGAGGCTCAGGATAATGGCTGTATGTGCAGGATGTGCAGTCTTCTGGGCAACCACCTGCAGTGTATATGCGATGCCGACGGACAGGATCCCGCCATACAGGATCGGCATGGTTGCCTGGATCAGGCCGCTCATGGTGTTGTCCTCGAACAGGGCTGCAGCAACAAGGCTGAGGAGAGAACAGGCGGCATACTGTAAAAGGGCCAGTTTGAACGAATTCAGCTTTGGAGAAAGCCATCCGATCAGGAGTACGTGTGCAGCCCAGAAAAAGGCGCCGATCAGTTCAAGAAGATCCCCGAAGGCGATAGTGAACGATTCGGTTATGCTCAGCAGATAGAGTCCTGCTGCCGCAAGGACTGCTCCTGTCCATGTCCCGGCATTGGTTCGATGCCGCAGCAGGATTCCCAGGATCGGGACGATGACCACATACAACCCGGTGATGAATCCGGCATTGCTCGCTGTTGTATACACCAGACCGACCTGCTGGAGAGATGCACCGGTAAAGAGCACCACCCCTGCTATTGTCCCGCCGATGATGCCTATCTTCCTGTTACCAGGCCGGGGCTTTTGAGCACGATTGCCGACTGCGACCCCGTTCTTCAGGATAAGAGGTGCAAGCACGAGGCATCCCAGGGCAAAACGGACACCGTTAAAAATAAACGGGCCTACAAAGTCCATCCCCACACGCTGCGCCACAAAGGCGAATCCCCAGATGACTGCTGTTGTAAGCAGAAGGGCATCAGATTTAACGGTCGATGTTTCCATAGTGTTCCTGTTTTATAGTCTGGCCCGACGAAGAAGATGTACCTGGGTACCTCTGTCCGCACGAGGATATCCTTTCCTAGCGAATAAGCGAAAAAAAGGAAACAGGTTTTTT
>DAISYU010000138.1:0-8162 GCA_036825155.1 Thermodesulfobacteriota bacterium | reverse complement strand
CTTGCGGCTGATATTACGTTTTCCGGCACAGTGAACTATGTCGATTATTTTGATGATACGGTGAGTTCAGCGCCGTTGACTTCCGGGGTTGTGACTGTTTTGGTCACTGAGGGAGACACAGAGACACAGGTTTTAGATACCCCTGTTGTGAACGGGGCTTTTTCCTTTATCATCGACAATGCTGAAGAAGGTTTTGAGCCGGGAAACGAGATCACGTTCCTTGTTACCGGGTCAGATGAAGACGGTATCGGTGCAATGGCACCGGTCTACTGTCAGTACATCACCATCGGCATGTTCGATATCGACAGCCTGTACTTTGAGATCTACAGCCAGCGCCTTGTGGACTACATTGACGATAAGTATATCCCTGATGATGGCACAAAAGGTTACACAGCCCTGCTGCTGGGCAGGGCGAAGTATAATACAGATCCTGTTGTTTCAGTCAAATTGCTGGACAAATATTTGGGAAAGGACAATACTATCTACGGTGCCCAAGATCCTATTCTGGCGGCCGATCCCACCCTGTTTGTCGCTCAAATCTGTGGACTGACACCCGGCAACAATGCCCTTGATCTGCCTGACCGTGTCTTACTCCACCTTAATTCTCCAGGCAATGCAACAAATACCGAGACTGTCTGGCTCACTTCCCTTGGACTGGAGCATTCTGTCGCTTCAGTGGCAACACTGAAATGGGGTGCGGCAATTACCGGAGTTTTGTTAACCATCGATGATTCAGACCAGGATGTGCCTGTACCATCGGCCTATGTTAAACTCCTGGACAGTAGTGACGGCTTCATGGACGGCTATGAAATTACGGATGCCGACAATGGCCAATTCAGCCTGGTTGCCCCGATATCTCCCATAGGTGAAGATCTGCACCTGTTGCTGCAGGGTCCCCAAGATGGTGAATATGCATGGATCAATTCACCGTTTATCGATGTGCCGAACAACATGACCATAGAAACCGGTGAGATTGAAATGATTACCTTCGATGAAATCCAGGGTGCCCTGGCAGTGTTCAATGAAGTCTATGATCTCGATATTGATGAAGCACAGTATTCCAGCATCGGTCTGATCGGCGGTTCGGTCGATCAACTAACCTGTACGGAGGACCAGACCTGTTACTGGGAAGATGCAGGCAGCGTCAGCGTTGGCGTTACCGACAGCAGCGGCGCCCCAATTGACCACTATGTGCTGTACGTTTCTGATAACGGGTTGGAACAGCTTGATGCCACTGTCGAAGACGAGGGCGGGTTTGCGATTCTGATCATGGATGAAGATGCAGTCTTTCCTTTGGAGGTTAATTTTACAGCGGCAACAACACGTACGGATGTTGAAAACTTCGTCTTAGATCATGAAGTGAAGGCCCGTGTCTATGCCTTTGACTCCAAAGATGATGGCATTATCACCGTTGCTCCGCTGAAGGTATTCTTCAACGTGATTGATGTCGATGTCGAATTGGATGACGGTGGCGGTGGCGGCGGAGGGTGTTTTATTACAGCGGCTTCCGGCGAATAACAGGCAAAAGCAGTAGAGGCTGAGGTGTAAAGACCCGACACCATTACTTGTCTTTATTCCCGCAAAGCGCTCATTTATCGGTTGTGGTCCCGGCCGCATTCATCTAAGCTGTGCTCCCATGCAGACAACCATCATACGCCTGCCCCGGCCGGTCGAAGAAGACCCTCGCGGGGACAAGGTCCTGAACGTGTTGAGTGAGCATGCCCGGCCGCTGTGGTTCGGGAGCACAGTCGCAGTGGCATCGGTCCCGCTCACCCCCCGGCTGAGTGATGCCCTGAAGCATGCCCATCGGGCCGGCCAGCTAGTCCGCGGGCTGGAGCTTGCCGAAAACCGGCTCGCCCGCGAACAGCGAGGTCTGAACATTGCCGAGAGGAAGACCGGCCAAACGCACGGCGAGCGAGTCTCGCGCCTGCTGCTGTTGTCAAACGACGGCGCAGAGAGATTTTACCGCAACGTGGAAGGCCTGCTGCGCCGTCATGGCCCCCGCATCCTGGCCATCCTGATCGAAACCGATTCATCCACGCTGGGTGAACTGCTCTTTGGCCCCGGAAGCCTCGCTCGCCTGCTGCTGCTTGAACACAAGGATGCCGTCAGCCACGTCCTTTTGTCCATGACCGAGTAACCGACATGGCCATTTGGCCACAACTGTGCCAGGACAAACTGGGTGACAGGCACCAGGAAAATAGAGCAAAAATAGAGTACAAGGTGGGGAAAGGAAAGGGGGCAGGGATACCCGCCCCCTTGAGTTGTTTAAACTTTGTATACGTTGGAAGCCTGGGGGCCCTTCGGACCGGCAACTATATCAAAGGATACACGCTGGCCTTCTTCGAGTGACCTGAAGCCATCCTGCTTGATCGCTGTGTGATGCACGAATACGTCTTCACCGCTGTCTGCTGTTACGAAACCAAAGCCTTTTGAATCGTTAAACCATTTTACTGTTCCTTGTGCCATTGAATACCTCTTTTTCAGATCCCCTTCTTTGCACAAAGAAGGGATCTGTGTTTGTATTTCTGAAAAACGAATGCATCATCAGTGAACTTTTGACTTGTTGAAGTTTTGGTGTGGTAACGTTTCATCAGGCAAGATTCATCTTTGACATATTCTCATTTCAGTTGTGCGTGCACCCTATGCGTATAATGATCACCCGTCAAGCATTAAATACATTTTCATATGAAAATAGAATCCAGAAGCCAGAATAACTATTAGTCAAGATTTGGGGAACAAGATCCCTGGCAGACCGAGCCGGTTAGCTCAAGACCTGAGGCAGTAAAACCAGTGAGCTCAGGATCTCAGGCAGAAGGCAAAAGGGAAGACCCTAAATACTAATCGGGACTTGGGGAACATGAACTTACTATAAAGAAAGAACCCAGGATTCAGCTCGTAGATCGGGTTGAAAATGTCGTAAGCTGCCCGACACGTGGGTTTGTCAGGCAGCTCACCTGCCTTCGGCAGATTCGCAACCATGACCTACAACCGAATCAAACCGGATACTTTTCATTCTTCGTTGTGGCTGGTAGGTCATGCCGGTCAGGTGCACGGGATGTTCAGAAAAAGGGGCGTTTCTATTTTCAGACAACGATCGTGGTGCTGATAAAATAGGACGATTCCCCTTCTTCTCAGTAAAAAGGTCGCGTTCCTTCTAAGGTCCGCGACCATGGACTTCATACCCTGACATTCCCAGGGCAGGGGAAACACAGGCATGAAAATGTTCTCAGCGAGCAGATATCTGTGTGCGATAGCTGTCTCCGGCTCTGCGCTTACTCCGTACAGGAGTCTGCGCTGCCGGACGTGCTCCACGCTGTCTCTGCTGCGCCGGCCTGGCTGCCTGGAAAGGAACCTTGGCCTTGGGCTTTTTGTAGTCGAAGCCAGGCAGGGTCTTCTGTTCCACTGCCGCACCAAGGATACATTCAATGGCGTATGCCATGGAGGTATCTTCGTTCGTTACAAAGGTGAAGGCCTCACCTGTCCGGGAGACGCGTCCTGTCCGCCCGATGCGGTGGGTGTAGGACTCGGCGGTGTCGGGCATATCATAATTGATGACATGGGTTATCGCCGATACGTCGATGCCGCGCGCGGCAATATCGGTGGCCACGAGGATCTTGTAGGAACCGTTGCGGAAGCCTTCAATGGCATGCTGACGCTGATTCTGCGAAAGGTTGCCCTGCAGTGATGTGGCTGTTAACCCTGAAGAACACAGTTGTTCTGCCAGCCTCTTGGCACGGTGCTTTGTGCGGGTGAAGATGAGGACCGAATCCGTTTCGGTGCGGTTGAGCAGTTCCTTCAAGAGTGCGGTCTTCAGGTGCTGTTCCACCGGATAAAGAACATGGGATATGGAGGCCACCGGTTTTTTATGATCGATCTGTACCGTGACGGCATCATTGAGCATGTCTGCTGACAGGCGACGGATGTCATCGGGCATGGTGGCGGAAAAGAGAAGGTTCTGCCTTTTGCCGGGAAGCTGTTTTACTATCCGGCGGATGTCCGGCAGGAAGCCCATGTCGAACATGCGGTCGGCCTCGTCGATGACGAGGATTTCAAGTGCGGACAGGTTTATGTTCCCTCGGGACATGTGGTCCAGAAGACGGCCAGGGCAGGCCACAACAATCTCGACGCCGCGCGTGAGGGTCTTGATCTGGGGTTCCATGCTCACCCCGCCGAAGATAACTGCGCTGCGCAGCCTGGTGTGCTGCCCAAGGGAATTGATGGTTTCATGGATCTGGGCTGCCAGCTCACGCGTGGGGGCGAGGATCAGAGCCCTGACCCTGCGGCGCGGTCCGTGCATGAGCTGCTGGAGAAGCGGCAGCACAAACGCCGCTGTCTTGCCGGTGCCGGTCTGGGCAAGGCCCAGTACATCTCGCTTGTTCAGGATGTGCGGAATGCTTTTTTCCTGTATGGGGGTGGGGCTGGTGTATCCCTGCTCGATAATGGCGGCAGAGATGTCCTGATGAAGATTGAATGGTTCAAATGTCATTAATGCTCCTTTGTTTGTTTATGTCTGGCAAGGGTTTTCCCATCATCTGGGGTCAACCCGGTCTTATGGAAACCGCTGGATATCTCTTCAGCTGAGATTCTTTGAGACGTTTGACAGATGTTTTCCCTTTCGGGATAGTGAGTGAATATCTTGATGGTCTTAGTGTATTCCTTCAATGAATCGCGTTTCTGTCGTGTAGACCATGCCTTTAACCTGTGCTTTCAGATCCGTTCCCAAAAAGGGACATATCTTTACTGTTTTTCTGAAAGACAAGAAGTATCGACTGAAGACCTTTAAAGGCTGCCGCATGTCTTCATGAAAGGAAAATTCAGGTAAGACCGACTCGCATTTCAGAGTGTGCCTTTGACCTACGTGCTATATCAGGGATTGTCAAGGATAAAAGATCAACGGATCCGGATCCCCATATTTTCATCAGGTGGTATCCTGTTGATATCTGTGAAGTATTGACCAGTACGGAAAGCACGTTTTATTCTTTGTCTTTTCCCTCCTGACTGAAACCGTGTGCTCTCGATCAAGGTCTTGCGTCTTGCCTTTCACAGTGCCTTGCATACACTCCATCGTTCCGGTGAAAACTCCTTCTTTATTTGTTGAGATTGCTTCGTCGTCCTCCTCGGTGGACTCCTCGCAAAGACAGGAGTGGTGGATGTGCAGAGGCCTCTTTATATATCCTGACTTCTGTTATCTGAATTCTGTCATCTGTCTTTATCCAATACTCCAGCACTCCGGTACTCCAATTATTTATCCCCCCATCTATTCTGCCCGGTATCATGAACTTCTTGGAGTACTGTGATCGATGTGATAAGGCAGAGGTGCTACGAAGAGCAAGACCAAAGATGTCGTGTTCATCGCATAGAAACATCCCTGTTCCTGGGTTCATCAACAGTACATGTAGTGAGAAGCAGAGCGCATGAACGATATTGGTCATAACAAAGCATAAAAAAATAACAGCATTGGAGAGAGTATGAGCACCTTGACGTTTGACGAAGAAACAGCACGTCTCCAGCGCGCATTGACAGTATGTCATGATCTGGTGGTTCGACGCAGCGCAGTGCTGCAGGCACTGAACCTACGCAGTGGAGAGCGGGTTCTGGAGGTGGGCTGCGGCGGTGGTTCCTATGCATATGAGGCAGCCCAGTTTGTAGGTCCTGACGGCAGCGTGAGCGCCACGGACATCAGCGATGCCCAGGTTGCAGCCGCCCGTGAATACTGCGCAGATCTGCCCTGTGTGGACTGTAAGTTGGCAGACCTCGTGAACCTTCCCTATGAAGACGGATCGTTCGATGTGGTCTTTGCATCACAGGTACTGGAGTATGTGCCTTGTCTGGATGAAGCCCTCATGGAGATCCATCGTGTACTCCGGCCAGGGGGCAGAATGGTCATACTGGCCACGAACTGGAGTTCGCTGGTATGGTATTCCGCCGAGCCTGAACGCATGAAGCAGATCCTGGCTGCCTGGGACGAACATGCTACATACCCTGACCTGCCTGCCATGCTCCCGGCGCGTCTTCGATCCGTCGGTATGCAGCCGCTTCGTCAGATCCCGGTTCCAATCGTCAACATGTCCTACAACAGGGCCAGCTTCAGCTACTGGATCGCGCGGATGATCAAGCGGTATGTGACAGGACGGAACACGGTTCCGGCACAGACGGTGGATGCCTGGTTAGGCGAGTTCGACGATCTCGAGAAACAGGGCAGTTACTTTTTCAGTTCCACGCCGATCCTGACCGAGGCGCTGAAGATCTCCTAGGGCAGTAAAGCTCTCTACAGTGGAAGAGGGGAGGCAGGCGTGTCCCGTGTGCGCTCCGGGGCCAGTCCGCCACGGCGGATTGCGTTTTGCCTTTCCCTTCTGCCCGGTGCCTGTCTATTCGAGCTTTGGCTGGGTGGTAACAGACAGGTACATCCTTAGCTCTTCAAGCTTCTTCTCATCCATGACTTCACGTTCATCAGGTCATCTACAGAAGGGAACGGGCCTTTGAAGTCCGGCGGCTGGAGCCGGAACCTCTCGCAGAACTCGTTATTGAATGCGGGAGTTGCCTTGAGCCATTTCCCGTCCAGAAAGATGGACGTGTACCCGTGCCTGTAGAAGACGTCTTTCTTCCGGCCTCTCAAAAATGCCGTCGCTACATCCTGTTAAGTGTCAGGCTGAAAATGTTGATTGACATAGGGATGGTGGTAGTGTGGCACAGTGAGCATCAAGTATGACGAAAGGTGCAACAATAGATGCACTTGTCCTCACCGTTAGGTCCTTTCCTGATTCCACTGCCACCTCGTGGGCACTTGATCGCTTCATTTTTCCACTCCTGTGGACAGTTAACCCAGGCGGGAGCTTCCAGGTCATAGCTTCCGCAAACAGAGCATTTTATCCCTTGTTCCGTCACTGTCAATTCGGCGCTGTATCGTATGCAATCGCAATTCACGCAATAGCAGTACTCCCACTCCTTTATTAGGGTATTGTAATCCTTTGCAGTTTGCGGCTCTCCTGTGTTATCGCAATTCCAGCTATAGCCACGCTCCCATTCACTTATTCGGGTAATACAATCCTTTGTGTCTTTCATAATGTGCTCTCCTGCTCGTGGATGTTTTCTTTCAGGCCGTAGGCCTATAGGATCTCTATATACCATTGTTAGTTATTATGCTCAATAGTGAATAATAGAGCTGGGTTCTTGAACCATGAAGTTTAACCCGGTAGGAGTAGTAAATGGCAAGGCCAAGGGGTTCATACCACTGATTCTAAAAGCACTGGCCCTTGTTTTTACCTTTTTTCAATGCAGAACCACAAACCGGAATCATCATGAATGACGGTGTAGTCCCTGATGCCGGCATTATCGAGCTCCTGCCGGATATTTTCCATGCTCGCCCTGCCCAGTCTCCGGGCGATCTTTTCCTCCCAACCATCACGATGCTTCATCTGTTCTGTGATGGATCGTTTCAGCTCGGCAGTCCCGAACCCCCCGCCGAGATACGCCTTTGCTCCGGGTTTCACTATGCGGTACATAGCTGAAAAGGTCTCCTTCAGGTTTTCCCAGAAGAATATCGAACTGCGGCTCACAATCAGGTCGGCCGAATTACCGGCAAAGGGCAGGTTGCTGACATCGGCGGTAACAGGGAGAATACGGCCGGAAAGGTTCTTCCGGGCAATATTTTTCCTGGCGATACGGTTTATCTCGTGCGAAAAATCAACGGCATATAAACTGAACCGGCCCATCCTCGCCAGTTCAATGGTCAGTCTGGCAGGTCCGCTGCCCAGGTCGATACAGATGCCTCCTCTGCATCGGGTCCTTTCAAGAACCTGCCGGGCGATCACCGGGTAAACAGGCATGAAAATAGAATTCACGATATCGTCGAGTTCCTCAGGCGAATCATGGGTTATCTTCTCGTGAATCTGTCTTGATTCCACTGAATGCTCCTTTACCTCCCGTCTGATATGGTCCGGTCAGGTTCCTCGCATTGTAGAAGATACTGGTATAAGGATGTAACAAGATCAGGCTGTGGTCAACAGCCATGTTATTAAAAACGTGCGGGTCAGTCAGTGTTATCTTGCCTTGCAGTATTTATCATTGCCGCACAGTGTATGTTTCACCCCCTTTGCACTATCATTTTTCAGGCTCAGGCAATGCCTTGAGCGCAGCATTGTAGGGCAGGAGCACGCACC
>DAISYU010000137.1:6910-8172 GCA_036825155.1 Thermodesulfobacteriota bacterium | reverse complement strand
CGGCTTCTGTTGTTCCCATGTATCACGTGAATCTTCTCGGTAATGGCCGTGGTTCTGATCCCCAGTGATTGTATTTTATCGATATCCATGGCAGTGCAGGGACTATACGATTATTTTGCGGCCCCGGTCAAGGCTGCAGCTCGGCTGCTCCCAGCAGGAGGCTGTATAGGGCCCGCTTAAGGAATAAGGCCCCTGGATGAGATTCTTGTACCGGATGAATACGCCTGGGCACGACAATCCTTCATTATTTGAACTTTCATGGCAATACAGGTATAACAGCTCCGTGATCACACGAGTTAAAATCACCCTGGCGGATATCATCCTCATTGTCTCTGCGCTCGCGTTGTCCGGCATCTGGTTTTTCTCCATGTTCGTCCACTTTGAACCCGGAGCCGTGGTGGAGATTCACAGCAGCTCCGGTCTCTATCAGGTCATCGGCCTTCATGAGGATGCAACCATATCGGTGCCCGGCCCGCTCGGGGACTCGGTCCTCGAGATAAAAGGCGGTGGGGTCTCCATGATTTCATCTCCCTGTCCAACCAAGGTATGCATCAATACCGGTGAGATCAGATATGCCGGGGAGGGCATTGTGTGCATCCCGAACAAGGTGTATGCCGTCATACGCGGTGGAAAACGTGAGCCGGATGCAATAACATATTAAAGCGGCTGACAGGCTCAGCAGCACTGTGGACTGTTTCTTGTGGCAGAATTTCCCTGCCATCTCCCTTTACTTCATTCTCAGGCAGGCGCCCTTTCCCTGGAGCAATATGCTAGATTAAAACTATTATTTTTTTATCAATTTATGGCAATTACCCGGGCACAAAAGTATGTCAGAATCAAGGCTCCACCATGGTCATCTGCATCACGAAGAACACAAGCAGATGGTCTTTAAGGAAACTGGAGTATTATTTTCTGGATATTGATAAATAATATCAATAATACAAGGAGGGAGCCTATGGCCAGATACATTATCCTTACGCAATTTTCACCCCATGCATTCAACGAACCAGAGGATCTGAAAAGAATTGCCTCACATGTTTCACAGAGGATTAAGCGTGAATGTCCACAAGTAGAGTGGAAAGACAGTTATGCAACACTTGGTTGTTACGATGTGATTGATGTTGTTGAATCGAAAGACCCGAAGGATGTTGAAAAAGCTGTCATGATCATAAGATCCTATGGGCATTCAATCACGAAAACGCTCCATGCAACCCCCTGGAATGAATTTCTTGAGATACTGTAACCTTTTTTGTTTCGAATAA
>DAISYU010000137.1:2719-6810 GCA_036825155.1 Thermodesulfobacteriota bacterium | reverse complement strand
ATTGTTGCCGCCTACCTGCTGCAGCACAGATATCAGGTCACGCTGTATGAAAAGAATCACTACCTCGGAGGCCATACCCATACTATTGTCATTAAAGACGGCATCGATGCCGGGGCTGCTGTAGATACCGGGTTCATCGTGTTCAATGAGAAGACCTATCCGAACTTCATTGCGTTTCTCACGCAGCTGGGGATTGCCAGACAGAAGAGTCCCATGTCGTTCAGCTATTACAATGAAAAGTCAGGTCTGCAGTATGGCAGCCATAACATAAACACGTTCTTCGCCCAGAGGATCAATATTCTTCGCCCGTCTTTCTGGCGGATGTTTCTCGGTATACTGGCCTTTAACCGCATCACCCCCAGGTTGCTCGAAGAAGGGAGGCTGAGCGGGTTCACCATGGGTGAATACCTCAGGGCGCATCGGTTCAATACGGAGTTTGTCGAACACTACCTCCTGCCGATCTCGGCAGCGGTATGGTCCACCCCGGATGTGCAGATGCTCGATTTTCCCATGGAGACCTTTGCCCGGTTTTTTGCAAATCACGGGTTGTTCTCCATCGAGCGGCACCCCCAGTGGTTTACGGTTTCAGGTGGGTCCCATGCATATGTAAAGGCATTTCTCAAGGGGTTTGGTGGCAAGGTTCAGGTTGGTCGTGCAGTTCAGCAGATCAGGCGTACCCCGCACGGTGCCGTGATCAAAACAAAAGACGGAACTGAAGAGGCCTTTGACAGTGTGGTCATAGCGACTCATGCAGATGAAGCCTTGTCCCTGCTGGCAGACCCTTCACCTGACGAACAGGAACTTCTGTCAACGTGGCAGTACTCACAGAACAGAACCATACTGCATACCGACACCACGTTTCTTCCCCCAAACAGGAGGGCGTGGGCATCCTGGAACTATGTCCGCACCGCGGATGTTGAGTCAGGACATGCGGCGAGTCTCACGTACTATATGAATCGCCTGCAGAATCTGAAAACTACCCATCACTATTGTGTAACCCTCAACACGGACAGGCAGGTTGCCAGGGAGCATGTGATCAGCAGGATGCTCTACACCCATCCTCTGTATACAACCGATGCCTTTGCAACCCAGGAACGGCTGAGAGCGATCAACGGGATGAGGGGGACGTTTTTCTGCGGCAGTTATCTCGGGTACGGGTTCCATGAAGACGCGGTCCGCTCCGGGATAGAGGTGGCACGGAGATTCGGGATAGAACTATGAGATCGAGGATTTACGAAGGTTACGTCGAGCATATACGCTACCAGCCTGTGTGGCACAGGCTGAACTACCCCCTGTACTTCTACTGCTTCGATCTCGATGAACTAGATATGCTGGACAAAAGAATCCCCATCTTCGGGTACAACCGTCTCAGGCCGGTCTCCCTCTATGATGGTGACTACCTCAATGAGAACGGTGGAACAATAAAAGAGAAACTCCTTAGGTATCTCAGGGATGCCAAGTGTGCTGATGGCATCTCCCGGATCAGCATCATTACCTCTGCGCGTTATTTTACCTCGGTCTTCAATCCGGTCAGCTTCTATTACTGCTATGCAGCCGGTGGTACGGTTAGGTGCTGCGTCGCCGAGGTGAATAATACCTATGGGGAACGGCATGTCTACGTGCTGAAGAACAGCCTTACAAAAGATGGTGAATATCCCCTGCACTATACAACTGACAAGGCCTTCCATGTATCCCCGTTCAACGATATGGAGGGATCCTACGAGATGACCTTCAGCCCGGTTGCCCGTGATATCGAGATACATGTGGATCTGCACCACTCAGGCGACAAGATCTTTGGCGCCAAACTGTGGGGGAAGGCACATGAGCTCAACATGAAAAATCTGCTCTCCGTCCTCCTGAGAAACCCGCTGATTCCCCATCTTACCATGCCGAGGATCTATCTCCAGGCAGCCAGGCTCCATTTCAGAAGAAAATTGAGCATGCATGACAGGCCTGCCCCGAGCAGTGCCATGACGATCCGGAAGATTCCTCCCTCCCTGATCCAGAAGCAGTGCATGAAGATTGTGGACGATCTGGTCTCCCGGATTCGACAGGGAAGGCTGGAGATCATTCATACCAACGGCGCGGTCATGAGCTATGGTGAGAGGTCTTCTGAGCGCATCGCCAGGATCATGATAAATGACAACCGGTTCTTCCCCCGGATAGTCTTTGGCGGTGAGGTCGGCTTCGGCGAGGCCTACGTGGACGGATACTGGGACAGCGATGATCTCGTGGAGCTCTTCAAGATCTTCATCACTAACCGCCGTAGCCTCATGGAGGGCAATCTTGCCCTGTCTCTTCTATCAAGGATACGCGACCATGCCATCCATGTCCTGAGAAAGAACACGATACCAGGGGTCAGGAAAAATATCGCCCGGCACTATGACCTGAGCAATGAATTCTTTGCGTCCTTTCTCGGCGAATCAATGGCGTATTCGTGCGGTCTGTTCCTCTTGGATGACGACACCTTGGAAGATGCCCAGAAAAACAAGATGCTCTCCATCATCAAAAAAGCACGTATAGAACAGGATGATCATGTCCTCGAGATCGGGTGCGGCTGGGGGAGTTTTGCCCTGGAGGCGGTGAAGCAGACAGGCTGCAGGCTCACCGGGATAACGGTGTCGAAACAGCAGTACGAATATGCCAGGGAACGGGTAAGACAAGCCGGCCTTGAAGGGTCTGTCACGATCAATCTGCAGGATTACCGTGATGCAAGGGGACATTTTGACAAGATCGTTTCCATCGAGATGCTCGAGGCCGTGGGGCATGAGTATCTCGGAGACTTTTTTGCCTGCTGCGAGAGACTGCTCGCACCTGACGGGCTGGCGGTCCTTCAGGTCATCACCATCCCTGACCAGCGCTACCGCCGCCACAGGAAAGAGGGGAACTGGATCCAGAAGCATATATTCCCCGGGGGGCATCTCCCGTCCCTGACGGCATTGACTGCCGCCATGACCGCACACTCGGGCTTCATGATTGAAGAGGTGGAAAATATTGCAGCGCACTACGAGAGGACACTCCAGCAGTGGCGGTTACGGTTTGAAGATGCCGCCGGCGAGATCTCGAAGATGGGCTTTGACCGCCAGCTGCAAAGAACATGGCGGTATTATTTCTCCGTCTGCGAGGCGCAGTTTGCCATGCGGGTGCTCTCCGATCTGCAGATCGTGCTCACGCGAGAGGGCAATAAGAGGCTTATAAAGACTGAATCGGTATGAAATGGAGAGGCTCTCAGGGAAAGACAGAAGGAGGCGGATTATGGCTAAACCGATCAAAACAACGGTTGTTCTTATCTGCCTGGCAGTTTTGATCTTGACCGGTTGCGCCGCCCGGGAAAAGAAGGAGGCATATGAGATGGGTAACTACTATAGAGCCCTTGAAGAGACCGAACAGGGGACCATGGCGCTCCTCGAGCATGGATCGATTGCCGAGGTGGAGACAATCCAGCGGTTCATCGATTTTTATTCCATCTTCTCCGCAGAGCGGATCAGAGAATCGGTCCGCCTTGTGTATGCCGAGGATGCATATTTCCGGGACGGCTTCAGGGAGGTGAGAGGAAGAGCGGAAATCGAGACCTACTTCCTGAACACCACTGAGGCAATCCATGAATGCACCTTCGATATCAAGGATGTGGGATACAGCGACGGCAACTATTACTTCCGCTGGATCATGAAACTCACCTTGAAACGGGACCGGGACCATCCCCTGGAAGCGACCGGGATGTCCCATGTCCGCTTCGATGCAAAGGGCCAGGTGGTCTTCCACCAGGATTACTGGGAGACAGCCGCCCTGTATGAACGGCTGCCGATACTCGGGACCATCATCCGCTGGGTCAAGAAGCGGATCTGAGATGATGGGATTGATACATGGTCTGTCCTGTCATCAAAAAAACGGTATGATCTTGTATAAAAAGGAGGTGTGCTCATGAAAGAACTGGTGTGCGGAATCTGCGGTGAGGTTATCACGAATCCAGAAGAGAACTGTCCCTACTGCGGTGCCGAGCCCAATCACTTTGTGGACGGGTCAACCGTGGACCGCGAACTGCTCAGAAAGATCTACGACGAGGGCGGGGCGACATACTAAAAAGGTGATAT
>DAISYU010000137.1:0-2619 GCA_036825155.1 Thermodesulfobacteriota bacterium | reverse complement strand
TTCATAACCGGATAGAGGGAGGCCGAGTTTGGAGATGATGCCGTTTCCCCCGAGGATGTGGGGGAGTGAGATGGTGATATCATCAATCCCTTCCACCTCGGCCTGATGGGTACATACGGTGAGAACGGCCCTCTGGTCGTGTATAATCACGTCCACAATCCTTGCCAGGGCACTGCCGATGCCGTAATACGTGGCGCCTTTCCCCTCGATGATGTGGTAGGCAGCGTTTCTCACCTTTTCATCGATGTCATCCCTGGCCTCGTCGTTGAGCGAGCAGTTCTGCTGGTCGCAGAAGTCATCCAGGGACATGCCTCCCACCCTGACTGCGGACCAGGCAAGCACCTCGGTATCACCGTGCTCGCCGATGACGTAGCCATGGATATGCTGCGGGTCAACGCCTAAGAGGATACCCAGAAGCGTCCTGAACCGGGCGGTGTCCAGCATGGTCCCCGAGCCGATCACCCGTGAGGAAGCCACACCGCTTCTTCGTGCATAGTGCGTCGCGATATGGGTCATGATGTCCACCGGGTTGGTGGCCACCACGATGACAGCATCAGGGGCATGTCGGAGGATCAGGGGAATAGTCTCTTCAAATATTGCCGAATTGCGGCCTAAAAGTTCGATCCTCGGCTCACCCGGTTTCTGGCTGACCCCTGCCGACATGATCACCACATGGCTTTCGGCAAGGTCTGAGAATTCTCCCGGGATAACCTGTAGAGGGTGGGCAAAGGGCACTGCATGGAAGATATCGTTTGCCTGTGCTTGAGCACGTTTTTTTGTTGCATCCACCAGGACGATCTCTCGGCCGATACCGCGCATCACCAGGGAATATGCGCAGGTTGCACCCACAAGTCCGGCACCCACTATCCCGATCTTCATCCCGCGTTCCTCCATAAACCAGGAAGTGACTCAAGGATGCAGTTCCATAAGGGATAGTCTTAAGTAGTAACGCCAGGCACACGAAAAGCAAGCATCACGTTTTTAAGGCCCATTCTCTGCTCGGGCAGACGACAAGAAAAGATTATCGGCAAACCTCGCAGGTATGGTATGAAAAAGCACAGAATACGCAGACACCAGGGGAGATACGACATGAAAAGATCACGCAACGTATTGATAGTCCTGTTTATATCAGCCCTGTTCATCAGTCTTCCGGCAGGGGTCCTTGCTGAATCTGATGAGACAGGATTCCGGGGGATTGGCTGGGGAGAGGACCTGTCCGCCCGCCAGGATATGAGGCGCATCTCATGTGAAAAGGGATTCTGTTCCTATGTGCGGGACAGGGAAGAGCTCAGTATGGCTGATGCCATTATAACCTCGGTCGTCTACCGTGCCTTTAACGGCCGGTTTGTCGAGGCGGAAATCGAGGCCCCGGTGGAGACGAGGCAAGGACAGTCACCAGGATTTGAAAGCGAGAACTTTGTCTCCTTGAAAAACATCTGCCACGAACTCTACGGCAAAACTTCCTTTGCCGTAACCCTCGAATCCGTGCGGGCAGAACAGTACCGGTGGGAATACACCGATATCCGAAAGATCCTCCGGGTCAATATCAACAAGAACACCATGCAGCTTACCATAACCGATCATGCCCTGCTCGATCAGCTGAAAGAGGCACCGGCCGGGATGCAGGAAACCCTCAAAGATGAACAGCGAGATCAGGAAGCAGGGGGTGAGAATGCAAAGGAACCATCCCCGGCACCAGCTGATATGGCCGCTGATTCAACAGGCACCTCATCCACGGAAAAAGAGAAAAAGAGCACTTCTAAAGGATTTAAGAAGGCAGCAAAGGTTCTGCGCTGGCTGTTTGTAAATGATGATGCCGAATCCGGAGACGAACCGCCCGAAGTACCTCGTTAACACTCAAGAAACAGGTAAATGAGAATGGGGAAGGAATGCCTTCCCCATTTTTTCCGAGGATAATGGGGGTTAGCCCTGGGTCAGGGGAACGAGGGTGAGTTCCACGCGGCGGTTGAGCTGTCTTCCCTGCTCGGTGGCATTGTCCGCGATGGGGCGGGATTCTCCGTATCCTTTTGTCATGATCCGCATCCTGTCGATCCCCTGGGCCATGAAGTACTGGCCGACGCTTGCGGCCCGCTGCTCTGACAGGTTCTGATTGTACTGGTCGCTGCCTGTGGAGTCGGTGTGGCCGGCGATCTCGATAATGGTCTTGTCAAACTCCTTGACCACGAGCACCACTGAGCTCAACACATCGTAGAACGATCCTTTGATCATGGCGGAATCGGTATTGAAGGTGACATTGCCCGGCATGTTCAGGATGATGTTGTCGCCGTTGCGGGTAACGCTGACCCCGGTATTTTCCAACTGCATCCTGAGCTTCTGCTCCTGCCGGTCCATATAGTAGCCTACTCCGCCGCCGGTTAGTGCACCGATGCCTGCGCCGATGAGGGCTCTCTGTCTGCGCTCCCTGCTGTCGCCGCCGGTGAGCGCGCCTGCAGCTGCACCGACCACGGCGCCGATAGTGGCTCCTTTCGTGGTCTTGTTCACCTTCTGCTCCCTGGTATACGGGTCGGTGGTGGTACAGCCACTGATGAACACGATCAATAAGACTGCAGCTATCAGACGAATGTCAAAAAAGTCTCTCATGCAGTTCCTCCTTTTGCT
>DAISYU010000136.1:0-8187 GCA_036825155.1 Thermodesulfobacteriota bacterium | reverse complement strand
CGTATTGATGAGGAGGGATTGCATACCACGGATCAGCATACTGGAGAGCGACTAAGGCTGCCTGGCA
Source organism: Thermodesulfobacteriota bacterium (assembly GCA_036825155.1). Classification (GTDB taxonomy): domain Bacteria; phylum Desulfobacterota; class Desulfomonilia; order UBA1062; family UBA1062; genus DSAD01. Next base: position 8,120 of record DAISYU010000136.1, on the reverse strand, counting down.
CGAACCAGGGGGTGAAAAATCCGGATCAGACACGTCATAACATGTCAGCAGTGAAACAGCCGGGGGCTCCATGGTCTTCCACAGGTCAAAAGCGGCATCCATGTCCAGAGTCGTGCCGATGAAATTGGTTGTCTCATGTATGCCAAGATCCTCAGGCTCGCAGTCCAGACCGGTATAGAGGGTAAATGCAGACGGACCGATTGTGGAACTCTTAAACTGCTCCAGCTGGCTGGCAGGAACATGCTCTCTGTCGATGAGTTCGATGTAGGTCTGGAGAGTGCTCGCATTTGATACAACATAATCGCAGCTTGCCGTATCACCATCCTCTGTCATCACACCGACCACTTTCCCGCCGGCAACAACGATCTTTTTTGCCCCGCAGTTGAACCGCACATCGCCTCCACAGAGGAGGTATTCGTCGAGCAGGGCATTGGAAAGCGCCTGAGATCCACCTTTGAGGTGATATGGCTTGAATTCAATGTAGGCAAAAAACATGATGGCAAATTCACCGAACGGCAGGGCCCTTGGGGGGACGCCGATATACGACCAGTATATGCTGAGCACCGCCTTGAGCAGGGGATCGTCAAAGTACTCGTCCATGATGTCCTGGGTGTTTTTCAGGGCATACTTGAAGTACACTGGGTATTTCTCTTTTGATATCTCCGGGTCATGGAAAAAGAGACCCTGAATCATCTGCATACTGAACTCATAGACCAGATCGAAAAACTTCGGGATCTTATCCCGCTCTTTCGGGAACCTGTCCTGGAGTTCTCTGATGAGCTGATCTCGCTCGGAGGCCAGCGTAATATCAAATTCACCGGGGAGAACCACCCGGTAGAGATTTTCTATCTCAACGAATTCAAGCTTGTCCATGACACCCAGCTCAGAGAGGATCGCGCGGAGTGGTCCTGGCTTTTCCGGGCTCCCCATGCCACTGAGCTGATGAAGTGCCACCTCGAACTCGAACCTGCCCCGCACAAAACTCGTGGCACAGCCTCCAGGAATGTTGTGCCGCTCGAGGAGTAAGACCTTGCGCCCTGCTTTTGCCAGGGTAAGCGCAGAGGTGAGCCCTCCATTGCCTGCTCCGATAACCACCACATCATAGTCGGGCATTACAGACCTCCTTTTTGGAGATTATATTAAAGTATCACTTTAACCTTTAAAATAAACCTGTATCTCTCCCCTGTCAAGCGAGATGGTAAATAAAAAACTGGAACCGGGCGTTAGACACTTGGGCTGGGAAAAGACAATAATAAATAGAGCACGTCACAAGGTGATGCGTTTCGAACATCGGAATTCGGATTGCGAACTTGGAAATATATAAATTGCTCGAGCATGAATGGTATTACCACACTTTGGTTCTTTGTCGCTCTGCCTCTAAGCTTCCAAACTTTCTTGAAAACCTAGTGCATTTGGGTTATCCCTTTTTCTATGAATAAAGCACCGTTGAACCCCATCGGCCTCATTGCTGACAGTCATGGAAAAAACGAGCTCCTGCTACAAGCAATCAGGGCAGTGAAAGAACACGGCGCTGAAGAGCTTATTCACCTCGGGGACCTCTGCGACTCCCTGGACCCGCACTCGGCAGAAGAGACCGTGAATATCCTTCAAGAGGAGCATATCCCGGGGGTGCTGGGAAACAACGAGTACAGTATCATTTCAGAACATCACAATGAGCATGTTCAAAACATTTCTTCAGCCGTGCTGGATTACCTGTCCGGTCTCCCCTACATTCTCGACCTGGATGTGCTGTGGTTCACCCACTCCGCCCCGTTTGCATGGCCGGCAGCAACCCGCAGACCTATCAAGGACTTCCTCCCTCATCTTGTAGAACGCACCAATTTTCCGTTCGAGATCCTCTTCAGGGGCCACTCTCACCGGCCTTCAGTTATTGAGATGAACGGTGCAGAGACAATAAAAATACCTGTTCAAGCGGGGACACGAATTAAGTTGAGAAGGGACAGGCGCTATGTGATTACCGTTGGTGCGGTAGAGGAGGCATCATGCGCCCTGTTTTTGCCGAGGGAACATGAAATTGCATTCATGAGCATAGGCCGGATGTGACATCCGGCCTATGCAGGCAGTCGAGCTACTGAAGGAGCGGTCCGAGCACGCTGAACATCTCGCCCAGCTGATCGAAGTACTTCGGGTTTTCCAGGCTCTTGATCTTGTCCCAGTTCTCCATGAATTCTTCAGGAGTTGGTACAACGGTACCGTCGCCGATGATGACTCCCGGCCCGGTCATGATCGCAGTGCGGCTAAAGTAACCGAGCGTTGCATTGATGAACATGCCGCTGTCCTGGCACTCTTCAGAGCACAGGTAGAGTACAGCCGGGGCGATAAAATCAGGCTTCATCCTCTCAAAGAACTGCGGAGGAAGGACATCCTCTGTAAGCCGTGATGCTGCCACAGGGACGATTACATTGGTCTTGACATTATACTTAGCTCCCTCGAGCTTGAGAACGTTAGTAAGACCGATCAGGCCCATCTTTGCCGCGGCATAGTTGCTCTGCCCGAAGTTCCCGAACAGGCCGGCTCCGGATGTGGTCATGACGATCCTGCCGTAGCCGTTGTCCCTCATATTGGCATAGGCGGGCTTGGTTACGCAGTAGGCTCCCCGCAGGTGCACCCCAACCACGGTATCCCAGTTATCCTCTTCCATCTTGGTAAAGCTCTTATCCCTAAGGATACCGGCATTATTGATGAGAATATCCACCTTGCCGAAGTTTTCGATGGCAGTCTTTACGATATTCTCTCCACCCTGAACAGTCGCGACATTGTCATAGTTCGGTGCAGCCTCTCCGCCTAACGCCTTGATTTCTTCAACCACCTTGTTTGCAGCGGCATCATCGTGACCAACTCCGTCACGGGTACCACCCAGGTCATTTACCACCACCTTTGCGCCACGTTTCGCCAGCTCAAGGGCATACTGCCTCCCGAGCCCGGCACCGGCACCTGTTACGATAGCAACCCTACCGGTAAAATCGATTTTTGCCATAGTCTTCCCTCCTCGTTTTTCTGTTCATCAGCCCTTTGAAGGCAGGGCCGCATCAAAGTGACCGGTGATCTTCACATCACCGTTTTCGTCCTGGGCAACAAGCTCACAGGAAATGAGATTCTCGCCAGCTTCCTGCCGCTTGTCCGTCACCTTTCCCGTTATGGTGATGGTATTGCCCGGCTTGGTCATGCCGGCAAACCGCACACCGAATTTCTTCACATACTTTTTCGGGATCCATGCTGTCATAGCCTGCCCCACAAATCCCATGATAAGCATGCCGTGGGAGATTACTCCGTCTTTCATACCCACCGCTTTTGCAAAATCATCGTCCGTGTGCAAGGGGTTGAAGTCTCCGGATGCACCGGCATACATGACATGCTGGAGTTTCTGAACAGGGCCTTTTGCAAGTGACGGCATCTCATCACCGACATTTATATCCTCAAAATAGATTTCTTTGGCCATATCTGCCTCCCCTATTTCCTCTCGACGAGCAAGGATCTGGCCTTGGCCACCTTCTCGCCGTTTTGATCTGTATAGAGGATCTCAATAGTTACCATGTCCATCTTGCTGCCGGATTTGCTGGTCTTTTCCTCTATGCTTACCACCTTCGGAGAACCGGTCAGTTTATCCCCGGGGTAGATCTCGCGGTAGTACTCATATTCCTCCTCCCCGTGCAGGACCATCATGAAATTTATCTTGAGATCTGTAATAACACCGGGCATGGATGAACTCCACATCATGGGTACGGTGAGAAACGTCGGTGGTGCAGGCGTATCCTTGTACCCCTCTTTAAGGGCAGCTGCCCTGTCCAGATAAATAGGATTCGGATCGCCGATTGCCTTTGCCATTTCAGCGATCTTCCCCCGTTCCACCTCCCAGGTCACGGGAGAATACTCACTTCCGACCTTTGACTTATCAGCCATAGCATAACCCCCTTTTAATCAATTTGACTCATCAGGCCTCATATCTCCCGACAATGGCAATGCTGCATACGTTCATCATGGGGAATCCGCCGAGATTATGAGTCAGACCGAATTTCGGATCTTTTAGCTGCCTGTCCCCGGCTCTGCCGAGTATCTGATTGTACATCTCATAGAGCATCCTAAGACCTGATGCACCGATGGGATGTCCGAAGCACTTGAGACCACCGTCAGGCTGGCAGGGTATCTTTCCGTCCAGGTCATAGAATCCGTCCATGATATCCGTGGCGGCAGTTCCCCTCTCGGATATATGGAGATCTTCCATGGTTACGAATTCAGTGATGGAGAAGCAGTCATGAACCTCCATCATGCTGATCTCTTCCCGAGGATTCGTGATGCCGGCCTCTTTGTATGCTGCCGTGCTGGCACGTGTGGTGGTGACGAAGTGCGCCCCGTCCCAATTATCATAGGCAATTTCAGTTCCGTTACTCAGTGCAAGCTGCAAAGCCTTGACAGAAACGATATCGGATTTGCCCAGGGATTTTGCGATCTCCGGTGTGGTCACGATGGCACAGGCCGACCCGTCACTGACCCCGCAGCAGTCAAACAGGCCCAGGGGAAATGCGATCATGGGAGAATTCATCACCTGCTCCTCTGTCACGGGTCTTCTCAGGTGCGCCTTTGGATTCTTTGCACCGTTGGCATGACTCTTCGCCGATATATGGGCCATAGCCTTTTTGACATCCTGGATATCGACCCCATATTTTGCTGCATACCCGGATGCGAGAAGGGCAAAACCACCTGGCGCGGTCAGATTAGGGAACCACAACGCATTCGTAGTGCCGATTGCAGAGCTGAATTCCGGCAGTCCGCCATAGCCGATGTCCTTGAGTTTTTCTACGCCGATTGCCAGGGCAATGTCACAAGCCCCGGAAGCAACGGCATAGACCGCACCGCGAAATGCCTCTGTGCCGCTTGCACAGAAGTTTTCCACCCTGGTTACCGAGATATTCGGAAGACGCAATGCCATCGATGCCGAAAGAGCACTTTTACCGACATTCACTTCATCAAAACAGGTACCCATCCAGGCCGCCTGAATCTCGTTCTTTTCTATTCCTGCATCCGCTATACATTCCTGGAATGCCTCCACCATCAACTCTTCAGGCCCGTCACTCCACCGTTCCCCGAATTTTGTACAACCCATACCCAAAATTGCTACCTTATCTCTGATTCCCGTCGCCATAGCTCACCTCCTTATCCTTGAACCTGGGGAACTGCTTTCCAGAAATATCCGGTATATCCCCGCATCTTATCTACATTTCTCCTTCTGAAGGACATCTTGATCGGCAAGCCTACCTTGACCTGGTTCAGGTCACAATCGGTGAAATCAAGGAATGCCTTGCCTCCTCCATCGAAGGTAACAATCCCATATACAGCAGGAGGATCCACGCTGGCAGCAAGCATGTCACCGGTGAACGACTGAATTTTCCCGGGCTTATCGGCAAATTCATAATCCTCGTATTCACCGACTGCATTACAATCAGGATTTACGCACATGGGCAGCGCAGGAAACTGAGCTGTACCGCACTTTTTGCATTTTGCTCCTACAAAACCCAAAATCATCTTTCTGTTTCGCCACAGGGCAGTAAGAGAGGTATTCGGGTTTGCCTCGCCTCGAATGCCGAGATCTGCCACGATAAGGTCTCTGAACTTGGTGAATTTCTGATAATTCGTCAGTTCCACCCGGCTTGCCAGCGAGCCTTTTATCCCTGCTGGCGCCTTGAAATCTTTGATCTTGTCCGTAGCTTCAAAACAGAGCACATCGCAGCCCTGCCCAAACCCGGCAAGAAGGAGCTTATCTCCCGGCTGTGCTTCTTCCAGTGCGGCAGCGAACATGACCAATGGATGAGCAGCCCCGGTATCGCCGCATACATTATGCAGATTATCCTGCAGCTTGGAAGGATCGATACCCAGTTTCTTGGCAATGCCTTTATGGGTTCCAGTGAAATAACACGGATAGACGAACTTATCGATTTCATCAATGGACATGCCCGACTGCTTTAAAAAGCCGTTGATCGCCTCGGGGATGATCTTGCCGTATCCTTCGTCTCTCACCCATCTCTCTTCCCAGGCATAGTCGAAATCTTTTCCGTATCCCTTATAGTGATCGACGAAATCGCAGCTGACGGAGTAACTTCCCTTATACTCCGCGATGACATCATCTTTGCCGAACAGCAGCGCTGCTGCACCATCACCGAGGAACATTTCATACATGGTTGCCATCTTGGTTTTGCGCTGATCCGATGCGGCAACAAGGACAGAATCCTTCTTGCCGGCCTGAATGGCCTCCAGAGCTGAGATCGCAGCAGTGGTGCCAGCCTTCAGACATGCGCTGAAATCGGCATTCATGGCACCCTCTTCAGGTGCATTCAGTGCAGCGGCAACAATACCTGCATTCAGCCTGTCTGCAAACGGCAATGTGGTTGATGCAAGGTATACACCGTCAAGGGACTTCCTGTCCTTTCCTGCCATACAGTCATAGGCTGCGGCAACCGCCATGCTGATGGCATCTTCGTCCCAGTTCGCGACCGATTTCTCTCCCCCGGCAACAGCCATGATAACAGGGAAATACCAGGCCATATTCTGGACAATCACCATCCTGCTCAATCTGTATCGAGGGATATACCCCCCGTAAGCTGTAATGCCAATCATACTACCTCCCCCTTTCATTTTAAATATCTCCAAAGATCTTGTTTGACTTCATCTGCTGTATTTCTTTGTCACTGAATCCCAGTGACTCGACAATCTCCATGGTATCTTTCCCAAGAGAGGGACCGGCCCATTTATACTCAGGTGAATAATCCGAAAATTTAATAGGCAGACCAATCTGGGTAATAGGTTTGCCATCGGGCCCCGGGACATTCACCAGTAGTTCCCGGGCTTGCGCATGTTCGCTTTTTGTTGCCTCGGAAAAGCTCAGGACCGGCTCGACGCAAGCGTCAACATTCTCAAAGACCTTAACCCAGTGGTCTCTCGTTTCGGTAAGGATCTTCTGTGCTATCTTTTCTTTCACCTCATCCTGGATACCGGGGTCCATCAGGCGGTCGATATAATCCTCCATCTCAAGCGCCTTCAGGCATGCAATGAGAAATTGCGGCTCCAATCCGCCGAATGAGATATATTTTCCATCGGATGTCTCGTAAAATCCATAGAATGACCCGCCATTGAGCAGTTCTGTCTCAAAGCCGGGCTCTTCTTCTCCAACGAGATTCCTGATGCCGCTGACGACATGATGGGGAAACAGGCCGTCTGTCATGGAAATATCTATGTGCTGACCTTTGCCGGTTTTCATCCTGCCTATCAAGGCGGCTAAAATCCCGATTACGGCATTATTGGAACCGGAACCCACATCGGCAATCTGGATACCCATAAGACAGGGGCCACTGCTCTTCCTTCCGGAATAGCTCATCACCCCTGACAGCGACAGGTAGTTGATATCATGCCCTGCCCGGTCTCTCAGCGGGCCGGTCTGGCCATAGCCGGTTATGGAACAGTAGATCAATCCGGGATGAATTTCTGAAAGCTGTTCATAAGAAAGCCCGAGTCGCTCCATGGCCCCGGGACGATACTGCTCAATAACTACATCGTAGCCTTTGTCGCAGATAAGGCGCTTGACGACCTCGATACTTTCTTTCTGCTTCAGGTCCAGGGCAATGGACTTCTTATTGCGGTTCAGTGTGGCGTGCATACACGAGACCTTGCAATCCTTGTCGACAAAAGGCGGTGCAAGCCGTGCCAGATCCATACGGGTTGGAGATTCCACCCTGAGCACCTCAGCCCCGAGATCGCACAACATCATCGTGGCAAACGGCCCGGGCAGAAGGTAGGTAAAATCAAGAATTTTTATGCCCTGCAGCAAGGTTTCCATATCTCAAGACCCATCCTAATCATTCAATACAAACTGAAGGAGCACCTACAGTTTGGCAATACTTAGCGTAATTCGTGCTAAATGGTATAACATCGAGGCAATGACCACACTTTTTTCAGGTTATTGCCTGTTCCGAAAAGATCCTCCGCAACCACAACAACATATTGAAAGAATTCATCATTCTTTACCATAGATGTGGCATTATGACATCACGGGGAGCCTTTGTCAACAGATTTAGTATGTTTGTATTACAAAATTACCAAATTACGATATG
>DAISYU010000135.1:1440-8264 GCA_036825155.1 Thermodesulfobacteriota bacterium | reverse complement strand
TCATAGACCGTGTTCGCATGCATCCAGAAACACTTCATGATCTCCTTGCCGAACTCTTTCTCCATCCCCTGTTTCAGGGAATATTCCCAGTACGGCAGGAGATACTGGTCGATGCGTCCGAATGACACCCCGGGGCCCGGATAGTTTTCGTCGCTCATGATGAGCATGTGCGTCATCCACAGGGCCTGAAGGGCTTCCCAGAACGTACGGGCCGGCTCCCAGGGGACCCTTTTCAGGTTCTGCTCCATCTGGGCAAGTTCGCTCTTGCGGACAGGGTCTTTCTCCTGGGCGGCAAGCCCAGCACATACATCGGCATACTTTGCGGCGAGATCTCTCGGCATGGTGGCAGCAGTCATCATGGCTCTGAGCTGTGCGCCCTTGGGACCATTTTTGTCGGAAGCACTCAGGGCGTCATGCCGGGCAGAGATGTCTTCATAGATCCCCTTCCAGCCTATCTTCAATGCCCGCTCGTATCCCGGAATAATATGCCCGCTCGTTGCACCTGAATTGCCGTAGCCATGGTCGTGGAACCACTTCATCGATGCCCTGGCGCCATCTTTCCCATAGATGAGCTTGTCCCGTCTTTTGGCCTCCTTCTTTGTCCAGCATTTCGATGTCTGGAGATTGAAACGCGCACCTGCGATAAGATCCCCTGGTAGTATCTCCTGGGGCACATAGTTGACCATGACCTCTTTTACAAAGAAGGCCTTTCTCTCGGGCAGGCTCATGGACCAGAACTCATCCGGCAGACTGATCGTACGGGCCGCCTGATACATGGAAGACCGGAATGTCTGCATGAACGCATAGGTCTCCGGAACGATGTAGAAGGTCATCTCATCGAAGACGACATCCCACGGCGTGCCGGTTGTCCATGCAGTGAATTCATTGTTCCATGCCCTTTTTGCCCCAGTGAAGTAGTAGTCGCGCAGCCATGTTATCCTGGGGGAAAGTCCTCTCGGCTCCTTTACCTGGTAACGGGCTTTTGACGTTGCTGATACACTCATAGAAACCTCCTGTTATTCTTGCGCAAGAATGGATCTCAGGTGGTTCTCTCCATGGTCGAGGATCTCACGCATAATTACTACTGAATGTTCCTGGTCTTTGTCCGAGATGGCGCTGACCAGTTTTTTATGGAAGTCGATGGTCACCGGCACCACTGCCGGATCGGAAAAGAACAGGGAGGTGAAGTTCATATATACCGGCTTGAATGAGTTGATGAGGAGTGGGTAGATGAGGCTGCCCGATGCCATACCGATGAGGTGGTGAAACTCGAAGTCAACGGTAGTGATCTCGTCGACGTTATCAGGAGACAGACGTTCTTCGAGCGAGATGATCTTGTGAAAGGCCTTCATATGGTCCTCACTGCGGTGAACGGATGCGAGCCTTGTGGTCTCGATCTCGATAAGAACCCTGGTCTGGAGCAGGCTGTCGAGAAGAGCCGGCTCGAGATTTCCTCTCTGGTAGTTGATCAGCGATGTGAGGATAGCCAGAGACCCCTCTTTCCTGTAGTCGTTTACCACGGTCCCCACCCGGGGACGCATGGTGACGAGCCCTTTTGATGCGAGATCCACGAGACCCTCATGCACAACCGGCCTGCTCACACCCAGCTGGAGGGCGAGCTCGCGCTCGGAGGGCAGCTTCTGGCCGATGGCAATCTTGCCGGTGAGAATGAGGTCTTCGAACCTGGAGATGAATACTTCTTTGAGGCTTTCAGCCTTGAGCGGCTTGAGAATTTCCTTCATACATCCTCCAAATGGCTGGTGGTAATACCACCAGCCAATATACGCCGGAACAAAGCAGAATGCAAGGGACAAAACAGGGGTGTCTTGTGGTGTCTTCGAAGAGGGTCCCGCACGGGGATCGATCATAAGCCCCGAGAGCTGTTCGATCCGGCTTCGCTAAAATGGCTGCGCCGGACACGTCCTTCATCGACACAGGGTTCAGTCTTCGTAGAATCTTCCCTCTTTGCTGAGACCGCGCTGTACAGGATGCCCGACAAGAAAATGGATACGTCCGTTTTCACCTCTGCCTTCAGGCATTCGGTACTATTGGCTTCCCTTCAACATTAATAATAGTGTATATGTATACATTAAGATAAATCCGCAATACGTCTTTTTGATCGATTGGGGTTGATATGGGGAACCATGGATGTGAGATCCCGGCGTGTGTGAAATATTATACACATAATCGGCAATATTTTACCCATAAATCTCCTGGCTACGCGCATCCCCACGATGTTCCTGGAAGCGTATCTTGCTGAATTATATAGTTAATGTCCAAAAGATCACGTATTGCATGAATTTTGCTTTATTTTAGACCGACAGGCTAAAAATGATAGGGCCTCCCTGATATTTTTTGAAGGATATGCGGGGAGAAGGATTGACTGGGCGTATTACGAAGACAAACGAAAAGGATAGCTTCCTGTTCATCGTGGAATGAGATGTTTATGATGATGAAAAAGGCATTTTACATTTTCTTATCGGTAGTAATTATCTTGGGTATATCCGGGATTCCCCTGCAGGCCGGTCAGATCGTAACGGATGATATGCGGGCCTGGGCCCGTGATGCATTAACGCAGGAAACAGGGCTTGAGGCAGAGTCTGCCGGCAACACCCTTGCGGTGCTCTATTTCCACAACAAATCCGGAGACGCCGGGCTGAATCCTCTTCAGAAGGGGCTTGCCTTCATGCTCATGACGGATCTTTCGCAGGTGGACGGGATCGTTCTGGTGGAGCGGGTGAAGCTGCAGGCATTGGTGGAGGAAATGGATCTGGGGGTTTCAGGGCTGGTGGCACCCGATTCGGCGCCGAGAGTAGGGCGGTTGCTTGGTGCCAGATTCCTTGTAGGCGGGGACCTTCAGGGCTCGAAATCTGAACTGGGCATAGCCTCCGATGTGCTGGAGGTACCTGGTCAGCGCCTAGCGGGCAGCCCTTTGAGCGAGGGAGATCTGCCCAGGATATTTGAGATGGAAAAGGAGCTCCTTTTTGCGATCATCGATATTCTGAGGATAGAACTCTCTGAGCAGAAAAAGCTGGAACTGGAAAAACCGTTTACCACGAAGATCGATGCTCTGTACAACCTCATGTATGCGATAGACAGCGCTGACCGGGGAGATTATCTCAAGGCCGAGGCGTATTACAAAGAGGCGCTCAAGAAGGACCCCGGGCTTAATGCCGCTGAAGAAGGGCTGCAAGAGCTCAAGGATTTGAATCTGGTGGGGCCTCATGACCGGAGCAAGGCCATGGCGGAGTCCCTGGAGGAAAGGACCTCACAGACAAGTCGGTTAACCGATGATTATATCTCCCGGAGAAATAGAAACCCCGGGGATAACTTAAAAACCGCAGGACAGATAAGGGTGCAGTGGTGAAAAAGAATAAAAAGGGCATTAGCGTACTGTATGCTGTTTTATGTGCAAGCCTGTTCCTGATGTGTTCATGCAGCGGCAGCTCAGGAAGTTCCTCGGAAAACGGGGGAACAGGGTCGATAGTATTCTCCATTCAATTACCTGCCGAACCTTTCCTGGAAGCAGCAGGCGATGATGTTCTTTACAAGGCTGCTTCCATAGACTGTGACAGGCTGGGGATCGTGAGCGTCGAGGCGGAAGTCTATGACGAAAACGAAGAGCTGATCGCACGGGGCGGCCCATGGGAATGCAGCCTCGGGGAAGGGATCATATATGGGGTGAAGGCTGGGAATAACAGGACTGTTCTCCTCTTTCTCAGGGATGAAAACCACATAGCCCGGTATTCCGGGAACAAATCGGAGATCAGGGTCATTGCAGGGCAGACAACTGATATAGGGACCATTATCGTTATCGAGGGAGAGGAAGAGGACAACCAGCTGCCCATTGCTGTCGATGACAGCGCCAGTGTGGTCCGTGGGGGCAGTGTATCCGTCCTGGATACGGAATACGACAGCATCCTGGCGAATGACAGCGATGCCGATGGTGACAGCCTCGCGGTGAACACCACCCCGGTGAGTGGCCCGGGCAGCGGTAGCCTGGTGCTCCATCAGGACGGGACCTTTACCTATACCCATGACGGAAGTGAGACCCAAAGCGACAGCTTCACCTATGAGATCAGTGACGGCAGAGGCGGTTCGGCAACTGCCGTGGTAACTATAGCCGTGTCCCTTGAACCGGAGGACAACCACGCCCCGAATCTCACAAATGGGGGGGTGACACCTGAATTCGGAGTTGCTCAGGAGATCTTTACCTACTCCGTTCATTACCGGGACATTGATGGCCACGCTGCATCAGACAGATCCGTGTATATAGACGGTGTGCCATATACCATGAGCCTGACCAGCGGGACTGTCTATGACGGTACGTATGCCTACCAGACAACACTGTCTGCGGACGATCACGACTACTATTTCCTGTTCAGTGACGGCTACGGCGGCACTGTCAGGCTGCCTGTTTCAGAGATGTACAGCGGACCAGGCGTGCGTGCGGTCAATAATGCCCCGGTGGCAGGGAACGATGAGGTGAGTACTGTCCGCGGCGGCAGGATTCAGGCCAGTGTACTCGACAATGATCATGACCCTGACGGCGACGAGCTCATGGTTGACACCATGCCGGTAAGCGGCCCTGATCACGGCAGCCTGGTGCTCAACCAGGACGGCACCTATATCTATACCCATGACGGCAGTGATTCTGACAGCGATTCTTTCACCTATGAGGTCACTGACGGCTGGGGCGGGTCAGATACGGCAACAGTAAACATAACGGTTTCCCTGGACCCGCAGGACAACCATGCCCCTGTGGTCACAAACGCGAAAGTATCCCCGGGTGCGGGAGACGTATCAGAGACATTCACATTCTCAGTGTACTATTACGACGAAGACGGTCATGCAGCGCAGGAGAAGCTCATCTACCTGGACGGCACGGCATATGACATGGTCCTGTCCCACGGGGATGCCTATGGCAGCACATATACCTTCGAGACTGCCCTTCCTCTGGGTTCCCATGAGTACTACTTCACGTTCACAGACGGCTTTGGCGGATCAGCCAGGCTGCCCGAAACAGGAACATATCAGGGTCCGTGTGTTGCCGCCGTGGCATATTTTGTTTCTTCTACCAGAGGAAGTGATGATTATGAAGGAACCAGAGCATATCCGTTTGCAACAATAGGACATGCCATAGATGTGGTGCAGGGGAGCGAGGACGTACCGGCAGCCATCTTTATTGCCTCAGGCAGCTACGTGGAGAATCTCGTGCTGGATTCCTGGGAATCGCTTTCAGGGGGCTGGCTGGACGATTTCAGTCGGCAGTGGGATTTTTCAAACAACGGGATCACCCCGGCACATGAATACGAGACCATCATAGACGGCGGGCAAACCGGAAGATGTGTTACTGCAATCCAGGCCGAAGGTGTCAGCTTAAGCGGCCTGACCCTTTTCAACGGAAATGCCGGCGATTATCAAAAGGGCGGGTCTGCAGTCTATCTCGAGTCCTGCTCTGCTGATATTTCTTTGTGTACGATAGTAAACAACACCACTATATCCGATTATGATATTCACGGCGGCGCGATGTATAACGACGGGAGTGATCCTACAATCTCAACGTGTCTTTTCGCCGATAATACCGTAACAGGGCCTCATATCAAACATGGCGGTGCCATATATAACTATCAGTCCGCTCCCCGCATAACCGGCTGTATCTTCAGGAACAACCATGCAGGTTGCAACATGGGCGCCGGCGGGGCTATCTACAATTTTGAGAGTGACGCAGAGATCATAGATTCTGTCTTTGACGGAAACAATACCGGTGGGTGTTACAGCTATGGAGCGGGTATTTACAATGAATCCAGCAATCCGCTGATCGTGAACTGCATATTCACGGCAAACAGTGCATCCGGCTATTGTACGGCGAGAGGTGGCGCGGTTTATAATAATTCAAGCAGCCCCATCATAGCCAACTGCAGCTTCTCCCTCAATTCTGCATCAAATGCCGACGGAAACAGCAGGGGCGGCGGCATATACAGTGACGCGTCATCTGCGCCAGTGATCACTAACGCTATACTCTGGGGAGACACTGCGCAGGTCGGCACTGAGATCTTCAACGAGAACCCATCGATATGCGAGATCACCTTCAGCGATATCGATCAGGCCCTCACCGAGAGCGAGACAGTTCATGATAATATCCGGGAAAACCCCCGCTTTGTCGATGCTTCTAACGGAGATCTCCACCTCGGCAGCGATTCGCCCTGCATAGATGAAGGGAGCAATGATGTGCCGTGGCTTTTGGAAACTGATTTCGAGGGAGATCCTCGGATTGTAAATGATGCTGTCGACATGGGAGCTGATGAATATGTCGATTGCAATGCACAGTGAAAGGAAACCCGTTCATGATGAGCAGATACCCAGGCAGCCTATATAATGTTTTCATCAGTCAGATAGCGTTACTCCTTTTTATCGTCTTTTCAGGCACAGGGATTGTCTGTGCATCCGAGCCTACCGCAGGAAGCGGGTTTCACTACGACTGGTGGGACAGTGACGAAGGTGATAAGGGGATGCAGCTGTATCTCCCGATACAGGCTTCCTCCAAGTATCGAGGGATCTCATTCGAGGTGCTCACTGCCTATGCATACACCCGGGTTGATCCATCAGGCGGCTCTGCGTGTTCCTTAAGCGATTTTGTGGACACAAAGCTGAATTTCGCCTACGCCCTGGAGGGAAGATATGGCTGTGACATTATCTTGGGGCTCGGATTCAATCTGCCCACCGGGCACACGGACCTGAGTACCAGGGATCTGGTGCTCGTTGTTCCCCCTGACCTCATGTCCATCAACACCTTCGGGGAAGGGCTGAACATGAATCCCAGG
>DAISYU010000135.1:0-1340 GCA_036825155.1 Thermodesulfobacteriota bacterium | reverse complement strand
TGAGCTATGTCCAGCCTGCGTGGGACCTGGGTTTCAGCCTGACCGGCATCTTCAGGGACAAGAGCAGAATACAGCAGGGGATCATAGTGCCCACGGAATCTAAAAACAGCCATGGCGATGAGTGGATAGCCGCGGTTGTATACCGGTATTTTCAGGACAAGGACACCACGGTGAGCACGTCACTGGAATATCTTTCCTTACAGGAAAACGACTATGATGTGTCTTCTCTGTACTACATTGGCAAGAGACAGAAGATCACACTTGGGTGCATGGTAAGCAAGGTCTTAAAGAAAGATCTCGAGGCCTCGGCAGAGATAAAGGGATTCATCATGGATGACGAGAAAAACTGGTATCATCCGGGTGGGGACTACACTTACAGGGGGTTTTCTCTGGGTGCAGCCGTAACAAAGGGCTTTTAGAGCTCTAATTCAATCTGAATCTGTTGGGGACATACTAAAAAATCCGATGTCCCCTTCTCTGTATAAATTTCTACTGCTGTACAGGCGTATTGCCAGGAATGGGACTGACCGCATTAACAGACTCGGCAGAGTCGGTCTTGATGGGGTTTGGGTGGAGGTCTTCGGTCCCCTGCCCATCATGCTTGTGTCCGGTATTTACTGAAACCTTGTCATTGGTACTGACATGGTTGGGCGCCTGGGTCATCCCCTTGGTTTCAACCTTATTCTCGATAGTCTGGGTCTGTTTTGTCTTGTTGACCGGTTTCTTTTCGAGCTGAGCTGCCGCTAGGGGTGATACAATGATAAATACAAGACATGTACATGCCAAAATAAATTTTTTCATCTTAGCCTCCATTAAAGCAAACACTAAATTTTTAAGAAAGATATAACACAGATGGATGAGGTTCACACGAAAATATCAGAAGGCTTTTAGACAATAGGAATATTGGTATTCCGGCCTGAAAGAATGTCACCCATGTCTATTTACTATATCCCATCCGAGATGGATCAACTTCATTTATCTATTTAATTTTTATGTTCATTTCTTTGCGTGCCCAAAGAAACGGAACCAAAGAAAGGGCACCCCACGATGCCACCCTTCGGGTTCGTTCGCTCATTTAAAAAATTCGGGACGCGGCTAAACTCGCTCCGTTTCACTCCGCTCAAACAGCAGCCGCTTTTCTCCCGAATTTTCCCGCATTCGCTCACTGGCATCAAGGGGCCTCTGTTTGCGTGCTGAAATTCCCGGCTCGGGAGAAAACACCGACGATTTTTTTAAAGAACAGATACTTGTGAGTATTTTACATGTATCCCTGAGAGATATTGAAAATATAGGAACATAAGCAGGTTATGATTTATCGCAGTTATATTTACTTTGTAACG
>DAISYU010000134.1:2930-8316 GCA_036825155.1 Thermodesulfobacteriota bacterium | reverse complement strand
CGGGAATCAGAAAAAGCTTCCATGACAGCCCTGCGTATTGTACGATGAATTCATATCATAGTTTCAATCATGGGAGGTCTTTTCGATCATGAAGCTATTTGCAAAGATAGCAGGAGATCTTCAGTACCTTTTCCTGGTCTGCGCCGTATCTGCGCTACGCGTCATGCCCTACCGAGTGGCGGTTGCTATCGGAAGGGCCCTGGGAGTACTTGCATGGATGTGTGTTCCTCTGCATAGGAAGATAGCCCACATACAAATCCGTTCCGCTCTGGGAGAGGTGAACGAGAAACGCAAGACTTTAAAGATGTTCATCCACCAGGGGGAAATCATCATCGATGCGATACGATATGCCTACATGGACGACGATGAGATCAGGGCAAAGGTCGTGATCGAGGGAAAAGAACATCTGGAGGCAGCCCTTGCATCGGGCCGGGGTATCGTGGGGATTGCAGGCCACACGAACTGGGAGGTTCTCGCCCAGATCCCCAGGATCTGCGGGATTCACGTGTCCATCATGGCAGACGTGATAAAGAACCCGAGGATTCAATCCATTGTCGAGGATATGCGTTCGCGATACGGGTTTACGCTGCTCCCTCCGAAAGGCGGCATGGTCACCAGGCTCACCGATGAACTCAGAGAAGGCCGTATCATAGGCATCGCGGTCGACCAGCGCGGCAGGCGCGAGAACAAGGTGTACTGTGATGTCTTCGGCATGCTGGCTCCCACGAGCCCGGTTCCGGCCTTGATCGCCTTGCGGGGTGATGCCCTGATCCTGCCGGTATGGGGAATAAAGCAGGGAGGCACCTATATACTCCGGTTTGACCCGATCATTGACTCCCGTGATTTCGGTGATGATTACAAGCAGATAGACAAACTGCGAGATGCCTGGCGATCTAAGGCGGTGCAGGACCTGAGTCAGGCCATGCAGTCATGGATGGTCGCGGTTACCAAGGCATGCGACTATCAGTACTTCTGGCTGCACACCAGGTGGCTGAGAAGATCGGACATGAAACGCATCCTGAAAACCGGTGCGGATTTCAAAGAATATGTCCACGAGCAGGCCCGGGAGTATCTCCACTCCGACTGATGCAACATTTGAATAAGAGGAGCGTGCAGACCCTGTCAGGGTAGAGACGGGCGCACCTTCAAGACGATTTCCTTTTGAATCTGTACGCTGCCCGGCTTGGCCCTGCGGGGCTTGCTCACGTTACGCGCCAGGGTGCAGGAAACAGGGGTAAGGCCGGCGTTTCTTGCCTTGCTGTGATACGCAGCGATGGCAGCGGCCCTCTTGAGTGTTTCCTTATCAGGCTCCATGCCCTGCCGTGCCCTCAGGATCACGTGACTGCCCGGCAGGCCACGCACATGAAACCACCAGTCATCGCTCTGCGCCACCTGTGTGCTCAACAGATCATTGTCCGTGTCTGTTCTGCCCACCAGCACCTGCCACCCTCCGGGCAGTTCATATTCACGTACGTCAATGCGGGCTGAATCGGTATCCGTGTTTTTCCTGTTCATCCCTTAATACTATCCCCTGATTGCACGGAAGAAGGCTCAGGCGGCTTTTTCCAGAACTGCCACCACCTCTTTTCCCGGTAAAAGGTGCGGCCGGGGTCCACCTCGTCCACATCATCGGCAATATCCAGTTCCCAGAATGTGTGCAGATGAACTACGGGCGGGTCTTTTTTATTGTTCCGCGTTATACCGATCAATTCCCTGTCATGTGTTATCATGGCCTTTGCCAGTAATCCGGCCTTTTGCGGAGTGTCCGCTTCAATGTCGATCATCTGATAAAAACCGTGTTTCTTAGGCTTTCCATTCGTGTCGATAAGAAAATTCCGCCCGTTCATGAGCAACCTGTACTTTTTCATTGTCTAATGTCGAACAACCGCCTTTCCTTGAAGATTATTATGCAACGGGCTTTCTTGCCGGGCGCAAACAACCGCCATCGAGGACAGTTTTATACTTGCACTTTGCCGTACAATCAATCAGAAAACCAATAGAATTCGATAAAATAAATCTATCACAGCCTCTTGTCCTCCTCTGCAAGCTTGAAACAGCAGCAGGTTCTGTAGTAGGCTATATCTGCTAATGATATCTTGAAATACAGCTTAGGGGGGCATACAGCTATGATGCTGGATCCCGCAACAATGAAACCCCTGTATCTGGAAGCCCAGACAGTATCCGCTCAAAGCGTTTTTCCCGATGAGAGGGTCTGCTTGAGCCTCCAGCAACACGGCAGCACGGTAAAAGACTATGAAGCCAGTGGCGGAATTCCGGGTTCCGTCTCTGTTATCAACGAGATGAAGGTCCCAGACGGGTATATCCCCGAAGAGCTCTCACATCAGAATCTTACCGGCAGACAAATTATCAGGCAGGCACGACTCATCTGTGAGGCGCCTTTTTTCAAGGCCATTGCCAACCATCCTCACTATGTGCAGCCTGACTGGTTTGACAGCCCGAGACGGCTCATGAAGGACACCATCTCCCTCTTCAATATTGCAAGAAGAGCCGGCAACTGTTTCAGACGAAAGAAGATACATACCATGCTGGGATCCCCCACCGAAGTGGAGATTGCCCAGCAGTGTTTCGGCGCCATTTGGCCCCCTGGAATAGACCTGTACTCGATTCTCCGTGAAATGTACCCGGCATTTCATGCACGGATAACCGGTCAGATCCCTGCATATCTCGCAGAAAACATGGACTCGGTCCTGGATGAATGCCTGGAGCGAAAAGCCATCTCAGGTATCGGCAGGTTCACGGTGGACCATACCGGCAGATTTCTCGGGCTCTATCCTGTTGTCGGTCTGCCGAAGAGAGAGCTCACCTCACAGAGCCTCTTTGTTTCCCAGGATCAGATGGGCAGAAAGGCCATGGTATCCCGAGTCCTGGATGATGCAAAGGCATTGCTGTCAGGAGATGCTGCTCGGCCTATAATCGTCATAGACTACGCAGGGGGCGTTGGAAATCTCTCCGAGTTGCTGCTGCGGATGATCTATGGGATCGAAGATAGTGAGATAAGATCGAGACTGATGGAACGTCTCCATGTGGTGGCTGTAGATCTGGCGGAAGATCAGCTTGCAGCGGGCCGCAACAGATTCGATCAGATGAATTCAACCCCGGAGCTGTGCGGGATACGTCGCAACATTATCTTCATCAGGGGCGATGTTACGAAACCATTGAGCGAAGACCAGATAAGGAGGATCCGCACGCTCTTCAGAATACGGCCACACGAAACCCCCGTTTACCTGGGAATGACATCGTATACAACAGGTGCTCTCGATAATATAGTAGACACTTCAGGGATGAGCTGTGCTGAGGCGATGGCCCGGGAGATATACCGGCAGTGTTCAAAGATATATGCAGTGGACTTTTCCTCCCCCATGTGGAGAATTCAGGGATTCCTCAATGATACCGGAAGATGGGGACAAGAGTACTTACGTACAATACACGGCATCTCTGATCCTGGTGACGAGCAGAGAACATTACCAAAAATGCTTAAGAAAGTGCTCGCTTTCAAATACTCTCTTGCATGTGATACTGTTGCCGACCTTGTCAGGTCCATGGCACTCGGCCCCGGACTGTCGAGTCACTATATGACTGTCTGGCCTGACAGCGATGGACATAATTCCGGTTACAGTATCAGGGAAGACGGCTCGATAAAGATGCCGGGGATACTGGCTTTTGCAACATGCCTGCAGTCTCATGGAGCCTCCGTCGAGTATAAATCAAAAGTCAGGCTGTTCGCCACCCTGGACCTTGGCGGATATTCAGGAGGAAACAGGGCATGGGCGTTGATCCCGGGATGGATCGCTGATTTTGTTGTCGCGGAAAACCCCGACCTCAAGGTGTGAGAATCTACTTACCGGATTTGGGCTTGATGCAGGGTTCTTCCTTGAGACACAGCATGCACCTGCTGTCGCTGCACATCTGACAGGCATAGCAGTCTTTGCATGGATGCTTTTTCAGACCACTGTTTTCTTCCGGGACATACACCAGTCCTTTGACACCTTTCATCCGTACGAATGCCATAGAGATCCTCTTAAAAAGACTTTGGTACTCCTTAGATGAAAATCATTATCAGGGCAACAGGGAAATATCAGGCAGTAGCGTTCTGCAATATGGGGCCTTCTCATCTGAGCATATTTTTGGTTTACGCAGACACCATCGCCGTATATTATTCATCTGCAATTTGTATTTTTCGGATCCTTTTTGGTTGTGTGGTTGACCTCGGCTCGTCAGGGACATCTCCATGACCTGTGCCCGGGCTCACACCCTATTTAATTGTTTTGGATTTTTGACAAAGAGGTACTGGACAGGACTTTCCCTGTGTGAAACAGGGGCACATCCGGCTTTGGAAGGAGCATACCATGACGCAGGACATTTTCCGGACATTACAGCAGCGCCTGGACACCTATTCTCTCGGGTTCCCGGCAACGAAGAGCGGTGTGGAGATCGAGATCCTGAAACGGCTGTTCAGCGAAGAAGAGGCCGCGCTCTTTCTTGAACTCTCCCCGCTTCTGGAAACTCCCGAGAGCATAGCACAGCGACTGAACAGGCCTGTACCTGAGATGGCGGCACAGCTGGAAGACATGGCTGCCAGAGGGCTGCTCTTTCGCCTGCGAAAAGGCGATACGACCAGATATGGTGCCATCCCCTTCATGCACGGCCTGCTGGAATTCAAGATCAAGAGACTCGACCAGGACCTGGTGGAGCTGTTTGAACGCTACTACGACGAAGGCTTCAAACAGGCCATCATCGACAGTTCGCGGGGCTTTCTCCGCACTGTCCCGGTGAACGAGTCAATCGATGTCAAACAGCATGTCGCTGCTTATGATGATGTATGCGCGATCCTGAAGAATGTACAGACTATCGTGGTGGCAGAGTGCATCTGCAGGAAAGAACGGGGGATGATGGGCCAGGCATGCGACAGGCCCATTGAGACCTGTTTCATGTTCGGCAGCATGGCACAATACTACCTCGACAATAATATGGGACGACAGGTTGACTATGAGGAAGCCATCCGGATCGTAAAAGAGGCACAGGACGCCGGGCTGGTGACACAACCGGCAACATCACAGAATCCGTCAGGTATGTGCAACTGTTGCGGAGACTGCTGTGGAATCCTGCGAGCCGTCAAAAGACTCCCCAAACCGGCCGAGCATATCTTCTCCAATCATTTTGCCGTGATCGACGGCAATGCATGCTCCGGGTGCGAGATCTGCACTGAGCGCTGCCAGATGTGCGCGGTAAAGATGAATGACGACGGGATAGCACAGATCGATCTGGATCGCTGTATCGGGTGCGGGTTGTGCGTTACCACCTGCCCTACCGGGGCGATCACCCTCGTGCAAAAATCAGAAGACGCCTATTGTGAACCCCCAAAAAC
>DAISYU010000134.1:0-2830 GCA_036825155.1 Thermodesulfobacteriota bacterium | reverse complement strand
TTGAATCAATGGGGGCCTCTTTTATGAGTTCAGTTCTGCGGCCGGTAGTGACGAAGTCGCAGAGAGTTGGTAACAACGCTCACCGAACTCATGGCCATGGCCCCGGCTGCAATCATGGGATTGAGCATGCCCAGCGCTGCCAGCGGAATGCCGATCACATTGTAGACAAATGCCCAGAATAGGTTCTGCCGAATCGTAGCCATGGTCTTGCGTGAGAGCATGATGGCACTGGCCACGCCGCTCAGGTCACCGTGCATCAGCGTGATATCTGCAGTCTCGATGGCCACATCCGTGCCGCTGCCTATGGCGATACCAACATCGGCCTGCGCCAGTGCCGGCGCGTCATTCACCCCGTCACCCACCATGGCGACACGGCGGCCTTCGTTCTGGACAGAACTTATTGCTGCCGCCTTGTCGGCAGGGAGCACCCCTGCACGGACATGTTCAATCCCCACCTTGGCAGCCACGGCATCCGCCACCATCTGAGTGTCGCCGGTGAGCATAAGTACGTCGATCCCCATTGATTCGAGCAGGGCTACTGCATCACGGGCCCCAGGCTGCACGCTGTCGGCCAGGGTGAGGATCCCTGCCAGAGAATTCTCTGCCGCCACATAGATCGCTGTCTTGCCGGATTTTGCGAACACCTCTATCTGTCTGTCAGCCACCCGAGTGTCGATACCCAGTGTGTTCATGAAGGCATGGTTCCCCACGTGCACGCTGGTATTATCGATACGGGCGGTTACCCCCTGGCCCGGTATGGAGGTGAACTGATCAACAGCAGCAGGTATAATGCCCTTTTCGAGGGCGTATGACACTACGGCACGGCCCAGAGGATGTTCGGAACCGTTTTCCGCTGCCGCCGCCCAGGCCAGCAGCTTGTTCCGGTCACGGCCGTTTAAGGCCACAATGTCTGCCACTGCAGGCTTGCCCCTGGTTATGGTGCCGGTCTTGTCGAGAACGACGGTCTGCACGTTGTGGGCCATCTCGAGACTCTGTGCATTCCTGATGAGGATGCCGCTCGAGGCGCCAGTACCCGTCCCGACCATGATGGCTGTAGGTGTTGCCAGTCCCAGTGCACATGGGCAGGCAATGATGAGCACGGCAATAAAGTTGATCATGGAGGGGGTGAACCCGATCTGCCCGAGGGCAAACCAGAGGATGAAGGTGGCTGCGGCAATGACGATCACCGCGGGTACGAAGATGGATGCCACCCTGTCTGCAAATGCCTGGATAGGTGCCTTGGAACCCTGGGCCCGGCGTACCAGTTCTACGATCTGGGCGATCACTGTCTCGTCGCCGACAGCTGTTGCCTCGAACACGATGCGCCCGGTGGTGTTGATGGTACCGCCAATGACCTTGTCGCCCTGCATGCGTTCCACCGGGATGCTTTCTCCGGTGACCATGGACTCGTCTATGGCGCTGATGCCGCTTGTGATGATGCCGTCCACAGGGATTCGGCCGCCGGGCCGTACAACAAGCGTGTCCCCCTTTATTACCTCTTCCGCAGGGATCTCGATCTCGCTGCCTTCACGCATGATTATGGCGGTTGCAGGCCGCAGATCCAGGAGCCTGCTTATGGCTTCTGTAGTCCGGCTCTTGGCTCGTGCTTCCAGCAGCTTGCCCAGCAGGATCAGGGTAATGATAGTGGTTGCCGTATCGAAGTAGACATCCGCATGCCCCGTGATCCCCAGCCATTGCGGAAAGAGCACGACAGTTGCACTGTAGACATAGGCTGCCCCGGTGCCTACGGCCACCAGCGTATTCATGTCCGCTGTAAAATGGCGGGCTGCCTTCCAGGCTCCGATGAAGAAGCGTTTGCCCGGTCCGAAGAGTACAATGGTGGCGGCTATGAGCAGCAGTTTGTCAAGGGTCTCGAGAGATATCGGGGACCTGCTGCGGACAGCGTCGAACATGGTAATCATGCCGAAGATCATCACCGGCAGTGCCAGGGAGAGACTGAAGATGAAATCCCGTTTCAGCTTCATATAATTCGCCAGGTGGAGCTCATCCATTGCGCTCTGCCTTTTTTTATCCGTCTGAGTGTCTGGCAGATGCAGGACATAGCCGGAATCCTCCACAACCTTTGCCACCTCTTTCAGGTCCACCTGCTCGGGATCGAGCGAAAAGGTCACCTCTTCGGTTGCAAGGTTGACATTGAGGTCCGATACACCTTCGACCTTGCCCATGGCCTTCTCCACACGGGCCACACAGCTGGCGCAGGTCATACCTTCAACAGGAAGCGTAAGGGTTTTTCGTTCGATGGACTGTTTCATTACGGCTCCCTGTCGTGATCAGTTCAAGAGTCTGAACCCGGCCTCGTTGACGGCTGCTGCGAGCACTGTCTCGTCGATCTCTTTGCCGTTCCAGGAAACTTTGGCCGATCCGATCTCCACGGAATGCACCGTGAGTCCGTCTATCTTGTCCAGTTCCTTTTTCAATGCCTTAACACAATGTCCACAGGACATGCCCTGTATTTTCAGCGTACGGATGTTCATTACGGTTCCTCCTTTTCTATGTTTTCTTTTGCTTATATAGGGCAGGTTCTTGTGAAAGGCGTTACAAAATTCTTTGGAATTGTTACAGGATTCTCAACAGACATGGCCAGTTGGCCTCAACGAAGAATGGTCGAGAATCAGGTTTGTCTCAGCTACGTGATAAAAAATGTTTTGAGGTCTTTATTCTGGATACTGGATTCTGAGTACTGGATTCGTTTTTTTCATATATCTTTTCAGGAGACCTTGTCGAGCGGCCTGCGGTCTGAGTTTTCCTGCCGGTACCTGCTGGCGGTCATCCCGGTCACCTTCCTGAACTGGCCGGAGAGATGCTGGAC
>DAISYU010000133.1:0-8376 GCA_036825155.1 Thermodesulfobacteriota bacterium | reverse complement strand
ACTAGGTACAAGGTGTAAGATTCAAGGTGGCCGAACGCCTTCCGGGCGCGAACATTTTTTTATTTGAAACTGTTACCCATGTCTTGGACTGTTCCCTGTTCACTTTTTACCTTAAACCTTATACCTCACACCTTAAACCCAAATTCTCAAACTCTGGATACTGTCCGCCGCGGCGGATGAATTCCTGATATCCCGTTAGCTCTTTAAAATTCCGTTGGGTTTTGCTGGATTGATGGGCGATAATTTCATAGAATAGGGCATGCTGGTTTTAGTTTTTTCCATTACTCCATTACTCCAGTACTCCACTAATCCATTTTTTCCTAACGATCTCAAGCACTCTCCCGTGGCAGCGGGATCTTCGACATTACTCCAGTTCTTTTCGACTACTCTAGTTTTTCCAAGCGCCTAGTGCCTGATGCCCAGGGCCTCATCTTTATAATTGGCAGATGCCCTGAATCTCCACCCTGCCGGTAAGTGCTGTTTCTATCCTGTCACGCTCAGGTGTGCTGAACCGGATGCATACACCGCAGTCAGAGCTGATATGACGCGGAACCGGGATGATCTTGAAGGGGAGCCCATTTTTTTTGAGAATCTTCTCGGCAAGCAGCGCGGAACTTACCGAGTCGAAGAGAATGACATGGAAAGTTCCCTGCTTCATATCTGAACGAGCCTTCCTGCTCCTGTCATGGTCTCGGTAATATCATACATGTTTGATACAATTCCTGCTGCAAGCCGGTCCTTGATCTCGAAGAAGCCGAGGCATGTTCCGCACACGAGGATCTTCACTCCTCGCTCGGTAAGAGTTTTGAGGTCTTCCAGGACTTCCGAGCCCTGGATTGCGAGTCTGACCCCGGTGTTGAAAAAGATGATGCTGTCAGCTTGAGGAGAAGTTTCCAGCAGGGTATGAATAAAACTCTTCATGAGGACGGATCCGAGTTCATCGTCACCTCTCCCCATGGTATCCGACCCTATGACAATGACGAGGGGGCCCTGTGTCGACCCGGCAGCATCCGGTATCTCGCAGGAACACCCTTTTGATATTATAAGATGGATATCTCCTTTACGCCTCTCGATCGTCACCTTACAACCCTGGCTCTGCGCCATGCGTTTGACATTTTCCTGTGCAGTCTCGTTATCCACAATCACTACAATCTCACTGTGATCTTCCAGTGCCTTTTTGGTCAGTATTACGGGCTGGGGGCAGGAAAGTCCCCGTGCATCGATCTCTCTGGTCATACCATAACTCCCTTTACGTTCCGCGATGCTATCTGTGCAACAGCTTCGAGAGTGTATGCCACCTCGAAAGCGGTATTGAAAAAGCCCGGGGACAACCGGATCGTCCCCTCGGGGAATGTCCCGATGGTACGGTGGGCTGAAGGAGCGCAGTGCAGACCGGGCCGGGACATGATGCCGAAGTCTTCATCCAGGATCAGTGCTGCCTCTGACGGGCTTGTTCCGTCTATGGTAAATGAAACCACCGGCGTCTGTCTGAGTGCATCACCGACTCCGTACATCCTCACCCCTTGTATATCGCTGAGCCCGTTAATGAGCTGCCTGGAGAGAGCGATCTCTTTCTTGCGAAGAGTCTCGACACCGGTATCCAGTACAAACCTGACCCCTGCGCCGAGTCCTGCGATACCCAGAGCATTCGGGGTGCCTGATTCGTACTTGTCCGGCAGGAAATCGGGCTGTTCCTCGAATTCCGACCTGCTCCCGGTCCCTCCCATCATGAGTGGGGTAATCTCCTTCTCAAGGCCTGGCCCGATATACAGACCTCCGGTTCCCTGGGGTCCGTAGAGGGACTTGTGCCCGGAAAATGCCAGGAGGTCGATACACTGCTGAGAGATGTGTATGGGTACGGCCCCGGCTGTCTGGGCAGCGTCCACACAGAAGATGATGCCGCGGTCTCGTGCAATGGCGCCGATATCACTGATGGGCATGATAGTACCGGTCACGTTGGATGCATGTGTCATGATGATGGCCCTGGTCTCCCGTCTGATGGCATGTTCAATATCCTGGGGATCGAGCTCGCCGGAAGCCGAGCACGGAACAACGCTCACCTCTGCCCCTGCCGGCTCCATCGCGCGCAGTGGCCGCATCACGGAATTGTGCTCCATGCTCGTGGTTATGACATGGTCCCCGGGCCTGATCAGTCCTGAAATGACAATATTGAGGGCCTCGGTGGCATTCTTTGTAAAGATGATGCGAAGCAGTTCGTCAATGCCGAAAAGCTCGGCAATTGCCTCCCTCGCATCCATGATGATCCGCCCGGCATCGATGGACAGAGAGTGTCCTGAACGGCCCGGATTCGCACCCACACGGGTATGGAAGTGTTCGATGGCCTTGAGGGTCTCGGGCGGTTTGGGCCACGATGTGGCTGCATTGTCAAGGTATACTGTCTCGCTCATCGTATTAATAACCCATCTACTTCAGTATAGTTTTTGCCTGTTACATCAATCGTATTAACCGGAGTAAGTGATAAAAGGGTATAAGTCAAATTCGAAATATGAATACATGAAGGCATACTATACCTTTTGTTTATTGTCATCTCTCCATGTTGAATGGCAGGGAGTTGGGGGAGGGTCTTTATTGCCAGATGAGTGATGATGCCTTGAAGACCACAAACACCTTCTTTCCCGGCAGGAGGGAAAGGGTTTGGGCTGCACGGTCAGTGACGGTGCAGGTCAGCGCGATTCCCGGAGTCTGCACCTCGATCTGTATCCGGCCGTTCTCCCGTGCCACATTCAGCTGTTTGATCTCCCCGCGCAGGATGTTCTGTGCCGAGATGGAAGAGGGTTCCTCCGTGGCGATCATGACATCCCAGGGGTGCAGCACGGCAACGGCATTTAGCTCAGGAGGTTGCAATGCATAAATCTTGTTGCCGTCTCCGATCCGCTTTGACCAGAGATTGTCTGTGTCTGCTTCCCAGGGACCGGGGATGATGTTTTCAATGCCAGCACCCACGATCCGGCCGTTGTGGATGCGGATGATACTGTCGGTGATGCTGTTCAGCCATGTCCGGTCATGGCTGGCGATGATGATGGTTGTGTCGAACCGGTTCCTGATGTCGATGATGGCCTTCTGAATGAGGGCTGCACTGTGTGTATCGACGCTTGCCGTTGGTTCGTCCAGGAGGAGCACCTTGGGCCTCAGGATCAGCC
This sequence comes from Thermodesulfobacteriota bacterium, assembly GCA_036825155.1. GTDB lineage: Bacteria > Desulfobacterota > Desulfomonilia > UBA1062 > UBA1062 > DSAD01. Next base: position 5,215 of record DAISYU010000133.1, on the reverse strand, counting down.
TGGAGGCTACCGAAACCCGCTGGGCCTCGCCTCCGGAGAGCTCCCACCAGTGTCTGCCGGCAAACGTTTTTGGCGGCAGTCCCACCCAGTCCAGCGCCTCATGGACGCGATCCTTGAGGTGATGCCTTTCCCCCCTGATTCTCAGTCCGTATGCCACGTTTTCAAAGACCGATCGTTTCAGGAGATACGGCTCCTGTAACACCAGGGTGACCTGATTCCTCAGCTCGGCAAGATCCGCTCCTACCTTTGTTCCTAAGAAGGAGATCTCCCCTGTGTTTGGCATCTCCAGGAAGGACAGGATTCTCAGCAGCGTGCTCTTCCCGCATCCGTTGGGGCCCACAAGGCCGAGCGAGGTCTTCTGCTCGACATAGAATTCCGGGATGATGAGGTTGAACTCACGACCATATCCGTGCCGTACATTGGAGAGTGCGTATAAGGGGCTCTTGCTGCTCATGCTGTCTTCCTCTTCAGGGTCGAGAGTATCCCATTGATGGTGAATGCAATGGCCAGCAGGACAATCCCCAGGGCTATCCCCATGGCAAACTGGCCTTTGCCGGTCTCCAGGGCTATCGCCGTGGTGATGGTGCGGGTGTGCCACTTGATGTTTCCGCCGATCATCATCGAGATACCAACTTCTGATATGGCCCTTCCGTACGCGGTCACTCCGGCAGCCAGCACTGCATAGCGCGCCTCGAGAAGACTGGTTATGGCAATCTGCTTTCCACGTGCACCAAGGGTGAGGAGGTTGGTGCGGAGCCTCCGGTCCAGGCTCTCGATGGCAGTGGCGGTCAGCGAAATGACAATGGGGAGGACAAGGATCGTCTGGGCCACGGATATCCCGGGTATGGTAAAGAGCAGGCCCAGTTCACCCAGCGGTCCTCTCCGTGAGATGAATGCATAGACGAGCAGCCCCACGACGACAGTGGGTAAGGCAAGAAGGGTATCCACCACGGCCCTGAGCTGTCTGTTGCCCGGGAAGTTCAGATACCCCAGGATAAACCCCAGGGGGATGCCGATGAGAAGACTTATGATAATGGAAAGGGTCGATGCCTTCAGCGTCGTGGCAATGGCGGAAAAGGTCTGCGGGTCGCCTGCCAGGAGCAGTTGTATGGCATGGATGAATCCACCGGTTATATAGTCCATAGCGCCTACAAAAGTGTATTTTGGAGCCATCCGCTTTTGCGGATGGCCCCTGTATTATGAATGCCTGTCTTTCTTAGTTGCCAGCCGTTAAAACCGTTGCTGTTTGTTTGCTATTCGCCAGCGTTTGGAGTGAAGAGCTGCTTGTCCAAAAGCTTGAAATCGCCGATGAGCTTCTGTGCTTCCGGAGATATAAACCACAAGGCGAGCTTTGTAGCAAGATCATATTTCGCATCTTTGCATCTATCCGGATTCACCGCCAGGATGCTGTACTGGTTGCGCAGTGAGGCATCGCCCTCCACAAGGATGACCAGTGGCGGGTTGCCCTTGTGGTTTGCCTCGTACTTGATGTATGTGCCCCTGTCGGTCAAAGTGTAGGCGTCGCGTTCGGCAGCGATGTTGATGGTGTTGATCATGCCCTGGCCGGTCTGAATATACCACTGCTCCTTGTCAGGGACCGTGACCGTTGCTTCCTGCCACAGCGCAAGCTCTTTCTTGTGAGTCCCGGAGTTGTCGCCCCTGCTGGCAAATTTTGCCTTCTTCTCATAGACTGTCTTGAAGAACGTGTTGATATCTTTGCCCCTCACACCTGCAGGGTCGTCTTTCGGGCCGATGATGACAAAATCATTGAACATGATCTGTCTGCGGTCCACACCGTATCCGTCAGCCACATATTTTTTCTCTGAAGCCGGTGCATGAACGAGCAGAACATCCACATCGCAGTTCTTTCCCAGTTCTAAAGCCTTGCCCGTGCCGACAGCAACCCACTGGAGCTCGATATTTGTATCTGCAAGAATCTTCGGTGCAAGATAGTCGAGGAGACCGGTGTTGTCAGTGCTCGTAGTGGTTGCCATCTTCAGTACATCTGCAGCACTGGCAGCCTGAGCGCCTGTCAACAGTAGAAGCAATACCGTAGCCAATGTCAAGAAATTCCGTAAGTTTTTCATGTTCCTGTTCCTCCTTGGTTTTGTGTACTTTCCTGTTATTTTGGATAGAGGACCCGGCCGGTTTCACGGGAGTCGTATCCTTTCATGTTCTTGAGGATGCCCAGAAAGACGTCCGAGCGGATGAATTCCACCAGGATCTGGATCGGGCGATTAAAAAATGTGTACGTATAGATGACCATGTCGAAACGTTCTTGAAAGAGTTTGTGAAACGAAAGAGACGTGTTATGGGCAATGGTTTCCGTTGCTATACCTGCATCAGCCCGGCCGGACAGGATGTGGTGGGCAACATCGAAGTGCGTGTATGCTTCGTGTTCATACCCGGTGATCTCCTTTGCGTCCAGGCCTTCTTCGGCAATGATGCGGTCTACCTGGTTCCTGATGCCGGATTTTGCCTGGCGGTTGATGAACCGCAGGTTCCCCTTGATGATGTCATGGAATGACGTCACCTCAGGATCACGCGATATGAATCCGATGTTCCGGTAAAAGAGATTTACCACCACGAGATTGTCCGGATTATCAAAGAGCTCTCGTATAAAGGGGAAATTGTAATCATCTTCTTCTGGGTGGTAGAGGTGGCTGAGCGCTATGTGGCAGAATCCGTCTTTGAGCAGTTGAAGCCCCTCGCCGCTGCCGACACTGGATGAATAGAGTGAGATATCCGGGTGCTGTGAATGAAAGATTCCCTGCAGCATGGAAATGACCGGATCATCGGACCCGGACAAAAGGATGACCTGTCTGGCTCTGGCAAATTCGGAAGAGATCCCCTCTACGGTCTTACGCGCATTTTTCCTGAAATGATCCTGCAGTTCATCCCTGGGAAACAGCCATTTCCCGGTTATCTTGGTGCCCGGTATCTTCCCTGCCTGGACCAGGGCATAGACCTTCTTCTCATTAATATGTAATAGGTCAGACACCTCTTTGGTTGTTAAGAACTCTTTTTTTCCCTGTTTCATAATCAATGAGCCTAAAAATAACTAATAATGACAAAAAAGGCAATGTCAATTTATGTTAATGGCAGCATAACAGACTAGCAGGATATGAAAGGAGATCTCTGCGTACACCAGGTGAGATTACATGACTGTGGGCAAGAGCTGATGCAAGAAGAGTGTGATTATTTTTTTAAGAACAGGAGGGAGCTAAGTATAATCGTCAGGTTCTTTTGCTGCGAAAGGTGCCTTTTCCCTGTGAGTTGAACGTGCATCGAGTGAAGCGGTTCTGCGTCTGCCCGATACAATCCGGTGCTCTTCTCCTCAAGACACCCTGAGGGCAGGGATATCAATTATGTCCGTTGCAGCATGAGGTGCTCTCAGACTCCTTGTCCTGACAGTTGCAGGTCCGGCCATGTTTGTGTTCCTTCATGCTTGCAATCCTGAATCTCACAGCCCGGGCAAGGGGCCTGACAGAAAGTGCCATGAGCACAATGGCACCTGAGAACTGTGCCCACGACGGGATGAACTCGCCGGCGCTGCCTGCGATCGCCCGGGCGGATACTCCTGAAAGTGAATATACCAGATCGAGCGACAGTCCGCCGATAACGGATAAGACCATTATTGTCGCGAGGTAGATGAGTGTGGTGCGTTTTCCCAGAATCTTCAACACCATGGTCAGAGACGTGATGTTCGTGGCAGGACCGGCAAGGAGAAAGACCAGGGCTGCACCGGGGCTTATGCCCTTGAGAATGAGTGCTGCAGCAATGGGTGTGGACGCCGTGGCGCAGATATACATGGGTACTCCTGCCAGGAGCATGACGAGCATGGTAAACAGGCCACCCCCGAGATATTCGTTCACAAACTGGTCGGGTATGACCGCGGTGATCGTACCTGCCAGGAGAATGCCGACAAAGAACCACACGGCGAGATCCTCCCAGAGTTCGCCGAACGCATACCGCATGCCGAAAGAGAGCTTCTCTGCATAAGAGTGGTGGTTTGAGTGGTCTGCTTCAGAACAGTCACTTCCGTCGCAGCAGCTGTCAATGGGGCAGGTCAGGTCCGGGGTGAGTGGTGCGGATGCGTCTCTGCGGCCTGTGAGATTCTCAACAAGTCCTGCAACGGTTGCAGTGATAAAGGCCGCTACGGGCCTCGCCACGGTGATGATAGGGTCGAGCAGGGCATAGGTGATGGCGATGGAGTCCACCCCTGATTCAGGTGTTGAGATGAGGAATGCCGCTGTGGCCCCGTTGTTTGCCCCCTGTTTTTTCAGCGATGCGGCAGCCGGGATGACACCGCAGGAACACAGCGGTATGGGAATGCCCAGGAGCGATGCCTTGATTACGGAGGAGAACCTGCCGGTGCCGAGATGTGCGGCCACGAATGCCGGATTGAGAAATGCCCGCAGCATCCCTGCCACAAGGATACCGAAGAGGATATAGATCGAGGAACTTAACAGCAGATGCCACGATTCCTTCATGATAGCCAGGAGAAATTCCATTTCTTTGTCTGTCCTTTTTGCTTTTGGTCCGGATATCTTTGCCCTGACTGTACGGTTTTTTCTCAGGTCACATCCTGGCAGTGACTACTCCCGTATATGGTCGAGTCCGGTCTGGATGAGTTCGGCAATATGATTGTCGTCCAGCGAATAATAGAGTATCTGTGCATCACGCCTGTTTTTGACCAGGGCAAGGTCTTTCATGTGCCTGAGCTGGTGTGAGACTGCGGATTCGCTGATGCCGGTAAATGCAGCCAGATCGCACACGCACATCTCGCCTGTTTGCAGTGCCATGGCTATGGCCAGGCGCGTCGGATCCCCGAGGGCCTTGAAAAACCGTGAAAGCGCCTCCAGTTCCTTTCTCTCAAGTGCCTCGGACCTTGCCTTGTCGACCCGGTCCTGGTGCACCATTCGGACCTGGCAGACCTCAGGCTCCGTCCCCTTGTTTTCTTTCCGGCTCACTGTATAATCCTTGTATCTGAGTAATTGCTCAGATACTAAATAATAAAAATCTCGTTGTAAAGGGAAAAATTGATTGTTTGATCCATATGAAAAGGTGACGGGGCTGAATAAAGCTGTTTTAAAGACATTGCCCGTGTCTGGTGAGATGGCATCATATGATTCATCATCATCACGTGCATGGCAGGCGTGTTCTTATCCGCCGGCCACCGGGGGGAACAGGGAAATGACATCCCCGTCTTCGA
>DAISYU010000132.1:0-8456 GCA_036825155.1 Thermodesulfobacteriota bacterium | reverse complement strand
ACTAACAGATGAGAAACCTTGCGTATTGCACCCCTGGTTGATGCGTTGTCCGGCAATACCCGTGATCTCCCCCGTCTTTTCAGCCCGAGGGCCGCTACTGTATTTCTCTGATCCTCTGTGGATCCTATAACTGATCGTTGTAATGTTACTTTAATTTTTCCAGCCACCTTGAAACCCCTTTTTATGATGTCTCTACAAGTGCTCGAGCGTTATGCCCCGCTTTGCCTCGACATGTTCTCTGGTTTCCATACGCTGCAAGGCATCGAACGTAGCTCTGATCACATTATTATGATTCCTCGATCCTAATGTCTTGGCTACGACATTATGGAATCCTGCCGCCTCCATAACCGCACGCACGGCGTTTCCTGCGATGATTCCTGTTCCGGGGGCAGCTGGTTTCAAGACCACCTTTGAAGAACCGAACTCTCCTACCATGGCATGAGGCACGGTGCCGTCCACAATAGGTACATCCACCATGGACTTCTTTGCCACTTCAAGGCCCTTGCGGATACTGATTGCAACTTCCTTGGCCTTGCCTATGCCATGCCCGACCTTGCCGTTGCCGTCTCCGACGACGATCAGCGCACTGAACCGGAAGCGTTTTCCACCTTTGACGACCTTGGCAACGCGGTTAATGAAAACAACCTTATCTATTAACTGATCTTGCTCTTCAAAGTTATCTAGCCTAGCCAACTCTCATCTCCTTGTCTAAAACTTCAGCCCCCCGGCTCTTGCTGCGTCTGATAACGCCTTGACCTTACCGTGGTATTTATAGCCGCCCCTGTCAAAGACGACCTTCTCGATACCCTTTTCCTTTGCCTTGAGAGCAAGGAGTCCTCCAACCTCTTTTGCGGTTTCAACGGTAAAGCCTTTTACCTTATCCCGAATCTCAGGGCTCAGACTGGAGGCTGAAACGAGTGTGATGCCCTGCGTGTCATCAATGATCTGGCTATATATATTTTTGTTGCCCCTGTACACACTCAGTCGAAGTCTCTCAGGCGTTCCCTTTATGACCTTGCGAATCCTCAACCTTCTGTACAGCCGAGCTTCCTTGGTAGTCTTCTTTCCCACCTCTTCGTCTCCTTACTCTGCTACTTAACCCTTAGCCGCACTCTTTCCGGGTTTGAGCCGTACCACCTCATCCGCATAGCGGATTCCCTTGCCCTTATATGAATCAGGCTTCCTGACCTTACGGATCTTGGCAGCGACATCACCGACAAGTTCCTTGTCAATGCCTTTCACATCAATAAAACCTTCCTTGGACACCTCGGCGGAAATACCATCGGGAAGCGGGAACTCGACAGGATGTGAGTATCCCACGTTCAATACCAGGGCCGTGCCTTTTGACTCGCCTCGATATCCCACTCCGACGATCCTGAGCTTCTTGGTGAAGCCCTCGGTTACGCCGATGACCATATTATTGACCAGTGATCGCATAAGTCCGTGAAAGGCGCCTGTCTGACGGGAATCATCGAGGGTCACAAGCCTCAGGACATTGTCCTCAATCTTGTAATCGATGTTGCCTACGCGATTCTTGCGCAACTCACCTTTGGGCCCCTTTACCAGGATGCTTTCTTCATCTATCTTTACCGTGACCCCATCTGGAATGGGAATGGGCATTTTTCCTATCCTTGACATGTCTCCGCTCCTTACCAGACCCTTATCAACACTTCACCGCCCACGTTCTCGGCCTTTGCCTTGTGGTCGGTCATAACTCCCTTTGATGTACTCACGATGGAAATTCCCAGGCCCTTTCTGACCGGCTGAATATCCTGCGCACCTTTATATATCCTGCGTCCCGGCTTTGAAACTCTCTGTATCCCGGTGATGACATGGCGCGAATTAAAGTACTTGAGGTTAACCCTGAGCAGTCCCTGCTTTCCGTCCTCGATCACCTTGTATCCCTTGATATATCCTTCCTTCATCAGGATATCGGCGATATTGAGTTTCATCTTGGAAGCCGGGATATCCACGCTCTCTTTCGAAGCCTGAGCACCATTTCTTATCCTGGTTATCATATCTGCAATAGGATCAGTATGCATCCTCGTCCCCTTTACCAGCTAGATTTCTTAAGGCCGGGTATTTCACCCTGCATTGCATATTTTCTCAGGCATATCCTGCAAATACCGAACTTTCTGTAGTATGCATGGGGTCTGCCGCATATGGAACACCTGTTATACTGTCTGACCTTAAATTTCTGCGGTCTCTTCTGTTTTGCTATCATCGATTTCTTGGCCATAATCTTCCCCACTTACCTCCTGAATGGCATGCCGAATGCGCTTAAAAGGCTCCTGCCTTCGTCATCCGTGGCAGCCGTGGTCACCACCGTTATATTCATCCCGCGGAGCTTATCAATGCTGTCATAATCGATCTCAGGGAATACGGACTGGTCGTTGAGACCCAGGGTATAGTTGCCTCTTCCGTCAAATGCCTTGGAAGACACTCCTCTGAAGTCTCTCACACGCGGCAGTACGGCGTTGATCAGCCTGTCTAAAAACTCGTACATCTGCTGGCCTCTCAGCGTTACCGTACACCCGACAGGCATGCCCTCTCTGAGTTTGAACGCAGCAATCGATTTGCGGGCTTTCCTGACAATGGGCTTCTGCCCTGAAATGAGGGACAGCTCATGAGCTGCCTTATCAATAATCTTTACATCCTGAACAGCCTCACCAAGCCCCATATTGACTACGATCTTGACGATTTTCGGGATCTGGTTGATATTCTTGTATCCATATTCTTTCTGGAGACTGGGGATAACTTCTGTCTTGTAATATTCCTTTAGCCTTGCCATTGCCTGCACCTCATGTATCCAACTCTTCACCGCAGCGTCTGCACACCCGTACCTTTTTGCCGTCATCATGGAACTTGTACCCGACTTTGACCGCCGTATTGCACTTGGGGCAATTGAGACCAACATTGGAAATCTGAATGCTGGCTTCTTTCTCGATTATGCCCCCCTGGGAGGTCTGGGTGGGTTTTGTATGCCTCTTCACCATATTGACGCGTTCCACGAGCACCCGGTCCTTCTTGCCTAAGATGCGGATCACCTGCCCCTTCTTACCCTTGCTTTTCCCTGCGAGAACTACAACGGTATCACCTTTTTTTATCTTGCTCATTTCATGCTTTGCCATCTCTTTACTCCTAGAGCACCTCTGGGGCCAGGGAAACAATCTTCATAAAGTTCTTTGCTCTCAGTTCTCTGGCAACGGGACCGAAGATACGTGTCCCGACCGGTTCATTCTGGGTATTCAATATGACTGCCGAGTTTTCATCAAACCGGATAGACGAGCCATCGCTTCGCTTGTGGGTTCGTTTTGTCCTCACAACCACAGCCTTGCATACATCACCCTTCTTGACCTTGGAGCGGGGTATCGCCTCTTTTACGCTCACGACAATAATGTCTCCCAACGAGGCATATCTGCGCTTGGACCCACCAAGTACCTTGATGCACATCACTTCTTTCGCCCCAGAGTTATCTGCAACTTTCAGCCTTGTCTGCTGCTGAATCATAGCTCGCCTCCACAAATAAGCCTATTCTTGTCTCTCAACTATGTTCACAACCCTCCAGCACTTGTTCTTGCTCAAGGGTCTGCACTCTCGTATCAATACCGTATCACCCATTCTGCATTCGTTCTTCTCGTCATGGGCCTTGAATGTCGTACGCCTCCTGATATACTTCTTGAATACAGGATGCTTCTCAAGTCGATCCACGGTTACCACCACGGTCTTGTCCATCTTGTCGCTGGTGATTGTACCCAATAACTCACGCTTTGAAGATTTCTCTGCCATCACTGTTTCTCCTGGATGATCGTATTAATCCGTGCTATGTCGCGGCGCAGCTTGCGAATGAGACTCTTGTTTTCAAGCTGTCCCATGGAATTCTTGAACCGTGCATCCATGATGTCACGAGAATATTTCTTTTTCAGCTGCGTCAGATCGCCCATATTTTTTTCACGCAATTCACTAGCCTTCATAGAGCCCCTCCCGCATTACGAACCGTGTCTTTATGGGAAGCTTATGCGAGGCAAGACGAAACGCCTCTTTGGCCTGCTCGTACGTCACTCCGTCGATCTCGAACAGGATCCTGCCAGGTTTGACCGTGGCAACCCATTCCTCCGGAGCACCTTTTCCTTTTCCCATTCTTGTTTCGGCAGGTTTCTTCGTTATGGGCTTGTCAGGGAATATCCTGATCCATACCTTTCCACCACGTTTTACAGAACGCGTAATGGCAATACGTGCCGCCTCGATCTGCCGTGCAGTTATCCAGTGGGGTTCGATGGTCTGAAGTCCGTATTTCCCGAACGAAACCTTTGAACCCTTTTCCGGGCTTCCGGTCATCCGCCCGCGTTGTACTTTCCTGTGTTTTACCTTGTTTGGCATCAACATGGCCGTATCTCCCTTATGCGCTTGCCTCTTCCTGTTTCCTCATGATCTCGCCGTGGAATACCCACACCTTCACGCCGATCACGCCGTAAATGGTATGAGCCTCGACGAAACCATAGTCGATATCACTTCTTAGGGTGTGCAACGGAACACGTCCTTCACGGTACCACTCTCTGCGTGCGATCTCGGCACCGGCAAGTCTTCCTGCACATGCAACCTTGATTCCCTGTGCGCCCATTCTCATGGCCTGGCCGACAGCCCTCTTCATGGCCCTTCTGTAGGCGACACGTCTTTCCAGCTGGTTTGCGATACCCTCTGCAACTATCTGCGCATCGGTCTCAGGTCGTCTGACCTCTTTTATCTCGAGCATGATATCCTTATCCACAAAGCTGCCCAGATCATTCTTCAACTGTTCGGCACCCTGGCCTTTTCGTCCGATGACGAGACCCGGCCGTCCGGTATAGATGACCAGTTTGACCTTGTTTGCAGCGCGCTCTATAACGATATTCGAAATCCCTGCATGACTCAGGTTCTTCTGAATATATTTGCGGATCTTTCTATCCTCAACCAAGAGATCTCCGAAACCCTTCTCGGCATACCACCGAGCTTTCCAGTCTTTGGTTATCCCGAGCCGAAACCCATACGGATGTATCTTCTGTCCCACCTGGTTCCCCTTTCCTTATAACTCGTCGAGTACCACAGATATATGGCTTGTTCTCTTCAATATACGGGTCGCTCTTCCTTGGGCACGCGGCCTCCATCTCTTTAAACGAGCTCCCTCGTCCACCAGTATCGATTTTACATACAGGTTGTCCACATCCATGACTCCCGTGGACATGGCGTTTGCAACCGCTGAGTTCAGCACCTTTGCCATAATATGGGCACGTTTTGTGCCGATCAGGTTGAGCATCCTCAATGCATCCGCAATGGGCTTGTTTCTCACCTTATCTGCCAGGAGCCTCGTCTTCTGCGGAGAAACCCTAGTATGTCGCAGTATTGCCTTTGCTTCCATCTCTAGCGCCCCTTTCTCTGTGCTTTCCTGTCAGCTGCGTGTCCGAAGAATGTCCGGGTTGGAGAGAACTCACCCAGCTTGTGACCGATCATATCTTCAGTCACGTAGACCGGGACAAATTTCTTTCCATTGTGGACGGCAAACGTCAAACCGACAAATTCCGGGAGGATGGTTGATCTTCTCGACCATGTCTTTATAACTTTACGGCTCCCGGTATCCTGCGCCTCGAGCACTTTCTTCAGCAAGTGATCATCAACAAAAGGGCCTTTTTTCAATGAACGGGACACAGCTTATTTCCTCCTCTTAACGATATACTTATCCGAGCCCTTGGTCTTCTTGCGTGTTTTATGGCCCTTTGTTGAAACACCCCACGGCGTGACCGGATGGTTACCCTTGACCCTGCCTTCACCACCACCATGCGGATGGTCCACCGGGTTCATGGCAACGCCTCTGACCGTCGGCCGTATACCGAGCCAGCGGCTTCTTCCGGCTTTGCCCACCGTGATATTGGAATGACTCACGTTGCCTACCTGTCCAATGGTTGCCTTGCACTCGGAGAAGATCTTTCTCACTTCACCCGAAGGCATCTTGAGCTGGACATAGGTTCCTTCTTTTGCCAGCACCTGGGCATAGGTTCCGGCAGCTCTGATCAGCTGGCCGCCCTTACCAGGCCTGAATTCCACGTTATGTACGAATGTTCCAAGGGGGATGGCTTTCAGACTCATCACGTTTCCGGGCCTGATTTCTGCATCCTCGGAGGCTATTACCGTACTCCCCACCGCAAGACCGTCCGGCCATATGATGTATCGCTTCTCGCCGTCCGCATACTGGATCAGAGAGATCCTGGCTGAGCGGTTCGGGTCGTATTCAACGGTTACTACCTTGCCGGGTACGCCCACTTTGTCCCGCTTGAAGTCGATGATCCGATACAGTCGCTTGTGACCGCCACCCTGATGACGGACCGTGACCCGTCCCAGGTTATTCCTGCCGCCTTTTTTCCTCAGCGAACAGGTAAGCGATCTCTCCGGCGTTGTAGTGGTGATCTCCTTGAAGGTGGAGACCGTCATTTCACGTCTTCCGGCTGATGTTGGTTTGAAGCTCCGTATGCTCATCTGCTATACCCCTTCGTAAAACTCTATGCTTTCACCCTGCCGCAGCGTCACAATGGCCTTTTTCCAGGCCCGGCGTTTATACTGATGCATGCCCCAGCGTTTGGTCTTTCCCTTGACAACCATGGTCTTCACATCTTCCACATGAACGCTGAACAGATCTTCTATTGCCTGCTTGATCTCGATCTTGTTGGCATCCTTGTGTACGGCGAACACCAGTTGATTGCCATCCTGCCTGAGCATGGTGCCTTTTTCTGTAATGATTGGCTTCTCTATAATCTGTGTAAAATCCTTCATTGCTTCAGCCTCTCCTGAATATACTCAACAGCCTCGAGGTCCATGATCAGGCCCTCATATCTGAGGATATCGTATACATTCAGCCCTTTGACATCGAGCATCTTGGACTTGCTGTGATTTCTCGAGGCAAGTGACATATCTCTACTCATATTCCCCATCACCACCAGGGAGTTTTCCATTCCCAGGGAATCAAGGGCCTGTACGAACAGTTTTGTCCTTGGCTCTTCAAGGGTAATTATATCCACGACCTTGAATACATTCTCGTTGAACTTCATGCTCAACGCGGAACGCAGGGCCTGAGAACGTATCTTCTTGGGCAGTTTCTTGGCATACTTCCTGCCGTTCGGACCAAAGATCACGCCGCCGCTTCTCCATATGGGCGATCTGTTCGTCCCTGCGCGGGCCCTGCCTGATCCTTTCTGACGCCACGGCTTTTTGCCGCCGCCTGAAACCTCAGACCTGCTCTTGGTCTTGGCGGTTGACACTCTCCTGTTCGCCTGCTGCCAGATCACGACATCATGGATCAGGTGAGGTTTTAATTCGCAGCCGAAGACCGTTTCGTTCAGGTCGATCTCTTTGACCTTTTCCCCGGCCATGTTATATACATCCACAGTAGGCATCTCTACACCCCTTGTTTTTTCAATACAACGACCTGGCCTTTGGCTCCGGGCACGGCACCTTTTATGGCAATGACATTCTCATCCGCCATGACATCTACCACTTCCAGGCCTTTCGTGGTTACTCTCTTATTGCCCAACTGGCCGGGCATCCTCTTGCCCTTGATAACCTTGCTCGGATCGGCTGAGCATCCAATGGACCCGGTAGCCCGATGGATAAGAGATCCGTGAGAGGCTGGAAGACCGCCAAAGCCATGACGTCGTGTCACGCCGGCAAATCCTTTGCCCTTTGACGTGCCGGTGATCTTGATCTTCTCGCCTTTTTCAAAGATATCGGATGCCTTGATTTCCTGGCCCACCTCAACGGATTCCATGTCGTCGCACTGCATCTCCCTGAGATGGTAGAAATATCCCTTTCCTGCTTTGTTTAGATGACCCTTCAACGGCTGGTTGACCCGACTTTCCTTCTTCGGTTCAAAACCGAGTTGAATAGCGTCGTAGCCGTCTCGATCTTTCAGCTTTTTCTGAATAACAAAACAGGGGCCGGTCTGTATTAACGTAACTGGAACTATCTCTCCATTTTCATTGAAGATCTGGCTCATTCCCAGCTTTTTCCCTAAGATCCCCTTAATCATCTTCTTCTCCACGTTCTTTAAAGCTTAATCTCTACGTCAACTCCAGCTGAGAGATCCAACTTCATCAAAGAATCGACCGTCTGCTGTGTCGGGTCCAGAATATCCAAGAGCCTTTTAAAGGTTCTGATCTCAAACTGATCTCTGGATTTTTTATCAACATGAGGAGACCGCAGAACACAATATTTCTCAATCTTGGTCGGAAGCGGGATAGGCCCTGCCACCCGTGCACCGGTCCTTCGTGCTGCATCAACTATCTCCTGGACAGACTGGTCAATGAGTTTATGGTCGTACCCTTTTAACCGTATTCGTATCCTTTGTGTCTCCATCTTACAAAAGCTCCTATTCGTTTATTCTATAACCTTGACGATAACGCCCGAGGCGACGGTCCTGCCGCCCTCACGGA
>DAISYU010000131.1:0-8849 GCA_036825155.1 Thermodesulfobacteriota bacterium | reverse complement strand
ATCTCAATATTGAAAAGGGATTGGCGGATAATAAAATTGCAATCATTCGAAATGGTGTGGACTATAATAATTTTTGTGCATCCGAATCGCTGCAATCCAATTTGATTAACTTTGGCACTGGTCCAAAGATAGGTTATCTGGGAACCTTCTACCGATGGCAGGGCATATTTGAATTACTAGAAAGTGCAGAATTTGTGCTTAATAAGATCCCCGATGCCCTATTTATCTTTATTGGGGACGGTCCTGAAAAAGAATCGTTAAAAAAGCGGGCATGTGAAATATCTGAAAAGAGTATTCGTGTATTAGACCAAGTACCCCCTTATGAAGTACCACACTATGTTTCGGCTCTTAACCTCTTTTGTATGTTGCGTCCACGGTCACGTGCTACGGAATTAACTCTACCACTTAAAATCCTCGAAGTTGGTATGGCAAAAACACCGCTTCTTGTCTCTGATCTGCCCGGCTTGCTGGAGGCAGGAGGAAAAAGCCCGCAAGAATTTTTTAATATTCAATCAGACCTGTCCCCACATGCAGTGGCTGATTGTATAGTTAGCTTGCTTTCTGAGGTAAATGAGCCTCTATTGGCACGAAAGGCTCAAGCCTATTATGAATATCTTAAACAGGCTGATGTTACATGGAGAAAATCGGCGGAAATATTAAAAGATACTTATTGGGGACTTCTCGATAAACAGAGGTGAATCTCGTCATGCGAATTGTTCATATGACTTCTGTACACCGATGGGATGACAATCGTATTTATAACAAGATGTGCCGTTCATTGGCAATGGAAGGTCATGATGTTCATCTTGTGGGGGTCATGGATAATAATCAAGATGGAAAAATTATCGAAGGTGTAACTCTTCACTCAGTAAGCAAACCGGTAAATAGGTGTGTCCGATTTCTGAAAACAACACCAAAAGTTTTAGCGAAAGCCCGGTTTATCAATGGAGACCTATATCATTTTCATGACCCTGAATTTTTACCATATATTAGTAATTTCCGCAGGATAGAACGCAAACCTATTATTTATGATGTGCATGAGGATTACCCTGCTGCCATACTAAATAAAAGATGGTTGCCAAAATTATGTCGTCCTATTGTGAGTAAGTTATTTAACATATTTGAGCTAAGAAGTGTTTTGGCTCTTGATGGCTTAATAGCTGCTTGGCCGAAAATCATGGAGCGATTTGGAATTCATCCCCGAAGGATATTAATAAATAATTATCCCTATCGAAATGAGCTTCTGAATAATCAAGGAACAGTCCAAAAAAGAAATTTAGGTTGTTTTGTTTATGTTGGAGCTCTATCCCCCAATAGGGGCATTTTGGAAATGATACGAGCAGTTGGCATAGGAGGCAATGGATATAAATTGGTATTAGGAGGTAACTGGTCATCTAAAAAGTATAAGCATGAATGTCAATCGAATCAAAGTTGGTCTCTTTGTGAATACAAAGGTTACTTACGCCGTGAAGATATGCGCGATTTGTATGCTATTGCACAGGCAGGTATAATAGCTTTTTTCCCTGAACCCAATCACCTCTATTCGATGCCTAATAAGATTTTTGAATACATGTCCGCAGGAATACCCGTGATTGCATCGGATTTGCCAATGCAACGATCGATAGTAGAAGAAATAGGTTGTGGTTTAGTTGCTGATGCTAGATCACCTGAAGCTATTCATGATAAAATGCGATGGATTTGTGAACATCCCCATAAGGCAGCAGCAATGGGAAATGCTGGAAGACAAGCTATTGAGTATAAGTTTAATTGGGAATGTGAGGTAAAGAAACTAATAACTTTTTATGAGGAAGTGTTAAGTTCGGAGATGCACTAGGATCAGTCAAAGTAGTTTTCATTGATATATGTTCATCTTTTTAGAATAATTAAGAAAAGGAAATGGGATATAAATATGATGCATCAGCTCAGCATTATTATTCCAGATTCGCAAGTGAGGTTTAATGTTTATGAGAACACCGACACCAGTAACGAAAGCACGCATAATTTCAACAATAAAGAAATATAGATTGGATTTAAAGGAAAATGGGATAATTTCATTAAATAAAATAGTTTTTGATATTCTTGATAAGTTTAAACGTCTATTTTTCTCGATAGAAAAATTTTATCTGTATAAATACAATCTGGTGAATAGAACGGATATCCCCAATATTCAACCTAAAGTGGAAAACATTTCGATTTGTGCATTCTTTTCAAGGATGCCCATGGAAGAATTTGAAGCCCTTATTGAAACTGGTTATGATTTTCGAAAACATCCAAGTATAAGCGAATATAAAAATGGTGAAAGTGGTATTGTGATATTTTGTGGTTTAGTAGGTGATAAATTAGCATATCAAGCTTGTGCTGCTACCTATCGTACAGGGGTATATCGATTTGTATGCTCATCTGAATATGATCTTAAGAAAGTTGCTTACCAAGGATTGAATGTTACAACCCATGAGTTCAGGCGCAAAGGGCTTTATACATGGGGCCAGTGTGAAATGTTAAAGTTCTTTCGCGATCATGGGTTCCAGGAGATGGTTATGCTTGAAGCTGAACGCCTAGAAGATATGAGACGCATACAGGATCGTATTGGAGCAGAAGTGTTGTATGAGTCATACTGTTTAAGGGTATTGTTTTTTTTCAATTATCGCTGGAATAAACCGAGCTTGAGCTAATTCGCCTATATGAATATCTGGATTCTGCAACATTATGCCACACCACCAGATACAGTGAGCGGCACAAGGCATTTTAATTTTGCGAAAATGCTCGTTGAGTACGGTCATGATGTGACTATATTCGCATGTGGATTCAATCACAGTACCTTAAAAGAGGAGAGACTCAAGAAGGGAGAAATCTTCCGCTTGGAATGTATACAGGGTGTGCGCTTCCTTTGGATCAAAGCCCCTAGCTACAGAGGAAATGATTGGAGGCGCGTGCTTAACATGATCACCTATTCTGCAAGTGCATATATAATGGCAGGAAGACTAAATCAGAAACCGACAATTATCTGGGCTTCCAATCCCCACTTGTTCTCCGGCTTGACAGGTCACCTCCTAGCGAAGAAATTTAAAGCTCATTTCTTGTTTGAAGTACGCGACCTATGGCCCCAGGTTTTTGTGGATATTGGAGCATTCTCACCTCGACACCCTGTTATCCTCTCCCTTAGGATAATTGAACGGTTCATTTATCGACATGCCGAGCTGATTATTACCCTCATGGACAAGGCATCAGATTATCTTGAAGAGTATGGAGTTGAACGGGGTAAGATATCTTATTTACCTCATGGGATAGATGTGGAAATGTTCCAGAGCTCAAAAAGTGAACTGCCTCCAGAAATATTTGATGGGATAGGTAGAGAGAAGGAGAAGGGTAAACTGATTGTCGGCTATCTCGGTGCACATGGGATTGCCGATGCATTGGAAACCATAGTGGACTGCTGTGCTCGGTTACAAACAATGGGGCGGAGAGATATCCATTTTGTATTGATCGGTCATGGTTCGGAGAAACTACGGATAGAACAAAAAGCTCGTGGAATGAAGTTGGAGAATATTTCATTTTTTCAAGCAGTTCCAAAGAACTCGGTACCTGCAGTCATCAAGCTCTTTGATATGGCAATTGTCAGTAAAAAGGACTCTCCACTATATAAGTATGGGACAAGTTTTATAAAGACTTTTGATTATATGGCATGCGGTGTACCTATCCTTTGGGCGGTCAATGCGCCTGATTGTCCGGTCCGGGAAGCTGAATGCGGTTTAGCTGTACCAGCGGAACAACCTAAAGAAATGGCCGAAGCTGTTGTTTCATTGGCTGATATGGATGATGAAATAAGGAAGGCCATAGGTCAAAGGGGCTTGAATTATGTAATGATCAGACATGACAACAGGGTATTGGGTCAAAGACTAAAACAACTTTTTCAAGGTATCTGTACAAAACCTTATTCGTAAAGGAAAATGAGTGAGATGGGTTTAAACTTTACCAAGACGGTGATGGATCGGGCGGGATCCTGTCTTGGAATTTTATTTCTTTGCCCACTCTTATTGTTAAGTGCTTGGTGGATAAAGCAGGAAGATGGTGGCCCTGTTTTCTACCGTGGCGAACGCATAGGTCTCAATGGCAGGCCCTTTCGTATCTTCAAGTTCCGCACCATGGTAGTGGATGCGGAGAAACTCGGCGCATCATCCACGTCGGATGACGATCCAAGAATCACCCGGTTTGGCAGGTTTCTCCGCAAGTACAAACTTGACGAACTGCCCCAACTCATCAATGTGCTCCTCGGTGACATGAGCCTTGTGGGCCCCAGGCCGGAAGTGAAGAAGTTCACCGACCTCTACACGGAAGAGGAAAGAGCCATCCTTACTGTGCGCCCTGGCATCACCGACTGGGCATCCATTTGGAATCCTGATGAAGGCGCACTGCTTGCAGGAAGCATGGATCCGGACAAAGACTATTTTGAAAAGATCCGTCCGGAGAAGATCCGTTTGCAACTAAAATACGTAAGGGAAAGATCATTCTTGACAGATATAAAAATCATTGCTCTTACCCTCAAGACGATCCTGATGAAGTGAGCTGATCCTGATGAAAGATAATCAATTTTTCCTTAATCTCTACCGCATGATGCTCCGCATCCGCCTCTTCGAAGAGAGTCTGGTTGATCCCATCCTGAATCGTGATATCCATACGCCTTGCCACCTCTACAGCGGGCAGGAAGCAATCGCCGTAGGTGTCTGCGCTGCCCTGTCAAGGGAGGATTATGTTTTCGGCAACCACCGGTCCCACGGGCATTTTCTGGCCAAGGGAGGCTCCATGAAGGACCTGGCTGCAGAGGTCTACTGCCGGGAATCAGGGTGTTCCCGGGGCCGTGGGGGGTCGATGCACCTCATCGACCCGGATGTGGGCATGATGGGATCCGCCCCCATCGTTGCCGGGACCATCCCCTTGGCGGTAGGAGCTGCCCTTGCCTCATCCATCAGGGGCGACGGCCACGTCAGTGTGAGCTTCTTCGGGGATGGGGCCACGGGTGAAGGGGGCCTTTATGAGTCCCTGAATTTCGCCGCACTGAAAAGGCTTCCCGTCATATTCGCCTGCGAGAACAACCTCTACGCCACCCACATGCCCATAAGGGAGTGCCGAGTGAGCCAGCCCATCGGGAGGATCGCGGAGCCCTTCGGCATCGAGGTCCACACGGTGGACGGCAACGATGTCCTGCAGGTCCATGACGCTTCCCGAAAGGCCGTGGATACCTGCCGTAGAGGAGATGGCCCCGTGTTCATGGAGTTCATGACCTACCGTTTTCGAGGTCACGTGGGGCCGGACGACAACATCCAGGGGCTCCATACTGACATCAGGCCTCCTGAAGAGGTTGCCGTATGGATGGAAAAAGATCCCATTAAGAAGTTCGAGCGATACCTGAATAAGCATGGGATTCTGGACAATGAGGAAATAAAGGGCATCAAGGAAGACGTATCCGGAGAAGTGCAGGATGCAGTTGAATATGCCATGAGAAATTCAGGCCCACTCGATAAGGATCTCAGAAGATATGTCTTCGCCTAGATCGCTTCCCTACAGCCTGGCCATCAACGAGGCCCTCCACCAGATGATGGACATGGACACGTCCGTTTTTCTCATCGGCCAGGGCGTCAAGAGCCCCTGGTATGTGGGAAATACGGCCAGGGGTCTCCTGGAACGGTTCGGGGAAAAGAGGGTCATCGATACCCCGGTCTCCGAGAACGCAGTCACCGGCGCTGCCGTGGGGTCGGCGATTGCAGGCATGAAGCCGGTGGTGGTGCATCCCAGGGTGGATTTCATGATGTATGCCATGGACCCCATTATCAACGAGGCCGCGAACTGGTTTTACATGAATGGAGGCAGGGTGAGTGTGCCCGTGGTGTTCTGGGGCATCATCAACCGGAAAGGGGAACAGGCGGCCCAGCACTCCCAGGCGATTCACGGCGTATTTGCCCATATCCCCGGTCTCAAGGTCGTCATGCCCTCCACTGCATACGATGCCAAGGGACTCATGATCGCAGCCATTCAGGATCCCAACCCTGTGGTATTCATGGATGAACGATTGCTCTATGGGTTCAAGGGAGATGTACCGGAAGAGTTGTATCAGGTCGAAATCGGAAAAGGGTGCATACGCAGGGAAGGACAAGACGTAACCATCACGGCTGTTTCCCTTATGGTGCACGAAGCACTGAAGGCAGCGGATCAACTTGCCGCAGATGGTGTAAGTGCCGAGGTTATCGACCTGAGGACAGTCAAGCCCCTTGACCGGGAGTTGATCGTCGATTCCGTACGGAAAACGGGCCGCCTTGTGGTAACGGATGTTGGTTGGCAGTCCTTCGGAGTGTCCGCCGAGATCGCCGCCCTGGTGTCTGAGACGGCATTCGATGCGCTGAAGGCTTCGGTTGCAAGGGTAGCCCTGCCGGACTGTCCGGCTCCCGCCAGCATTGCATTGGAGAACTCATACTATCCGACGGCGAATGATATCGTACAGGCTGTTCGAAGGCTTGGGTAAGAAGAAAGGATCTGCAGAATGCGTAAGGTAAGGTTTGTCGAACCTGCGAAACTCTACCGGATGATCAAGAAAGAGCTCGATGACGTCTACTTCGAGATCATGGACAGGGGCGACCTCATCGATCGTTCACAGCTGAGGCGGTTCGAGGAGAACCTGGCGAAGTTCGTGGGAACGAAATACGCCGTTGGCGTGAACAGCGGCTACGACGCTCTCCACCTCTCCCTTCTGGCTGCGGGCATCGGGCCTGGAGACGAGGTGATAGTGCCTGCCCATACCTTTGTAGCCACCTGCTCTGCCGTGGTGAATGCTGGGGCGACCCCGGTGCTGGTGGATGTCGGTAGGGATTTCAACATAGACTGCAGCCTGATCGAGGCGGCTGTCACACCCCGAACGCGGGGGATCATCCCCGTGCACCTGAGCGGCTATATGGCCAACATGGTCCAGGTCCGGGAGATCGCGGAAAGACACAATCTGGTGATCGTGGAGGATGCATGCCAGAGCCTGGGATCGAGCATGCTCGATGAACGGACTGGCGGGAGAAGGATGGCCGGAGCCTGGGGGCTCACCGGGTGCTGGAGTTTTTATCCCTTCAAGATCCTGGGCGGGTACGGCGACGGCGGGGCCATCACCACTGATGACCCCGAAGTGGCGCTCTTTGCAACCCGGATGCGGTTCAACGGCGAGGACCGTGACACCGGGGAGTACCACGGGCATGGGTTCACCTGCCTGCTGGACAACATGCAGGCCGCGTTCCTCGATGTGAAGCTCAGGTATCTCCCCCAGTGGATAGAACGGCGCAAGAAGATTGCACAGAGGTATCTGGAATCCCTCTCCGACCTGCCTGATCTCCTGCTGCCCCATTACGACGACCCCAGAAGGGACCATATCTATCAGAACTATACGGTGAGATCGAAACAGGGGGACGCATTTTCGGAATTCCTCAAGGCCAACGGCGTGGAGGTGCTCACCCAGTTCCGAAAGCCTTACTACCGGCACGAGGCCCTGAAGCTTGAAGACAGGGGCTTCCCCGAAACCGAGACCCTGAGCAGGGAGGTCTGCTCCCTGCCCATGAACGTGGAGATCGATGACGAGGAAGTGTCCTACGTCATTGAGGTTGTGAGAAAGTTCTACAGCTAAGAAGGGATTGAACGAGAGATGTCTATAGGTCTGAGTGAACGACGTCAGTGGGTTCTCCAGTCAGAGATCCGGAACATGTCCATCGAGTGTGAGCGCATCGGCGGGATCAATCTTGCCCAGGGCGTATGCGATACCGAGGTCCCTCTGGTGGTGCGCCGCGGTGCGCAGAAAGCCATGGATGAGGGTATCAACACCTACACCCATTATGCCGGGTTGATGGAGCTTCGAGCTGCCATTGCGCATATGTATCAACGAACCTATGGGATCGACGTTGACCCGGAAAACGAGATCATAGCCAGTGCGGGGTCCACCGGGGTGTTCTACTGCGCCTGCCTGGCCCTGCTGGACCCGGGTGATGAGGTAATTCTGTTCGAGCCGTACTATGGATATCACGTGCAGACGCTGGTGGCCACGGGATGTGTCCCCACATACGTACGGATGCAACCACCGGACTGGACCTTTTCCCTGAAAGATCTTGAGGATGTCATCACGCCGAAGACACGAGGCATCATGGTGAACACGCCTGCCAATCCTTCGGGAAAGGTCTTCACTCAGGATGAACTCGAGATTGTAGCTGACTTTGCGGAAAGCCACGATCTCTTCGTCTTCACCGACGAGATCTACGAGCACTTCCTCTATGAAGACGCCCGGCACATCCCCCCCATGACGCTGCCTGGGGTACGGGAGCGAACCATAACCATCTCCGGTGTCTCCAAGTCCTTCAGCATCACTGGCTGGCGGGTGGGATACTGTATCTGCGACGAACGTTGGAGCCAGACCATCGGGTATTTCAATGACCTGGTATATGTGTGTGCACCTGCTCCCCTTCAGATCGGCGTGGCGAAAGGTCTTGTAGAACTCGGTGATGACTATTACCGCAAGCTCGCAGTCGAATATGCAGCCAAGCGAGAAATGATCTGCACGGCGCTTGACCATGCCGGACTGACTCCCTGCATACCCCGGGGAGCATACTACGTGCTCGCAGACATCTCACGGCTGCCAGGCAAAGACAGCAAGGAGAAGGTCATGCACCTGCTGGAAAAAACCGGGGTGGCATGCGTACCAGGTAGTGCCTTTTACCACGATGCGTCCGGAGAGGATCTCGCCCGGTTCTGCTTCGCCAAGGAGGATCAGGTCCTGGACGAGGCCTGCCGCAGGCTCGAGGACCTCTAGCCGCAGTCTCCTTGTGCCCCTGAAC
>DAISYU010000130.1:0-8933 GCA_036825155.1 Thermodesulfobacteriota bacterium | reverse complement strand
AAAGGTTTCCATAACGGAAACAGCCGGATCGTCGGCACAGACAGGGGTTTGGTTGGAAACATAACATGTTAATTGTTTCCTGGCAAAGAACACGCCGAAATTATTACAGTAAATATAAATGCTTGATATTATAACGACATAAAATGCAGATCAGAGGTTTAAGCATCTTGACACGTATCGTCTTCATCGTTATAATAGTTTCCTGAAAGGAAAAAATACATGGTCCAAACCTTACCAGCATGTATTTCTCCCAGGCTCTTCACCCCCCATTATTGCCCACAACCGTTACGCATGATTCTGACATGCCTTTTTTCAGAGCGGGAATGACTATGAGAGATAAAGAAAATATCGGAGAAAAGATCCGCAAGATCAGGAAGGACACCAAGACCACGCTGGACACGCTAGCTGTGCGCACCGGCTTGACCAAGGGCTATCTTTCGAAGATCGAGCGCGGGTTGCAGAGCCCCCCTATAGCGACATTGAGCAAGATCGCCTCCGCCCTGAACGTCGATATAACCATTTTCTTCGAACGCAAGGACAAGGAGGTGAAGTGTTCCATCGTGCGCAACGACGAACGCCGGCCCATTGCACAGAGAGGAAACATCTTCGGCTACCACTATGAAACCATCGCACACAAGAAACACAACAAGGTGATGAACCCCTTTATCATCACCCTGATCCCGCATGCCGACGACCAGACCATCTTTCGCCATGAAGGCCAGGAGCTGATGTATATCCTGCAGGGTGCCATGGAGTTCTGGTACGGTGACGAGAGGCATATACTTTACGAGGGAGACTGCGTCTATTTTGATTCCGAGGTGGCTCACCGGGGACAGTGTTACGGGGATACGGAAAGCAAGGTCCTGGTGGTGATCTATTCGGCAAAACCATCCATTGAAGATGCCCCGGGCCATTAGAAGCGGCTGCTTGAATTAGATTTTTCAGGGTTTATTTTTAGATAATACACTGGCCTGGCCAGTAAAAAATAAGGAGGAGAGTATGATTCTAAGAAGATGTATAAAGATAGTTGTTTGCCTTCTTTTGACAGTCATTTTAAGCTGGCAGATAGTGCCGGCACCATTATCAGCAGCTGATAAGGTAATTCAGTGGCGCATGCAGGTCCTCTGGGATCCCGGGACCCTGCCGTATGAGATCGAGCAGCAGTTCGTGGAGAGGGTAAAGCAGTTGACAGGCGGCCGGCTCGAGATCAAGATTTTCCCTCCGGGTTCCCTTGTTCCCACCAACCAGATGCTCGATGCCATCCAGGCAGGCATGTTCGACATGATGAAGCAGTATGAAGGGTACTACATCGGCAAGATGCCCGAAGTGGCCTTCACCTCATCCCTGCCGTGCGGGTTCACCGACACCTGGCAGTTTGAAACCTGGTTCTGGGAAAAGGGCGGGGTGGATATGCTGCGCGAGTCCTATGCAAGTCTGAACGCCTACTACATCGGCCCGACCATCTACGGCCAGGAACCGATCCATTCCAAGGTGCCGATCCGCTCCCTCGATGATCTCAAGGGAAAGAAGGGCCGTTTTGTCGGTCTGGCCGGCCCTGTCATGACCAAGCTGGGCGCTGCGGTCACACCGCTGCCCACAGCCGAGGTGTATTCAGCGCTGGAAAAGGGTGTTATCGATTTTGCCGACAGAGGGGGTCTTGCCGCCAACTATGCAGCCGGTCTCTATGAAGTGGCGAAATACATCATTCTGCCCGGGTTCCATCAGCCGGTTACCTCCACCTGCTATGTTGCCAACATGAATTCATGGAACAAGCTGCCTGATGATATCAAGGCAATCCTGGAGTGCGCCGTGCGTGAATCTTCCGCCGATCTGTTCCAGCTGCACCTGACAAGGGGAATGGAAGCCCTGGAAAAATTCAAGGAAAAGGGCTGCGAGGTCATCTATCTGCCTGATTCAGAGGTAAAGAAGGCACGTATTCAGGCCATGGATGTCTGGGAGGAATACGGCAACAAGAGCGAAAAGGCGCGCAAAGTTCTTGATTCACAGAAGGCATGGATGAAGGAACTGGGCCTGCTCGATTAAACACGCTGCGCGGGATTATTTTTTCAACATAGCATCGCGGACAAGACGGTGCAGGTCATGTGCGACCTGCACCGCTAAGAACCAGATATGAGAGGATCAGCCTGTGGATGATCGAATATTCCCTGCAACTATAAATATACGGAGATAGACTATGACTGTATTGAAGGTCTTGTTGCAGACTATCGACAAAACGAATGAATGGGTTGCACGAATCGTCAGTTATGCCATCGTACTCATCGCTATTGCCACCATTTATGAAGTGATCATGCGTTATTTCTTCAACGCGCCGACAAAGTGGGTTTTTGAATTCAATTATCTTCTGCATGGTCCATATTTTCTGCTGGTGGGCGCCTATGCCTATGCCGCAGGCCGGCATGTGAATGTGGATATCGTCCATGCGCGTTTCTCGCCCAGGAAACGGGCAATCATTGATTGTCTTACTGCCCCTGTATTCTTTTTCTTCATGTTCACCATGTTTTACTACGGCGGCCGTTTTGCACTGAACTCCCTGGCCGTTAAGGAGACCCTGTCTTCGGCGTGGGCACCTCCTATCTATCCGGTCAAATTGTGCATCCCTCTGGCTGCCGCACTGGTCATCCTGCAGGGTATATCCAAGTTCATCAAAGACTTTCATCATGCCGTGACCGGCAGGGAGATCATGTCATGAGTATTGAAATCATCGTATTGATAATGTTCATTTCCCTGATCGGCCTGCTTCTTACCGGTCTTCCCCTGGCCTTCGTGCTGGGAGGACTGGCCATGGTCTTCGCATTCTTCCTCTGGGGACCCAACTCCATGCTCCTGGTGGCGGTGCAGTCCTGGGGCGTGATGACATCGTACTTTATGGTGGCGATACCGCTCTATGTTTTCATGGCCAACATCCTGGAACGATCGGGTATTGTAGAGGACCTGTTCAGTTTCATGCAGATGTGGTTCGGTCCTCTTCGTGGCGGCCTGGCTATCGGGACCATCGTGATCTGCACCCTCATGGCAGCCATGACAGGTATCGTCGGCGCCGCGGTTGCGAGCATGGGCATCCTGGCCCTGCCTGCCATGCTCCACCGGAAATATGACAAGCGTATCGCCCTGGGCAGTATCTGTGCCGGAGGAACCCTGGGTATCCTCATACCGCCGAGCGTCATCACCATTGTATACGCGGTGACAGCAGGGGTCTCCATCGGGAAGATGTTCATCGGCGGTGTACTTCCCGGCCTGCTTCTCTCGGGACTCTTCATTACCTACATCATCATCCGCTGCTGGCTGCAGCCGGAGATGGGTCCGGCCCCGACACTGGAAGAACGGTCAAAGTACAACTGGAAGGACAAGATCGTCGCTACGAAAACCGTTATTCTCCCTGTGCTGCTCATAGTCGGTGTCCTCGGCTCCATCTATACCGGTATTGCAACCCCCACCGAGGCCGCCGGCGTTGGATGCCTGGGTGCTGTTATTTCCGCACTGATCTACAGACGTCTGACCTGGAACATGCTTGGCGAATCGATCTTCAATACGGCACTGGTCACCTGCATGATACTGTGGATCACCATCGGTGCCCGCTGCTACATCTCGGTATTCTCAGCCATCGGCGGTGACGACATGATCAAGGATTTTGTCCTCGGGCTCGATGTGAACCGCTGGTATATCCTTATCATCATGCAGATCATCCTTGTTTTCCTGGGAATGTTCCTGGACGAGATCGGGATTATCCTGCTGTGTGTACCCATATTCCTGCCCATCATAAAGTCGGTGGGGTTCGATCCGGTGTGGTTCGGCATCCTCTTTTTGGTAAATGCGCAGATGAACTATATCACGCCGCCGTTCGGTTACACGCTGTTTTACCTGAAAGGTGTCGCCCCTGCCGGAGTGAACATGGGAGATATCTACCGCGGCTCTTTCCCGTTTGTTCTGCTGCAGGCCATAGGCCTGGCACTGTGCATGATCTTCCCGCAGATTGTATTGTATCTGCCTAACCTTATGAAATAACGAGATAAGCAGGTATCGAAAAGAATAAGAAGGAAACAGTTTTAAAGACAATGCAAAAAGAGAAAGGAGAGTGGCACAATGTCAAAGACATCAAGGATTTCAGGATTTCACAAGTTCAGCGTTGCCGAGCGTTTGAATAAGCTAAAAGAATTTGCCGACCTCACAAACGAAGAGATCGCCCTGTTTCAGAACCAGGCGCTCGATCTGGCAACAGCTGACAGAATGATCGAAAATGTTGTGGGAACATTCGAAATCCCTGTCGGCATCGTCACCAATATGATCATAAACGGCAAGGAATACCTCATCCCGCTGGTGGTGGAGGAATCGTCAGTGGTGGCAGGGGCATCCAATGCCGCAGCCATGGCCAGGGGAGCAGGCGGATTCTTCACCAGCAACTCAGGACCGCTCATGATCGCCCAGATACAGACCGTGAATATGCCCGATCCGTTCGGCGCGAAGATGAAGATCCTCGAACACAGGGATGAGATTCTCAAGATCGCCAACGATCAGGACCCGGTTCTGGTACGAATCGGTGGAGGAGCCAGGGACCTGGAAGTGAGGGTCCTGGATACTGCAGCCGGACCAATGGTTATCACCCATTTGATCGTGGATGTACGCGACGCCATGGGGGCCAATGCGGTCAATACCATGGCAGAGGCTATCGCACCGACGGTCGAGAAGGTTACCGGCGGACGGGTGTACCTGCGGATTCTCTCCAACCTGGCCGACCGCCGTCTGTGCCGGGCCCGGGTCACTGTCAAGAAGGATGATATCAAGGGCGGGCCGGACGTGGCTGACGGCATGATCCAGGCCTGGGCCTTTGCAGATGCAGACCCGTACCGGGCCGCCACCAATAACAAGGGCATCATGAACGCCATAACCCCGCTGGTGATAGCCACCGGCAATGATTTCAGGGCCATAGAATCGGGTGCCCATGCCTATGCCTCCCGCACAGGACGTTACCGGTCAATGAGCCACTGGGAAAAGGATGCCGCAGGTGACCTGGTGGGTACCCTGGAACTGCCTATGGCTGTCGGTCTGGTGGGAGGGGCAACCGCCCTGCATCCCCTTGCAAAACTGGCAGTGAAGATCCTCGGCGTGAAAACCGCCGTCGAACTCGGCGAGATCATTGTTGCCCTGGGCCTGTGCCAGAACATTGCAGCTCTGCGCGCCCTGGCGGCCGAGGGGATCCAGCGCGGCCATATGTCACTGCATGCCAAGAACATCGCGGTTATGGCCGGTGCTACGGGTGATCTCATCGATGAGGTCGCAAAACGGCTGGTGGCGGAAGGCAAGGTTCGTATTGACCGGGCTGAGGAGATCATCAGGGAACTCAAGAAGTAATCATGATTGCAGGGAGAGCCGGTTATCCGGTGCTCCCTGTGACACGTCAAAGGAGTGTCAGAGATATGAAGAAGCAGAAAGATACCGTAATTGTTGCCAACTCCAGCGGGTTCTGGGGTGATGAACAGGCTGCAATTGAGCGCCAGGTGAAAGGCGGGCCGATCGATTACCTGACCATGGATTACCTGGCAGAGATCACCATGATCATCCTGGCACGTCAGAAGGCCAAGAATCCTGAAGCCGGATACGCCCGCGATTTCATAACGGCCATGTCCGGTATGCTCTCCTACATAGCCGAACACGGCATATCGGTCGTTGTGAACGCCGGAGGTATAAACCCGGTGGGCTGCGCAGCTGCACTGAAGGCCGTGATGGATGAGCAGGGAATCCGTCTGCCCGTGGCGATTGTCGATGGCGATGATCTGATGCCGCAGCTTAAGGAACTGCAGAACTCGGGGTGTGAATTTACCCATCAGGATACGGGACAGCCTCTGGGCGGCATGATCGACAAGGTGATATCAGCAAATGCCTATATCGGGATAAGATCGATTGTGGCTGCCCTGGAAAAAGGGGCCCGGGTCGTGATAACCGGACGCACCTATGATGCGGCCATGGTGGTGGCTCCTTTTGTCTACGAGTTCGGCTGGGATTTCGAGGATTACGACCGTCTGGCATCAGCCCTTCTGGCCGGGCATCTCATTGAATGCGGAACCCAGTCCACCGGAGGCAATTACAGCCTCTGGCAGGAGGTACCGTCCTACCACAACATGGGCTACCCGCTGGTGGAAATGCATGCCGATGGCTCCTTCATCCTTACCAAGCATCCGGGTACCGGCGGACTGGTAAGCACCCGTACCGCCAAAGAACAGATCATCTACGAGATCGGGAACCCTCAGACCTATATCTGTCCCGATGTAGTGGCGGACTTCACCTCCTTTACCCTCGAGGACGTCGGCAAAGACAGGGTCCTGGTAAAGGGGGCAAAAGGGCAGAAGCCGACGCCGTACCTGAAGGTTTCAACCACCTATGACGCCGGGCACAAGATTGTCGCCCAGCTGGTGGTGAGCGGACCGGACGTGGTGGCCAAGGGACAAAAGTTTGCAGAGATGTTCTGGGACAGGGTACAGGGTGATTTCTCGGAGAAGCGTACCGACTTCGTGGGGTACAACTCCTGCTGGGGAGAATCCGCAGCACCGCCTACAGAGCCCAATGAGATAATCCTGCGCTTTGCAGCGAGGTCGAAGGACAAGGCACCGCTCAATGACATAAGCCGTGAGATCTCCGGACTGATCCTGGCCGGTCCTCCCGGTGTGACCGTCATGGGCGGGCGTCCGTCGATTGCTCCTGCCTACGGGTTCTGGCCTGCCCTGATCCCGAAAGACCGCGTGAAGGCCCGCATGGTCCTCGATGATGTCGAAGAATTCTTCCCCTGTGATATCGGACCAATGGGCGAACCTCAGACCAGGCCCGAAGGAGATGAACCGGCAAGCGATGCCGGGAAAGAACGCATCAGGGTTCCTCTGAAAAGGGTTGCGCATGCCCGTTCAGGCGACAAGGGCGATATCTGCAATATAGGCGTTGCAGCATTGAAACCGGAGTTCTACCCTGAGATCGTCCGTGAGCTTACCGCCGAAAAGGTCGCCTCCTTTTACCGGTCGAACGTGAAAGGGCCGGTGAGACGATACAGGATGGACAACATCCACGCGCTGAACTTTATTCTCGAAGGTGCCCTCGATGGAGGGGGAACTATGTCCCTGCTCGTTGACAACCAGGGCAAGACCCTTTCACAGGGACTGCTCACCATGGAGATTGAAGTCAGTAAATCACTACTCGAGACACCATAACCAAGCCCCTTTTTCATATCCACCGGATTTCCTCCCGCGCCGCATGAACGGCCGGGAGGAAGTCTCTTCTAGGGGTCGTCCTTCTCTCATATACATTGCAGATCAAACAAAAAAGATATATGAGAAGAAGACGGTACGGTGATTCACCGCAATATACTGCACGGACATGAGATTAAGGGCCGATGATTCACACGCTCTGCAAACGTGGACAGGATAAGACCGGCGACCGGCATATCACCGGTGTTTCTGCCGGCCATGGATCCATGCCTCCTGACAGGTGGTACCATCGACTACATGAAAGGACAGGATGTTATGAACACAAACATTGTTCTCACCCTTACCGGCACTGACCGGACCGGGATTGTTGAATACCTCACAAAACTTCTGCTCGATCTTGGCGGCAATGTGGAAACCAGCCGCATGGCCCGACTGGGAGGTGAGTTTGCCGTGCTGATGCTGGTGTCCATGCCTGAAAACCAGATTGCCAACCTGGACAAAGGCATCGAGAGTCTGACTAGCCAGGGGTTCAAGGTGACAACCAGCCAGACCGGACAAACCTATGCTGAGGCGTATGCAGGCTGGCTGCCCTATCAGATCGAGGTCCGCGGTGCCGACCACGAAGGAATCATCCATGAGATCGCCTATATTCTCTCTCAATATGGTATCAATATCGAATCCATGGATACCGGCACAACCCGGGCACCGGTGAGTGGTACCCCGCTGTTTTTCATGACCGCCCTTGTGGTGGCACCGCCCGACATACCCTGCAAGGACCTGCAGGCACGGCTTGACGATGTTGGACAGCACCTGCACGTGGATATCAAGGTATCGGCTGTAACAGGGTAGTAATGATCCTGAAGAGGTGATGCCGACCCACAGGGGTGTTGATGTTCGGCAATGGATCAGGCACGGAAAGAATGAGGACGTTCGAAGAGCCTCTTTACTGCCTGAACAGGTAATCTCTCAGACTCGTTACAGACTGCTGAGCAGACTGGTTGCGGCTATCGAAGGGGCTATTTCTTCAACAAAGCAGTGATGGCGCTGAGAGGAAAGAATATGCTGAGCCAGAAGAGAACCCCGTCATGTGACCCGCTGAGAAAGAGGCTGAGAGTCAGCAGACCGAGCACAAAGGCAACAATGGCAAACATGAGATCGTGAAGACCTGCCGGTTTGACTGAAGGATGTGCCTGATACGAATTATAACGGAATGTATGATTTCTCGATCTGAAGTCCGGGGTGATATCCCGGGGAATGGAAATGGCGCTGCCGTGCTTTTGATAGAATAAAGCGGTCTTTCTCATTGCTCATTCCTCCTCTCAAGCGATACCTTTGAGATCGGCAATGATTTCAGATTCTTTATATAAAAATAGAATCCAGTATCCAGAATTCGGAATCCAGAAGAAAAACCTTAAAACATTATACAGGTAGTTGAAGCAAAGCGGATATTTTTTCATCCTTCGTTGTGACCGGATGGCCATGCCCGTTAGAAAAAGCTCGGGATATAGATGTCACTCGTCATCCTTTAGTGTTGTGCGAAACGCTATATGTATTCAGAAAGTCAATTATTGTTGAGGCAAATAAACATACAAATATCATGAAGGGCATGCCTGACAACAACAGCTTGTTTCCTGGATCCCCTTTTTCAAGGGGATGACTTGAATTACATATTTAATCTCTTCGGGTTAATTCCTCGAAGCTTGTCGGAGATCCCGGTTGTTTTTG
>DAISYU010000129.1:0-8962 GCA_036825155.1 Thermodesulfobacteriota bacterium | reverse complement strand
ACAAGGTCGATGTCGTAATCGGCTGTGCAGGCGGGGGCAGCAATTTTGCGGGGCTTTCCTTCCCCTTTGTTGCAGACAAGATCAATGGCGCGGACATAGAGATTGTTCCGGTCGAGCCGTCGTCATGTCCCACCCTGACACGTGCCCCGTTCACGTATGATCACGGAGATGTGGCAAAGATGACGCCGCTCTTGCCCATGCATACCCTGGGTCACGAATTTGTCTCACCTCCGATTCATGCCGGCGGCCTTCGGTATCACGGCATGTCCCCGCTGGTCAGTCAGGCTGTCGTGGAGGGGCTGCTTTCCCCCAGGGCCATGGATCAGCTGCACTGTTATGAGAGTGCGCTGTTCTGGGCAAAGACCGAGGGGTATATCCCTGCGCCGGAGACATCACATGCCATTGCAGCAGTGATTGAAGAAGCGAAGAAGGCCAAGGAAGAAGGAAAAGAAAAGGTCATCCTTTTCAACTGGAGCGGGCATGGTCTCATGGATCTCACCGGCTACGAGATGTTCATGGATGGAAAACTCATCGATTATCCTCTGCCCGAAGAAGACCTGCAGGAATCACTGCGGTCCATAGCAGGCCTTCCCAAGGCCCCGATCGTGAAAACAGGGAAATGGTAAGATGAGTGCTACCTGTTTTGATGAGTATAAAACCAGATGCCCCATGCTGGGGCATCTGGTTCCCTTTCAGTACTGCAAGGACGGCATCGGCGAGCTGCCGTGCCGGAAGATTCTCGACTGCTGGCATGAACACTTTGATGTCCATGCATACTTAAGAGAAATCTATACCGAGGAAGAGATCGCACTGATCACAGCTCCTCCCAAGCCGAAACTGCTGCAGATTATCGAGATGGCAGCAAAGGCGCGGGGTAAAGGCACCTAGAAGGACTCGGCCAGCACGCTGAGATGCCGGTAAATATCCTGTGGCGTAAGGTTCAGCAGATCCATGCTCTCTTCCATATTGGCAGAACTGGTCTTTTCAATCTCCATGCCGGTGAGAAACTTGTCGGTAAAGACATCGGCAAGGTAGATAAGGCTGACTATTTCTCTGTTGTCTTCAGCCGAGCCGGGGCTGTGGTGAAACAGGATGGAATCCTTGATGATATCCGGGAGATTCCATCTCTCAGTGAGGATAAGGCCTGTCTGGCAGTGGTCTATACCGAACATATCCCGTTCGAGCATGCTCGAGTCCGTATGCGGGTCCTGGTCGTAAATGGTGCGGTAGAACAGGGGTTGAATATCGGCAATGTACTGGTCGAGAACCACCTTGCCGATATCATGCAGGAGACCGGCGGTATATGCGACATCCGGTGCAATACCTCCATGAGCCTTTGCCAGTCTATCGCTCAAACGCGCTGTGGCCAGAGAATGGTGATACATGCCCCCCCTGCTCAGTGAGTATCCATGCTCTCTGCCCTGGAAAATCCTTTCCGTCTGGGCAGTGATAATCATCTGGATCAGGGTTTTGCTCCCCAGGTAGATGATTGCCTGGTCTATTGACGCGATCTGTCTTGGAAGGCTCAGATATGAAGAGTTGCATAACCTGAGAACATTGGCGCTCAAGACCTGATCCCTCTTTATTTCACCGGCTATGGCGGCAATATTCGATTCTTCGTCCGAGAGCATATGGGCGATGCTGAGTGCGAGTTGCGGCACCGGGAGCAGTTTGTCTATAGTTGCATGTATGTGGTCAAGTGAGAGTTGTGTCTTGGGCAATTCTCCCGGGACTTTCTTATCCAGGACGTGTTCGATGGAGCATGTACCGGTATCGATATCGAGGCCTATACTGAATGGGTTGACTCCGCTTGCCTCGAACATCTTTATGGGGATGTTGTTGGATCTCATTTTGGACAAGGTAATCTCGAGTGTTTTGTGCCCGATGTTGAGATTCATCTCCTGAGGGGAGAGGGGATTCACGAGGGCACCGCCGGCAATGAAGGCTACCATGTCCTCAGCGCTTGCTCCCTCGGCTTTCATGGCCTCGATGAACAGCGGGATGCCGGTTTGGGCATAGTAGGTCTCATGGGAATCGGGGATATCGCTTACAGGCTCAGGCAGGAGAATGTGGAGAAGACCTCCGAAGCGATTTTTGTTGTCATAGAGTCCGAGGCCGACACACGATCCAAGATAGGCCTTCAACTGACCGTTATTCTGTATAATCATGCCCCCTGTCGGGACAATCGTTGTCATTACATTTCCCTCTATCACTGAACAAAACGTATCAAAACAGGAACGGTATTCTCAAAATCTTTCAGACAGACGAGTATCTTTTCTGCCTCTGCATTACATCCAGGATTATATTGGTACAATAACCATTTATCACGCCGGTGATTATGGATACAAGGATAAAGAGCGGGATGATGTGAATAAGTGCAAAGTGCTGTATGATAAAACTCGCCAGAAGTACCTGAGCAGCCATGTGCCCGAGCGCTCCTGCAACGCTTACCCCTATGAGGGAAAACATACCCTTGGGCATCCACCACATGATGAGTCCTGCGGTAATCCCTCCGCTCAGGGAAAAGAAGAATGTCGGGGTGAAGATGCCGCCTGAAAGGGCTGAGCCGATAATGACCCTTGAGACCACCACAAAGAGTGCCCATGGACCGCCAAAGGTATACAGTGTGGTCAGCGTTATGATGTTTGCCAGACCAAATCTCAAGAACGGGGCCGGCCGTGGAATGAATGACTCAGTCCAGTGCAGGGCGACTGCAATGGCAATGAACAGTGCGATCTTGGTGATACGCGAGTTGTCTTTCATGAGAAGCAGTACCTTCGTGCTGCCTGACCTGCAATGTGCCCCTTATTATTCTGAAATCCGCTAACACTTATACCTTGTACCTTGAACCTCATACCCCGTATCTTATTATGGCCATGAATAGAAACCGCCGATGTTTTCACCCTGTCTCCGGTACATAATAACGGTGGGATTGTCAATCTCGGCAAGTTTCTCCGTCTTTGTCAGGGCTTCTTCGTAATACCCAACCTCATCTATGAGATGGTATTTCATGCCCATAGTGGACGTTAACACCCTGCCATCGCCGATAACGGCAAGATCTTCCTCGCTCACCGGCCGTGTCTGTTTCACCCGCTCGATAAAGTTGTCATAGAATTCCGTGACGATATCAGAGAGGATCTCCTTGTCCTCATCGGTCATGTCACGCAGAGGATTGCCCGTGTCCTTGAATTTTCCCGATGTTATGGTCTGATTGTCGATACCCAGTTTATCCATGAGCCCTTCCAGGCTGATGGAGGGTAGGATGACACCGACATTGCCCACAACGGAAGACGGCAGAGCAATGATATGGTCGGCAGCCAGGGCCACCATATATGCTCCTGAGGTGCCTTGATTGGTGATACAGGCGACGACAGGAATGCCCTGTTTTTCCTTGAAAGCGGTTACCTTCCTGAATACGAGGTCTGATGCGGTATACCCGCCGCCGGGCGAGTCGATCTTGAGGATGATCCCTTTGATGTTCTTGTCCTTTTCCGCCTTTTCCAGGACTGAGTCGAGCCGCTCCAGGGTGCCCTGTTTCGGGGTGAAGGTTTCCCTGCCGGCTGTTGTCCTGATTACCCCCAGGATCTCCACCACCAGGACCTTATCTTTGGTGCCGGTTTCGATAACCCTCTCTTCAAAGGGCTGAAACTGCATGAGGTTTGCCAGATCGACAGATATAAATGCGCATCCCTGACAAACCAGTACCGCTATAACTGTGAGCAGCCATGGTTTTATGTAGTTGTTCATGGAATTGTCCCTCCTTTTTCGCTCCGGTAACTATTTGCTATTTAATCCGGAAAATCCGTAATGGAAGAGTATCGACACAAAGTCAGACATACCCGGTTCTGAGTCATTCAGTCAATCATGCTCCATTCTGTGATCTGCAACACCAACCTTATACCTCATACCTTAAACCCTGTACCTGAGGTTTATTGGATTTCTCCGCCGATGGTGATCTCGGGTATGAGCAGGGTAGGCTGTGCATCTGCAACAGGAGCGCCCTGCCCGTCCTTTCCGCAGGTACCGATTCCGTAGCCGAGATCATTTCCCACCAGATCAATGGATTTGAGGATTTTCGGTCCGTTGCCAATCAGGGTTGCCCCCCGGATGGGTTCCCCTACCTGGCCTTTTTCGATGAGATATCCCTCGGAAATACCGAAGACAAAATCACCGTTGACCGTATTCACCTGGCCTCCGCCCATCTTTTTTACAAATATGCCTTTGTCCACTTTGGCAATGATCTCGTCAGGGGCCATTGTGCCAGGCTGTATCATGGTATTTGTCATGCGGGGTATGGGGCGGCTGCGGTATGATTCTCTCCTGCCGTTCCCAGACAGTGGCAGATCGAACTTGGCAGCAGTTATGAGATCGGTCATATATGCCTTCAGGATCCCCTTGTCCACAAGAACGGTCTTCATTGCCGGGCTGCCTTCATCATCATATCCCATGCTTCCCCGCAGGCCGTCTATGGTTCCGTCATCGATGACGGTGATTGCTGTAGAGGCAACCTGTTTGCCGATTTGTCCGGAATAGACCGAGAGGCCTTCACCTGCCAGGTCTGCTTCGAGTCCGTGACCTATGGCCTCATGCACCATAGTGCCGCCGGATTCGCTCGAAAGGACAACCGGCATGGTCCCGGCAGGCGCCTTTCGTGCGTTCAGCGTCATCAAGGCTCTTCTCAGGGCCCTCACCGCTATCTCTTCAGGCGGGATTTCCTCCAGGAGTTCGAATCCACGTGCCCCCCCGATTGGTTCATATCCAGTCTCCATACGTGAATCTTTTGCCACCACGCCCTGTACCACGAAGATGATGGAGTCGCGTACATCTTCAGCGATGAATCCTCTTGAATTCGCCACCAGGACGTGTCTGCAGGCGTCCCCGTACATGACTTTCACCTGGACGACGGATTTGTCCTGCGCCCAGGCAGTATTTTCAGCATTGATGACCATCTCGATCTTTTTGGCGGAATCCACCAGAGCAGGGTTTATTCTGGAGAGAACAACCGAGCGAGAAGGTCTTTTATCAAGCGATATATCCCAGGTGAACTGTCCTGATTTGATCGCAGAAGCAACACTCGATGCGAGTTCATCCAGGGTTGCGAGGTCATTTGTATATGCATAGGCTGATCTGTCGCCCAGGACAACCCGCAGCCCCACACCAAACTCTTCGGAACTGATAAACTTTTCTATCTTTCTGGCCTCGGAGACAATAGAGGTTCCCTTTTTCTGCTCGATATAGAGCTCTGAGAAATCACCTCCATGAAGGAGTGCCTTCTTGAGCAGCCTTTCGAAGTTGATATCCTTTATCTTTGTTTCCATGATTTTACCTCTCGCGCTATTTCCCGCTTTACATCCCGCTCCTTTATGGCTTCCTTTTTGTTGTGAACCTGTTTGCCTTTGGCGAGCCCCACTTCAACCTTGATAAGATTGCCCTTGAGGTAGATGCTCAGGGGGATCAGGGTCAATCCCTTTTCTTTCACCTTGCCGGAAAGCCTCAGGATTTCTCTTTTATGGAGCAGGAGCTTTCTTGGTCGCCGTGGTTCATAATTGAAGATATTGGCCTGCACATACGGGGAAATGTGGAAATTGTAGATGTATGTCTCGAAGTTTTTTATCAGGACATAACTGTCCTTGATATTGCCGCCGCCGTTTCTCAGCGATTTGACCTCAGGACCGCCGAGCATAATGCCAGCTTCGATAGTCTCCAGGATTTCGTAGGAATGCCGTGCTTTCTTGTTGAGGCAAAGCATCTTCTTTACCTCACTCTTCATGGATGACCTCTATTATTCGGGGATTGTCTATCCGTTTGCCAAGTTTGCGAACCAGGATGAGGCTCGCACAAAAGGCGAAGAATGCCGTCACGGCCTGGACGGTGGTATTCATATCGAGAAAGTGTGTGATAAAGAGCGCAAGGAGAATTGCACACAGAGGGACAAGGAATGCATAGGTGCAAGCCTTGAGAAAGGATGTGCTCTCCAGGGCGATCACTACCTGATCGCCGATGGCTACCGGCATGTCCGGTTTCGTGAGCCGAAAGTCCATGTTGGGCTGTGAGAGGCTGTGACAGATCTTTTGTGCCTCACAGCCCTGACACGCTGCCTTCCTTTCTATGCTGATCTGTACCTCTTTTTCATGGATATCTTTAATGGTGCCGCAGATTGTATTCATCATAACCGGATCACGTTAATTCGAAGAGATCTGGAGAGCTTTCCATGATTTCATTGTTCATGAAGTCGAATATTTCCTGAGCAGTCTTTTTTGAAAAGATGTGTTCCACGATGGACGTGCATTTTTCGAGATTGATCTTTCTCGCCATCTCTTTCACATGGGATATGGCGAATGCATTCGTGGACAGGATATCGATCCCCATGCCCAGCAAGATGGGTGTGTAGATCTCCCTGCCGGCCATTTCGCCGCACATGGATACCGGGATGCCCACATCATGCGCAGCATCGATAGTGAATTTTATCAGGCGGAGTACTGCCGGGTGCAGCGGCTCATACAGGTAGTTCACATACTCATTTCCCCTGTCTATAGCCAGTGCATACTGGATCAGGTCGTTGGTGCCGATGCTGAAGAAATCCACCTCGCTCGCCAGGATATCGGCAATAGTCGCTGCTGAGGGGACCTCCACCATGATGCCAACGGAAATATTCTCGTCA
Source organism: Thermodesulfobacteriota bacterium (assembly GCA_036825155.1). GTDB lineage: Bacteria > Desulfobacterota > Desulfomonilia > UBA1062 > UBA1062 > DSAD01. The sequence goes on along the minus strand of DAISYU010000129.1, from coordinate 2,301 downwards.
AAGGGGATACTCTCTTTTCTGAGGTCCTCTTTTGTCTCTTCAAGGATGTCTTTTGCCCTGCGCAGCTCTTCCATCCCGGAGATCATGGGGAACATGATGGAGGTGTTCCCGTAATGGCTCGCCCTCAGGATTCCCCGAAGCTGAGTCTTGAAAATCGGGATCTCTTTGAGACACAACCTGATGGCGCGAAGCCCCATAACAGGGTTCATCTCGTTTTTCAGCTCACCGAGGGAGGAATAGAACTTGTCTCCACCCAGATCCAGGGTCCTGATCACGGTGTTGTACGGAGATACGGATTCCACAACAGCCTTGTAAGCTTCAAAATGGTCTTCTTCCCGGGGGATGTCATTACGGTTGAGGTAGAGGAACTCTGTCCTGTAGAGGCCGATCCCTTCAGCGCCGTGGTCTAAAACCGTCTTCACTTCCTCTCTGAACTCGAGATTACCCTTCACCTTGACGTATCTACCGTCTTTGGTGACTGCAGGCAGCTTTGCTTTTTCTTTGAGTTTGAGCTCGATAGAGAGGTATGACCGGGCTCTGTGTTCATAGTCAGATATCTGTGAATCAGAGGGATTTACTATCACCACCCCTGAGATACCATCCACGATCAGCTTGTCCCCGGGATTGATAGTTGCGGAGGCATTTTCGAGACCCACAACAGCGGGAATCTCGAGAGAATGTGCAATGATGGAGGTGTGCGAGGTGAGGCCTCCCACATCCGTGGCAAATCCGAGCACCTTCTCTTTGTTCAGCATAGCTGTATCTGCCGGTGAGAGGTCGTGTGCCACGATGATGCTGTTTTCAAGCATGTGGAATCCGCTCGTCTTCTTTCCGATGAGATTGCGCAGCAGACGTTCGCCGACAAAGGTGGTGTCTGCTACCCTGCTCTTGATATACTCATCCCCGATGGGGTCAAAGTCTTCCTCGATCTCCTGGAGGGCAATCTTCAGGGCCCACTCCGCATTGATGTAGTCCTCGTTGATAAGCTGTTTGACCCTGCTGATAAGGGCTGGGTCGGTGAGCATCAGGAGATGGGTTTCCAGGATAAAGATATGTTCCTTTGTTACATGTTGGGCTTCAAGCTTTTTTTGTGCCTCAATGATCTGTCTCCTGGACAATTCTACAGCATCGTTGAACCGGTCGATCTCGTCTTCCACGAGTGCATCAGTGATGCGAATCTTGGGATAACGCTCAATTTTTTTTGTGTCCAGAAGTACTGCGTAACCGATGGCTATGCCTGCAGAAGCAGGAACGCCATGAAGGATGTGAACCTGGCGCTGATTCATTAACGTTCTCCAAACCCTCCCTTAACCAGGGCTGTTAAGGTGTCGATGGCCATTGCCTCATCATCACCGTCAGCCCGAATTATAATTCTACACCCTTTTGCCGCAGCAAGGGTGAGCAATTCCATGATACTTTTTCCGTTCACATGCATATGATCTTTTATCACTTCAATATCCGAAGAGAATTCAGATGCCTGTTTAGAAAATGTAGCAGCAGCTCGTGCATGTAATCCCAGTTTATTCGGTATGGTCACTTTCTTTTCTTTCATCGTATAATAGTCCATATTAGAGCGAGTGTAAACACTCCATAAAATATCCAGAATACTCCTAGTTTTAGCCTTACTGCGATGATACAGATTCCAAGGAGCAGGATGCTCACTATCAGACCCTGCCCGATACCTTCCCACCCGGCAAGTGAAGCGAGTATAATGCCCGTCAGGAATGGCATGATATATGAGATTCTCCTGGCCCGGTCAATAGAGAGTACACGACCCAGTTCGAGTGCCCCGGTGGGGCCGTTTTTATATCCCTGCATAAATCCCCACGACATGGTCCAGAGGTGAAGCGTGTTGTAGCCGATGAGAATAAGAGCGATACTCCAGATCTGGTCAACAATGATCGCCAAGATAAAGAGCAGTGCGATAAGAGGTTTCAGCGTAGCCCAGAAAAAATAATCGCCGACAGCTGCGAGTGGCCCTGCGATGGATGGATGAAGTTTGTCGATCGTCTCATCATCACCCTTTTCTTCAAGATGGAGGAATACACCCATTATTGTGGGGGCCATATATGGATGGGTATTAAAAAACCGCAGGTACCTGCAGGCCGCTTTGTCTGAGGATTCTATGTGAATCTCCTTGAGACCGGGCAGCATTGCATGCACGAATCCGATATTCTGCATACCTTTGAAGTTCCACGCACCCTGAATAAACAAAGAACGCCATAAAGTTTCTTTTATTATACCTTTGGATAGTCCCACAATGAGTGACTCACTAGCACACGAATTATAGAAGCGTCAATG
>DAISYU010000128.1:0-9057 GCA_036825155.1 Thermodesulfobacteriota bacterium | reverse complement strand
TTGTTCTTACCATTACTCCAGTATTCCAATACTCCAGTACTCCAACCCTTTCTTCACGGGGCCGCCCCCGATTGAAGGCGGCCCCATTTTGTATCCTACTTTGGTATATCTTTCATGAAGGTATAGTAATCGGAATCTGTCCCGATTACCACTGTCGTATTCTTGAACGCTGCTTCCTTATATGTCTCGAGCGTCTTGTAGAATGCGTAGAATTCCGGGTCCTGATTGTATGCCTCGCCATAGATCTTCGTTGCCTCGGCATCGGCCTTTCCTTTGATTTCTACAGCTGTCTTGTAAGCCTCTGAAGCGATCCCCTTGAGTTCCTTTTCCATCTGTCCCAGGATCGACGCCTTTTTTCCTTCACCCTCTGATCTGAACTGGGCCGCCTTGCGTTTACGCTCCGAGATCATCCGCTCATAGACCTTCTGGCGCACCTTTTCCACATAGTTGAGCCGCTTGATCCGCACATCCACCAGTTCCATCCCGAATTCTGGCATGGCCTTCGATGCCTCGGCGAGAATAGCCCGGGTGATCTTCTCTCTCCCCAGGACAATCTTGACATCCGGCGCCCGTTCAGAAAAGGTTGACCCTTCGTCCCGTTCCTCTTCCAACCCGGTCTCCACGAGGTCTGAGGTTCTCACAAGCTCCACAAGAGGATTTGCAGACACATAGTCCTTCACCACAGAGTCAAGGGTATCATCCAGCTTTGCATACGCCTGATCATAGTTTCCGATGACCTGGAGGAATTTTAACGGATCCACAATCCTCCATCTCGCTGTTGCATCTACCCAGATAAAGCGCTTGTCCCTTGTAGGAACCTCTTTTGGATCTCCATCCCACCGTAAAATACGTTTTTCATAACTGGTCACCTTCTGGATAAGTGGGACCTTGAAATGAAGCCCTGCATCCTTTACCGCCTTAACCGGCCTCCCAAACTGTGTGATTACAACCTGCTCATACTCACTCACTGTATAAAACAGACCGGTTATTGACAGCACAACAATGACACCGATGAGGATCAAGAGAGATCTTATTATCTTCATTTCTCGTCCCCTCCTTTCTGGTTGAGACCTTCCAGGTTAAGCAGGGGCAGAATAGACTTCTGCTCGCTGTCCACGATAAAGACCTGCTTGGCATTGGGGATAATCTCTCTGTATGCCTCCAGGTAGAGTCTTCGTTTTGTCACCTCTTTTGAGCTGCGGTATTCCTTGAGCACATCGATAAATCGTGCCGTTTCACCTTTTGCCTTGTTCACGCGCTCGAGCGCATAGCCACGGGCACCGTTTATGACCCGTTCCGCCTCGCCCCGGGCCTTGGGGATCTCCCGGTTGTAGGTCTCCTGAGCCTGATTGATGAGCCGCTCCTTTTCCTGTTGCGCCTCGTTCACCTCATTAAAGGCGTCTTTGACCTCATCGGGAGGCACCACGTTCTGGAGGCGTACATTTACAATTCTTATACCGCTGTCGTACTCGTCCAGGATCCCCTGCAGCTGATCCTGAAAGAGCCTGTTCACCTCTTCCCGGTTCTGCAGGATATAGTCGAAACTCCTGTCCCCGGCGATGCGTCTGATAACGGACTCACTGACATCCCGGATTGTCTGGATGGGATCGTGGACGTTAAAGAGATACTTCCTCGGGTCCTGCCTTCTGAACTGGATGATCCATTCCATGTCGATCACGTTCAGGTCTCTCGTCAGCATCAGGGACTCACGCTGACTGGCAGTATCCTTTTCAAACCTGCTCCGCACACCCGGTTTCACGCTCTTGAATCCGAAGGTCTCGGTGTCCACCTTGTCGGTATAGACCTTGAAAACCCTGTCAACCCCGAAGGGTATCTTGAAATGCAGGCCCGGCATGACAATGTTGGAAAATTTGCCGAACCGGAGAATTACCCCCCGGTGCCCTGCAGGAATAGTATATGCGGATGTGAGTGCGCCAATGGCAATGAGAAACGCGATCAGAACCAATGGCCAGATATTTCTGCCTCCCTTCTTGAAAGAGTCGAATCCGGACCTGGCCTGTTTGATCATATCGCCGATGTCCTTCTCTCCTCCCTGAAAACCACCTTGATTGTTTGGATCCCACGACATAGATACAACTCCTTTCCAGGCCTTGAGAAATCAGGCCAAAGTTAATTATGATGGTAACCGTGCAGGGAAACAATGTCAATGCTGATCGTTCATTTCAGCTTCCATAGGAATCCACTATGGTTTAATATAGTTATTACATTATTTATATGACATGGATTGAGTAACCTATGAATATACTGAACCCTTCGCTTTTAATATCAGCGCTCACCGGATCTATCCTTGTACTGTTCATCATTGCTCAAATACGCGGGTTACGCCCTTCTTATTCATCCATCTATCTGAGGGCCTGCAATTCCAGGTACCTGAAGACAGAGAACTTCGATATCCACTATATAAAAGAGGGCAGTGGAGACCCGGTTATCCTTATTCACGGCGGTGGCATGTGGCTGTATTCATACCGGGACACCATCCCATTCCTGTCCCGGTCATGTACCGTGTATGCCCTTGATATGCCGGGATACGGATATACAAGACCCAGGCACAACAATGTGTGCTACAGTCTTGATGTCATGACAGATACCCTGCTTGAGTTCATGACTGCATTGCAAATCGATAGGGCCTCTCTAGTAGGACATTCGTGGGGCGGAGGATGGGCCATCCATTTCACCCACAGGCACCCGGAAAAAGTCGAGAAACTTGTGCTCATCGATTCAAGTGGTCTCGATGTACCTGATGTGCTTGAATGGGAATTCCTGAAATACCCCATGATAGGAGAGATACTTGTCCGGTGCATCTACCCGGATGGTGTCAGGCGAAGACTGGAGAAGTCCTTCTTCCACAAGGACCTGGTTACCGGTGAAATGGTACGTGAGGTGTACACGCCCATGAGATTCAAGTCCAATCAGAAGGCACAATACCTTATCTCACGAAACCAGGACTGGAAGATCACAGAGAGTGCCATGCCGAACATTGCCAAGAAGGTATTGCTCATCTGGGGAGACAGCGACCGCTACCTCAGCCCCGGTCTTGCAGAACAGTTTGTCACCCGGTTAGCCAACGTCAAACCTTTCATTCTCAAGAACTGCGGACACTCAGCCCATGAGGAATACCCGGAGGCCGTAAGCACACTGATCAAGGAGTTTTTGGAACAGGACACTACAGGAGTGGAATAATAAAATGGGAGTACCGGAGTATTGGAGTGTTGGATAGATTCAGAAGACAGTATTTATGATCTGGAATAAGGATCCATAGAACATTATAATGTGCAGCTCCGGCAAGTTAGCAACTTTTTCGTCTTTGTAATCCATGCCCATTCTGATAAGAAACGTATCGTCAGATCCACAAGCAAGACGTAAGGAGCAAGGCAGTGTTCATTCCCATAGGTGATTCCCCCAATCCTCGCAACTTCACCCCATGGGTCAACTACTCGCTCATTATGGTAAATGTCGGGGTATTCTTCTTCATTACGCTGCCACTTTCCTCACAGGGGGTCGATATCAATGATCCCATGCTGCGGGAGTTTCTCAGGCACATAGCCGATTCCTTGCCGTCAGGGGTTTCTCTCAGGCAGGTCCTGGCAAGCATCAGTGCCTATGATCTGTTTACCTATGTCCATGGCTATAAACCGGGCGCCCCGCAGATCGGTGATCTGTTCTTCAGCATGTTTCTGCATGGCGGACTTCTGCACCTTGTGGGCAATATGCTCTTTCTCTGGATATACGGAGACAATGTCGAACATCGGATAGGCCGTCTGGGATATCTGGTTACGTACCTGGCGACAGGGGTCGCCGCCACCTTGTTCTTCTCTGGTTTCGCCGGCTCTTCCATGACCCCGCTTGTGGGCGCATCAGGAGCAATCTCCGGGATTCTCGGGCTCTACTTCCTCCTCTTCCCCAGGAACAAGGTAAAGGTATTCATCGCTCTGTTTCCCATCTATTTCAATGTCCTCCTGCTTCCGGCCCGCTGGGTGCTCGGCTTCTATCTCCTCGTGGACAATATGCTGCCATTCCTGATCGGCGCCGGTTCGAGCGTTGCCTTTGGCGCCCATATCGGGGGCTTCCTTGCAGGCTTCGGCATTGCCTGGGCAGGGGAGCGGCTTGCATGGCAGTGGCCCTGGAGAGACACTATGCGCCATATCGGCACGGCAAGAGGGCCTGACACATCAGTGAATACATCCGAAGAATCATCTCTTGTCTTGCTCAGGGAAGCGCTGATGAAGGGAAGGCCTTCAGATGCACTTGATGCTGTCTCAAAGATGGACCGTGACGAGATAGCGCAACTGAGACCTGATGAATGTGTCATCCTTGCCGGATGGCTCGATGAGAAAGGCCACCCCATTGCCGCATCCACCCTGCTCAGGAGGTGCATTGCTACTCATCAGAAAGCTGAGAACCTTGCAGATGTGTACCTTGCTCTGGGACTTATGCGGCTGAAGCAGGGGCAACCTACTGCGGCGTACCAGTATCTTCTCAATGTCTTTGAACACAACCCCTCCCCTGAGACGGCACAACGGGCTCATCAGGCACTCTCTCAGATCAATATCTACTGCAGCGCCCATTAGGGAATTTTCCTGCACTCTCTTCGTTCGAATAAACACCTGAGATATGAAGTTCCTTTGCTAACTCTTCTCCAATACGCTATAGTAAGGTAGCATATTGTATATACTATATCTTGGGGGGGATAACGTATGGATGTACACATTGATTTCACCAAAAGGATCAAGAAAATTCAGGATGGGATGAAAAAAAGAGGAATTGATCTGTTCCTTGGAACCCGGGGGAAAAGCGTGAGCTACATTGGAGGTGCCTTCATACCCTGGAGAAGCGTTGCCTTGGTTTCCAAAGACGGTGATGTGGGTCTGAACACCCTGCTCATGGATGCTGAACGGATAAAGGATGATTCATGGCTATCAGACAAAGTTGTCGGGTGCGCCCCTCTGCCGGGGCTGGAACTCTGGGACGTTACCGTAGGACAGATCAAGGCCAAAGGATTTGAAAAAGCCACCATCGGTGTTGAGATCGGTCACTCGCCGAGAATGATTGCCGGCTATCTGTTCGCAAGTGAATACGAGTTCCTGAAAGAGGCCTTGCCTCATGCACGGTTTGTAAACGCACTGGACCTCATGGACGAGGTCACCTATGTAAAAGACCCGGAAGAGATCAAACTCTTAAGACATGCTGCCGCCATCGCCGATGCTGCCCAGGAACGGGTCATGGAGGAACTCTATGTGGGAATCTCAGAGATGGAAATCGCCGGCATCGGCGAGATGGAGATGCGCAGACTCGGCAGTGAATTCCACTGGCCGGTAACAGGATCAAACGAGATCGCCTCTGGCTACCGCTCCTGGTACAGTCTCGGCGGATGTACGCCGCCCACTCAGAAGCTTGTCTGCAGGGGAGAAAGCCTTCTCGTGGACATGCATCCGACCTATAAGCACTACTATTCAGACCTGTCCCACAATTATATCCTGGGAGAGCCGTCCGCAGAGCAGAAGAAACTCGCAGATGCATACCTGAAGACCTGCGAGACATTGATCTCGTCACTCAAGGCCGGATCGAAGATCGGGGATGTCTGGAAGACCGTAAACGATGTGGTCACCAAGGCCGGGTATATCCAGTACACTCTTCCCGGATTCGGCCACGGGATCGGTGTTCTCGGCCACGAATGGTATCCGGCCATTATCGACAATGATGAGTTCCGCTATGTTGTCCTGGAGGAAAATGTTGTTGAGATCGCCGCACTTGTCATGAATGTCCCGGGGGTCGGGGGCATGCGGCTTGAATGCCCTGTCCTGGTCACTCCTTCAGGAGGCGAGATGTTGACCGCAACACCTCTCGAGTTGACTGTTCTGGATGTATAAAACCGCGAGCACGGTAATCCTGCAGGGTGGTTTTCATCAAGGCAAGTAATCCTTTGTCGAAAACCGCCCTGTAGATTACAAAAATGAGACCAGGAATACAAATTACCGGTCATTTTGTACTCACAAATCATCTTTATTACATATTATCAATAAGTTACAATCTGGCTTGAATCTTGCCTTCAGGAATTCATGGAGATACTTCAGGACATTCAATATATCTTTACCGATGTACCTCATTTCATTTCATTTATTTTCTTTGTGGTGGTTTCGATTCTTCTGTGTTTTCGCCGCGCATGAAATGAATATGATACATGGGCTGAAGGTTGCATGTATGAGTAATAGATATGAGGAGGTCTCCATAAGCAGTCAGATCCGAATATGCCTGGCTGTCGCCTGGATAAACCGCGCGTGATGATACGAACAGGAGGAGGAGAGATGTTCAACAGAAAAGATGAGACCCGGCTTATCGATATTGTCGGTCTCCTGGGTAAGGGGACAACATTTGAGGGCAAACTGATTTTCGACGGTACGGTACGAATAGACGGTACTTTTTCAGGTGAGATCTTCACCAAAGGCCTGCTTGTCATTGGAGACGAGGCAACGGTACGGGCTCAGGTCAAGGCGGACAAGATCATCGTGCGGGGAGAAATGCACGGCAATCTGCATGCATGCAAGGCTGTTGAGATCAGAGGCACCGGCAAGGTCTACGGAGATATCCGGACACCTTCCCTGATTGTTGAAGAAGGGGTTTTCTTCGAAGGAACCTGCACCATGGCCGGTGAGAAAGAAGAACCTAAAAATGTTCAACCCGAAAAAGTCTCTAAAGAGGAGAAACGGGCAACCGCCTGATGGGTGCCTGCTCATGAACAGGAAAAATCTTTCCTCCTGCAGGCCTGAATAGGACCGCCGAAACATTCCCATGAGTGAAACACAGCTGCAAGCATGCATCACCGCTGCAGGCTGATCCCTATTCTTTCAGAAACACATCCGCAAAATCTATCTTTGAACATTGTGAGCCAGTCAGATCCGCCAGAGAGCCGAAGTTATAAACCGTACCTCTGTCTTTGTCTTTCCATGCCACATACATCCTGACTTCTTTACCCAATGACACGTCGTTCACCAGCCAGAACCGGTAGAACTCCCTGTTCTGACAGGTGAGCGGGTTATCGGGATCCTGATGCCAGTCGGGACTCATCGATGGAGAATCAATAGGCAGCGCCTTTAATCCGAGAAGCTTCGCATGACCGAGTGCGGTTGCATAGGTGAGATCTTCCGAGTATCTGGATGTCCTGGCAGAAAGCACTGATATCTTGGAGATCCCCACGAAGAAGATCATGATCACACATAGTGTTACCAGGACCTCGATAAGGGTAAAACCTTTCATTTCACCACCTGCCATGACATGTCATATTCCCACATCCTCACCATGCCAGACGAAGGCATGAGTCTGATAGCAAGAGATCTGTCCTCGGACTTCAGGTAGACTGTCCCCGCATTGCAGCACCCCATGTATGAGAAGCTGGTTCGATTACTGGTGAAGCTCACCCCGTCACTGGGGATTGTTGTCTTATTCGGACCTGACGGTGCAAGACTGCCGTAGCTGATTCCCTCACTCAGATAGAATGGGCCTATCTGCTCTTCCCCCGGGTCTATCTGAGAATCCGCGTTCTTATCACCAAAGCTTATGCATCTTTGTTCCTCAGGGGAAAAAAGGACTCTCCAGGTAATGCCCTGCTCCATTGCCATCTCGCGTGAACGATTGAGTATGGCGACAAGTTCGTCCCCCTGTCTGCCAAGTGTTCTCCTGGATGCAAAAACCCTCAGATCAGGCAGAGCAATAGCCGCCATTACGGAGATAATGACCAGGACCACCATCAGTTCAAGAAGGGTAACGCCCTTCGACATCATACCATTGTTTTGATAATAAGATCCGACCTGTTCAATTCATTCAATATGGCATTCGCCACACATATACCCCAGAGAATTTCCCCTTCGACGTCGAGCCAGGAAAACCTCGTCCGATCACAGAGATACACCTTTTCTACTTGTCTAATATAACGGCCGGCTGAGAAAAACCAAGGGGATCGTGTATTTTCCTTGAACCCGAACCATCCTCGTATGGAATTGTTGTCAAACGGATCAACTGCATCAAAGTTTACCAGAAAATCATCCATAAAGGGTATCACCTGTCTCAGTCTTTTCATAATCATGCCCGAGGCCCACGAGAATTGTTCCATCAGAGAGGTGAGTGTGCTGTCCACCCTGATCTTGGTGGCAACAGTTATCATTGTCGTTGGTGACCCTCTTTTAACACTGAGCACAATGGGGTAATCCATATCCTTTGTCGGTGACACGACCAGGAGGTCTCCCATGCCCACGGGGATGACCTCCTTTTTCAGTTCACATTTTCCATAGAACATGAATCCGTCGGGCGTGCTTGGCTCAACAGGATTTTCGGTGAGGTAATACCGTGCCTTAAGGATCTTACCGTCAAGATTTACACCGGTTATGTCTCCACCCTGGTAGAGATACTTCGCGCTGGAGGCAAAGACATAGTCTCCCTTTGTACTGGCCAGGTATGATCCGAGAACCTCTTTGATCTCCCCGTAGTCAAAACTGTACAACCCTGCAAGAGACGACATATAACGGAGATATGACCTGTAGTCCACGTTCCCGGTTCTGCTCAACCCAGTTATCATGTTCCTTTCCCATGGTTCGAGTCGGGGGACCATGCGGAGCTGGGTACGCGCCAGGGCCATCGGCCGTGACATTGTTCTGCCCAACAGGGAGAGGTATTTCTTCTGCATCCTTTTCGGCAGAGTCGGGTTCTTGTATTGATCCTCGACACGTACATCAAGGCGCTCCCCAGGCAAAAGGCTCTGCATAAACTGAATCTTTCTCGGTCGCAACACCTCGATTATCGAGGTATCCAGCGACCCGAGTATGTACTTGAGACCCTGTTCCCAGAAACCGCGGGTAATGAGCGATGAGACGTTCTCCTGAACAGACCTGCCCTCTTCCTTGCCCAAGGTATCTGCCCACAGACATGAAAAACCCTTGCCTGCCAGCAAGGCACTTGCTACGAGCCCGGATATCCCGTCTCCGGCACCGACAACATCCCAGGTCGCCATCATACCATCCCGTCCTCATTCATGAGGGAAACGCCCAT
>DAISYU010000127.1:5939-9167 GCA_036825155.1 Thermodesulfobacteriota bacterium | reverse complement strand
CATGAGAAGAATCTGATCCGATATACGATTCTGTATAATCGATGTCCTCCAGCAGGCCATGTACCACCAGTTTTTTGAGAATGGTACTCTTGTCAAAGGGTTTTATAATGACATCGTCACATCCCTCCTTGACGCAGGATATGATGGTGTCCTTGTCGCAATAGGTGGTCAACATGAATATCTTGACCTGGGTTTCCCTTGCGACCCCCTTGCCGGATTCGAGTTGTCTGATCTTGTTCAGTGCCTCTTTGCCATCCATCTCGTGCATATAGATATCAAGGGTGACGAGATCGAAGGGAGAGTCGCTGTTCCAGGCCTGCTCAAAAGCTGTGATTGCATCCTGAGTGTTGTCGACAAGGACGCACTCACCGAGACTCTTCATGATCAGGTTCATCTTTTTTCTACTGACAAGGTCTTCATCTGCAACAAGTGTTTTCATGGTGCTCCCCCTTCAAAAAACTTAGTATAACCCAGGGATAGCCATAAATACATTTCAACGCATTACAATCAAGTTCATCACTCTTCACTGAAATGCTGCGAGCAGGCACCGGGGTAGTTCTCAAGGAGTTAAAACCTGTCGGTGGCCTCGCAGGAGCTTTATCAGCTTTTCCTAAAATACCAGAAAGTTCTACCTTTTCAAACACAAAAGCAGCATGCGCACCTTTTCTGATCAGACAGTACCTGGCTAGACCTGGATGCTGTTCCAGGGAGTCCGGTCCTGTTTCGGTCCGCAACAGGACCGGACGATCATTCAAACAGGTCTATAAAAGAAAACTTCTCCGCATCGAACAGACCTTTGTCGCTCAACTTCAGTGAGGGTATCACCAAAAGCGCCATGAACGATAAAGTCAGAAACGGTGACCTCATCTGACAACCGAATTCATGGGCGAGCCCGTCAAGAAGGGCATATTTGTCCGCGACTATGTGGGCTTCATCATTGGACATCAGTCCGGCGATCGGCAAGGCAAGGCTTTCCCTCACCCCGTTACGGCAGACGGCAAGGCCTCCCCTGTTGCCTATAACCAGGTTCACGGCCTCACAGATATCCCGGTCCGTCACCCCCACAGCCACGATGTTGTGGGAGTCATGGGCCACAGATGTCGCAATGGCCCCCTTCTTCAGCCCGAAGTTCTTCACGAATGCTACGGCAGGAGATGTATCCTCATACCGGTTCACCACGGCCATCTTCAGGATATCCCTGTCTGTGTCCGAGACCGCCAGGCCGTCTTCCACCTTGGGCTGCGCATGAATCCTGCCGGTTATCAGTTGTCCGTCCACGGCTTCAATGACGTTCATCATCCCCGATGCTGCAGGGACATGAAAGTCTTCAGGGATTTTTCTGTTCGTTCTGAAGACATTGATCGCTTCGACGGGCACCCCTTCAAGGAGCGTTCGGCCTTCATGTGCAACCTTTCGGCCGCCTATGTACGTATCATAGACGGCGAAGGACTTCAGATCCTCAACAACGATAAAATCTGCAGGATCGCCTTTGCGCAGCAGGCCCACTTCGAGACCGTAATGCCTGACCGGATTTACACAGGCACACCTGAGAACGGCCATCAAATCGTGTCCGAGGGCGACCGCCCTTTTCACCAGGTCATTGATGTGACCCCTCAGCAGGTCGTCGGGGTGCTTGTCGTCGCTGCAGAACATACAGAGATCGGGATACTCGTCGATAATGGGGTGCAGGACGTCAAAGTCCCGCGCAGCAGAACCCTCACGTATCTGGATCTTCATCCCGTTTTTCAGTTTCTGCAGGGCCTCGTCCAGGGCGAACGTCTCATGATCGGTCTGCATGCCTGCATTCACATATGCCTTAAGCATATCGTCCTTCAGGCCCGGGGCATGTCCGTCTATACACTTGTTGTATTTCCGAGCAAGCTCCACCTTGGCCATGACTTCCGGATCAGCACAGAGAACACCTGGATAGTTCATCACCTCACTCAGGTACTTCACCTCATCCAGTCGCAGCAGTTCTTCGACTTCATCCGGGCCTATTCTTGCCCCCGATGTCTCAAAGGGTGTTGCCGGCACACACGACGGGGCGCCAAAGAAAAATTTGAACGGGCTGAGTTCTCCGTTCTCGATCATGAATTTCACCCCGTCCATCCCCAGGACATTGGCTATCTCATGCGGGTCTGACACGCAGGCAACGGTCCCGTGAACGGTTGCAATCCTGGCGAACTCCACCGGTGTGAGCATGGAGCTTTCTATGTGAATGTGTGAATCGATAAATCCCGGAATGATGTATGTTTTATACGGCCCCTGCTCATGGATGATATCCGCGATTGTCCCGTCCGAGATGATCACGGTGCCGGGATAGATACGCTGTCCGAGAACATCAACAATATTTCCTGATATCCGTACTGATGAATCTTCCATCAAATGTCCCTCTGCTTCGTTTTCATGTTCCCTGCAGACTAATTAAACCAGGTCGCGGAATGCAACATTGAAGGAGTAGACCCCTCCGTCAAATTTCCTCTCTATGTCGTAATCCTCTTTGATGAAGTACCTCAGAAGATGCAGCATGGGCTTGTTCTCCACGAGCATCTCCGAGCTGACCCCCAACAGACCCTGTTTCTGTGCAAGGTGAATCAGGTAGGAAAGAAGTTCCCTGCCGATGCCCAGGTTCTGATAATCATCTCTGACAACCAGGGCAATCCCTGCCATATGGGTATCCTCCTCGACTGTATACCTCCCCACGCCGACGATCTCTTCTCTCCCCTCATATTCTCTGATGGCAAAGATAGCCATCTGCTTTGTATAATCAATGATCACGAACTTCTGAAGAAACTCATGGGGCATGGAGGTGCGTACCGAGAAGAACCGGTAATAGATGCTCTGGTCGGATAAGGAGTAGACAAAATTCTTTAACAGCCGTTCATCACTGATCTTGACCGGCCTCATGAACAGGTCCATCCCGGTCTTCGTCGTCCGGTATGCCTCAAGATGTTCGGGATATTCGCCTTCCTTGCCCGGAATGAATGCCTGATCCTTGTAAATGAGATTCAGGGCCTTCGCCCTCTCAATGAGCTCTGCCCTGAATTTCGGGTGGGCTATGGAGATCAGTGCCATGGCACGCTCCCTGATACTCTTGCCCTGCAGGTACGCTATGCCGTATTCCGTCACCACGTAGTGTATGTCGCCCCTGCCCAGTGTGACACCTGCCCCTTCCCTGATAAACGGGACGATCCTCGACACCATGCCGTTTTTGGCTGTCGATTGCAG
>DAISYU010000127.1:0-5839 GCA_036825155.1 Thermodesulfobacteriota bacterium | reverse complement strand
TCCACGAGCCCGTTGCTCAAGACCTCGGTGTGAATACCCAGATGCTTCTTTGTCCCGAGGCTCGACACAATGGCATTGGGCAGGCTTCCGTACCCCACCTGGATCGTGCTGCCGTCTTCGATGATCCTCGAGACGTACTTGCCAATACTCCGGGCGATCTCATCCGGGACCGTGGATTCATATTCTAAGATGGGCTCATCGTGATGGATGGCAAAATCGATGTCGTCGATATGTATGAAGGTGTCCCCATGTACTCTGGGCATGAAAGCATTTATCTGTGCTATTACCAGGTCGGCCTGTTCGATTGCAGCCCTGGTAATGTCAACACTGATGCCCAGTGACAGCCGGCCGTTTTCATCCGGCAGAGAGGTCTGTATCATGGCAATGTCTACGGGGATAAGTTTTCGGCGCAGTAATTCGGGGATCTGTGACAGGAACACCGGGGTATAGTCCGCCAGGCCGTTATTGACTGCATGGCGCGTGCTGTCTCCGACAAAGAAGGTGTTCTGCCGGAAATTCGATTCGAGCATTTCATCAAGATGCGGGGCTGCTCCGAAGGTCAGCACATAGAAAAATTCGGCATCAAAGACAGCCTTGGGATGAGACCGGGCATAGTCGCAAAAGGAATTGATCAGATATTGCGGCTCGGCACACCCTGTGGGGATGAATATCTTGTTCCCCCGGTGGATATGACTGAATATTTTCTCCCTGGCGGCAAATTTCCCGGAACACCTCTTCTTCAGTTCAGCCATCACTGCCGGATCATTATCGAAGCCCATAGAACCTCTCCACACATCAGGATGCAACCATGATCCATTCCCTGTGTTGATTCATCAGCTGCACCTTATTTCTATATCACAGAGCATCTTGGAACAATAATAATATGTTATTTTTGAAACATCTGTGGATTACAGCCGAACCGTGCCTGCGGACAAAAACGTCTCCCTATAGAGAATTGAGAACACCTATTCGGGCTTGCGGCACACGATATTGGCAACAGCCTGACGCGGATGTTCCTGCACGCCTTCAAAACGGTGCAGGACCTCCCAGGAGCCGAACCAGCCCTCCAGTTCCCCGGGATTGAGCAGAAAGTCAGGATTCGTGGGCTTCCCGAATTTCGGCTGGTCCACGGTAAAGGTTTCATATACAAGGATACCGCCAGGTGCGAGCAGGTCTTTAATGAAGGGAATCAGCGGACGGTGAAGGTACCTGAAGACCAGGACCGCCCCGAACGTTCCGGGTTTAAAAACATCGAGCCCGTCTTTTTCCATGTCCACCCGGCAGATCAAAACCCTGTCCGACAGATCCCTGACGGCGTGATGCAGGACATTGAGCCTGTCAAAGGAGATATCTGCAAACACCACCTTCATCCCCTGACGGGCCAGGTAGATCCCGTTGCGCCCGATGCCGCATGCCAGGTCGAGGGCAGGTAAGCTGCTGCAGGACCTCCTTATTACCTCTGCGTGGTCAAGGAGCACTCCTGCAGGTTGCGGGTCAGTATGGTCGTGTATCATCATGAAAATGATGTATCGGTTGCACAAGTCAAAGTCCAGGGCTTTTTTGCATGGCCGGTGCAGTATATTCTCTAGAGGTCGTATCCCGGCTTGCCCACAGGATTTCCACCCCAGAAGGTATCACAGAAATCCGCCATCTCATTCATTCTCTGTTCCACCTGTTGTCTGATGAGTTCGCACTCTTCCTCACCAGCATCACCGCGAACATATACCGGGTCCCCGTGATAGATGACGATCCCAGTGCATGGTACCGGAATGACATACTTGTCCCAGCTGTTGAGGACGATCTTCCTCCTGGCACCATACATCATGGGAATGATGGGCTTGCCGGTGTCACGCGCGATCCTGACCGTCCCCATCTTCAGTACACGGGGAGGCCCGGTGGGACCGTCAGCCATCATGCCGGCCGTGTATCCACCCTTTTTCAACAGATCTATGAGCTCATGCATGGCCTTCTTACCGTCACGGGATTTGCTTCCACGCACCGAGTAAAACCCCATCTTCACGGCCAGCGCATGTGCATATTCTCCGTCTTTGCTCCTGCTGATCATCATAGTCACATGACGGGATCCGAAGTCCTCGAAGAAATAGAACATGCGCTGATGCCAGGTGGCATAGACACAGCCGCTATTCTGTTCTACCTCACGCATCTCGCTGTCTGCATTGATGCGCTTTACCACCCGGCACGATCTGCACCACCATCTGATCAGGAAAGCAGCCACTGCCGGTCCGGTTTTGAGCAGCAATTTTTCCGACGCGCTGAACTGGTATTTGGTTTTCTCAGCCTTGTGGCTCATAACATGCAAGACCGCCTCACTTCAATTCATCTTGAATCTCATGTTTCTTTTCCGGTTCCCCAATCCGGGCGACTTCAATATTCCACCCGAAGAACCTCAATCTCGACCTTGCCGATGATCCCTACCAGGGGGACCAATGAAGACAGATTCTCACCTTCTATAAATTTAATGTGTGTTGCATCTGCTGACAAGTGCTCTGTTGTAGGATCTACTGCGATCCACTGTCCTGCCACCATGCTCTCTGCCCAGGAATGGTAGAGGAATCCCTGAAAATTCTCGGCATACACGATCCCGCTGACCACACGGGTAGGAATACCCAGGGCCCGGGCAAACGCGGTATACAGATATGCATGCCCCTGGCACTCAGCTTTTTTCTTTGTCAGTACATCCAGGGCGGTAAAGGAATCAATGGGCTCCTGCTCGATATTCTTCCCGATCCATTTAAGGATCGCATCAATTTGCTCCAGCTTCGTTGATGCATCCTTCGTGATCTCCTGTGCCATTGAGACAATCTCGTCATTGTCGCTCGGTACGGTATAGCTGGGCTCAAGGTATGTGCTTTGAGGTATATGGTCTGTCCCGGCGGAGGCAACCAGCCCCCCGGTGTCAGTTGCCCTGACCCTGCAGTACACGTTCGTGCCCCGGTATTCACACACCTGCCTGTCATCACCGGGGAGGACGATCTCACTGCCGAGCCCGCTGATGAGAACCTCCAGGCCTGTCACCTCATACGGCCGTTCAATGGGTTCTGGCGTCTTTATCAGGCTGAAATCCAGGAGGGATTCGTCCTTGTTCAGTGTTGCCTCGAGGAGGTATGCCTTTGCCTGGGATTCGCTCTCGAGCCCGGAAAGGAGGACACCCCCCAGGGCCATCTCGAACAGCGGCCTGCCTACAGCATCGATCCAGGTGTTCACCTCCTGCCCGAAATATTCTGTGGTCACCTTGAAGGCACTGCCTGTAAAGAGATCGCTCTCCTGATATGCTTCGATCTCCTGGGAGACATCCTGTATGCTCTGGGTTTCACTGTCATAGATCTTGTAGTGATAGGTGCGGCCGATCTCAAGACCCTTAACCACGGGATAGAGGTACAGAATGCTCCCCGGATATAAGGGTCCATCCACCGGGATTGTCTCCATTTCGGTATGCCCTTTGGAGACCCTCTCCACTTCAAGCACCCCGTCCCTGAGGCCTCCGGAAAGCTTGAGCGTGCTCCCATCGAAATCATAATCGTAGAGAAACTCCTTGATCAGGAGGTCTTCTCCTATGAGGTCATACGAGACAAGGGAGATCTTCTTGTCCATCATGAGAAAGCGAAATCGGAGCACAGCCTGAGAGCGCACCTCGAAACAACCAGGCATAGAATCCGATGCTTTTATGGCAAAATGGCTGAATCCGATCTTGTTGCCGTTGAATATGATCCCGCTCCAGTATTCACTGTAGGGCAACCGGGCAAGTTCATATCGGGGTGCAGGCTGTGGCGGACTTCCTGCATCTCGAAAATATCTACCTGCACAGCCCCCCAGCACAAGGGCAACTGTCATCAGCACAAGACAAGTCGCTGCACGCGGGCACATGATCGTTTCTGTCCGATTCTTCATCATGGGTCACACTGTCTAACAGGCATGGCCAGATAACCACAACGAAGGAAAAAAAGTGTCTGTTTTGCTTCAGCTACCTGATTAAATGTTTTAAGGTTTTTTATTCTGTATTCTGAATTCCGGATACTGGATTCTATTTTCATATAAAAATATCTTACTGATTTTTCATGCACATGTGAAGTCCCTCCTTACCCCTTACCAGCATAGCTCCTGTCGTTCATGTGTTTGACCGGTATAAACGTCCCTGCTGCTTCTCGGAAAACACCTTTGCCTTCTCCTATAGGCCCATCATGATATCGATGGATTTCGGTCCGCAGTTGAAGATGAGGTCAAACACAGAGAGATTGCCGATAAAATCCCCCCACAGTTGGGGATAGACGATGTCAGGAGGGGTTATATACAACAGCTGGATGCCGGCATCTTCAAAGAGGAGTTCATCAAGATACTTGCGCGCAGAACGCTGTGCAAGGAACACTGATCCTCCCAGGAATCGACATACATCGATCAGGAGTCTGCTGCCATTGGTCTGCATGCCCATCCCCGAGAGCAGCACGATCTCCGTTTCTATTTTAAGCACATCCATGAGATAGCGGATGATCTCCAGATTCATATCGATGAGCGTCACACACCCCGGGGAGAAGACTTCTTCGAACAGGTGAAGATGCTCATGCAGATACGGTGCATTGCCATATGCGATCTTAAGGCTCTCCAGGTGTTTCCTCTGCCAGCGTCCTTCATGGCAGATACGCACCTCGTTAATCTTCTGGAGGCCGAGCCCTTTCTTCCACACAGGCACGGTCATCCATAAACATCCCTGATCGTTCTTGAACCGGTTCCTGTTAATCCATGTGGTCCCCTGGGGATACTGAACATCGTCAAGAAGCACAACCACATCGGACTTCATGGCCTTGTAGAAAAATCCCGGATACGGACAAAAATAGGGTCTGTGAGCCGAAACGATCATATGTGAATCATAATAAGAGACTGCAGGGTGAAAACAAAGACTGCGGGGAAAAAAGTACTCCTGTCCGGCTCCTGCAGGGTACAGGAAGAGCCGTTATCAGTCCCCCTTAGAGGTCATAGAGGGTCTCGTCGACCTTTGGCTTGTTCTTTGATCTTCCGGCCTTTGATTTGGCTCCCATAATAAAGGGCTCTTCTCCCTCGAGAAGATCACCCATTTCCTCTTCTATCTTGTCAGGGTCCTCACCACGCTCCATGCGGCTGAGTGCCTCCTCCATGCCTGCCCCCATCTGCAGCCCTGTTGCCTCGGAGAGCTTTCTCATGAGCTGGGCCGCCTGACGGGGATCATCCTCGTTGATCCTGCCTGCCTCACTGGCAAGCATGGACATGGCCTTTTCCATCTTGGACTCGTCTATATCGGGCATGCCGTCAAGAGCCTCCTCGTCCTTCCTGCCTGAGATGGTGGCGAAGATCGAGACCTTGCGCTTCAGTTTCACGTCCCCGCACTTGGGACAGTCCGGGATCTTTTCCGTGTTTACGCTCTTGGAAAAAAAGTTGTAGATGGTATTGCACTTATGGCAGTAAAACTCATAGATCGGCATGGGAAAACCTCTCTTGCATTTTCATTGCCCGCTATTTAATGAAATTTACCCATGAAAATCAAGTGGCTATTTACCTCTTTCCGGCAGGGAAAGCCCTGCTGAAGTCACACTGCCCGGTGGCAGGCAGGCATGGCAGCCGGGTTGGGACCATGCGATTGTGATCGCTTCTTTATCTTCTTAAACCTCTCGTTATTATAGTTACTACGATGCCATACTTCCTGCGGACGGGGATGAATCATGAATGAGATCCTGAAAAAGCAGACTCTCAATACGACCACCACTTTGTTTGAGGTACATGCGCCAAAGGTGGCACGCAAGGCCGGGGCAGGACAGTTTGTCGTCATCTGCATCCATGACAGGGGAGAACG
>DAISYU010000126.1:6575-9228 GCA_036825155.1 Thermodesulfobacteriota bacterium | reverse complement strand
AACTACGGCATCCTCGGCAATTCACTGGCCATCTGCCACTATCTGGTCGATATCCTGAAGCCCGAGACCATCCTGGAGGCATTCAATGCCATCACCGGGTTCAACCTGACAAAAGATGATCTCCTCAAATCCGGGATGCGCGACTGGACTCTGAAGCGGGGGTTCAACAACCTGCTCGGCATAACCGCTAAAGACGACAAACTGCCCAAAAAACTCCTGACCGCACTGGAAGACGGCGGGGCAGCCGGGTCCGTACCTGATGTCGAGTTGCTGCTGAGCGAGTACTACGCCATCAGGGGCCTCGACGATCGCGGTTTCCCGAAAAAGGAAAAGCTCGATGAACTCGGACTCACAGAATTGAAAGAACGGCTTTACCAATAACAAATATAATTTTTAGGAGGTTTATACTATGGGAGTACCTGCACTTACACAGGAATGGATGGATGCCTATAAGGCGGCAATCGTGGCGGACCCTGAATACAAGACCATAGCCAAGGACTGGGAGGGCAGCGTGGCGCTCGTCTGTCTTGCCGACCCGAGCAAAGGGATCCCTGAAACAGTGTATCTCTTTCAGGACTACTGGCATGGCGATGTCGGTGAATTCGTGGTGTGCGACAAGGAAAAGGCCGAGAGTGCCAAGTTTGTCATGACGGGTGAGTATTCCCGCTGGAAACAGATAGCCCGCAAGGAACTCGATGCGACAAAGGCCCTGCTCCAGGGAAAATTGAAGATGAAGGGCGACCTGCCCTACGTGGTAAGGAACATCAAGACCGTCAACAAAGTCATCGACATCCTCGGCACCTTTGAAACCATCTGGCCGGATGAGGTTTAGATCTGAATATTGACTGATTACATTTTTGCAGTATTGCTCCGGAAGACCGCGTTCAGCATTTGGTAAAAAGGGGCGAAGTCTTCTCATGATTGTTGAACTATGTATGGCAGCAAGTTTTTTGAGGTACTATTAGGAGGAACGTATGGGATACGATGAGGATCTTTCTTTTAACTATTTCGGGCCGACGAAAATCGTCTATGGTATTGATGCGGCCAGAGACGTCGAGATCGAGATGGGCTCACTGGGCGGCACAAAGGCTGTTGTTGTAACGGATAAGGGTATCATGGCCACCGGACTCATCGATGGCATCACGAATGTGCTCAAAGACAAGTGTGTGGGCATATTCAGCGACATCCCCCAGGACACCGGGGTTGAGGTTGTGGATGCCGGGGCCGAGTTCGCACGGAAGAACGGGGCGGATATCGTTATCAGCGTGGGCGGCGGCAGTGTCATCGACACGGCAAAAGGGATGTGCATCCTGCTGACAGAAGGCGGGAATCTGCGCGACTTCAACGGCATACAGCTTCTGAGCCGTCCGCAGATGCCCCATGTCGTCATCCCCACAACTGCCGGCACCGGCAGCGAGGTCACCAATGCAGCTGTAATCATGGACAAGGAGATGGGCCAGAAACGGCTCCTGGTGGAGAATTATAATGTGCCGCGCATGGCAATCCTCGATCCGAAGATGACGGAGAAGCTTCCAAAGCTCCTGACGGCGAGCACCGGCATGGACGCCATGACTCATGCGGTGGAAGCGCTGCACTCCATCCCGCACGAGCCCATTACCGATGCACTGGCCGTACACGCAATCAGGCTCCTTGCCAGATATCTGCCTGTGTGCACGGATAACGGGTCCGATCTTGTTGCCCGGGGTCAGGTGCAGATCGCTGCAACCATGGCCGGCTGGGCATTTGGAAACGCCATGGTGGGGATCGTCCATGCTATGGCCCATTCCATCGGCGCTGTTGCTCATGTCCCGCACGGCATTGCAAACGGCATCCTGCTTGCCGACTGCATGGAGTTCAACCTCGAGGAGGCTGCAGACGCATATGCCATGGTTGCCGAGGCCTTCGGTGTGAGGGAGCCGGGCATGGATGACATGGAAGCGGCAAAGGCATCTATCACCGCCATGAGGGCCTTCACCAAAAAGATCGGCCACCCGCAGAAACTCTCGGAGATGTCCGTGACCATAGCGGATATTGAAAAGGCTTCAGACATGAGCCTTTCCGACGGGTCCATCGTGAACAACCCGCGCATGGTCTTTGAACTGTCCGAGGTGCTCGATATCTTTAACAAGGTACTCTAGATGTTATGTGAAGGGAGGGCTGCGCCCTCCCCATCATAATGATACGTATTTATTGTATATATGAACAGCAGGAGGAATAAGAATGGCTGAAGGTATAGTTGTAAACAATGCTGGAGAGGTCCCTTTCTCGTATATCCTGGCGGATCTCTTGGGATCGAATCTCGAGCAGAATCCTCACAAGATGGCAACCTTCAACAAGATCTTCGGTGTTGTGGCCATTGACCTGAAGGATATCGAGGCAACCGTGACCCTCATCTTTTCAGGCGGCAAGGTGCGACTCGAACAGGGCATCGTGGGGAAACCGGATATCATCATCAGGACCGACTCCGACAAGGTCATCGGGCTCAACTCCATCAGCATCAAGTTCGGGCTGCCCTACTATTTCGATGAAGCCGGCATGACCATTATCAAACAGCTCCTCTCCGGCGAGCTCAAGATCGAAGGGATGCTGCTCCACCCCATCATCCTCACCCGGCTCACCAAGATCATGTCGGTGATGTAGGATACGAGGAAGC
>DAISYU010000126.1:0-6475 GCA_036825155.1 Thermodesulfobacteriota bacterium | reverse complement strand
ATCTCGATCCCATCCCCTGTGAGCACGGCCGCCCAGGCCTCTGCCATGAGGCGGTAGCCGGCGTTGTTGAAGTGGAGAAGGTCCTTGATCCAGATATCACTCCGGTCTTTAAACAGGGAGTAGAAATCCGGCCCGGGCCGTGCAAGGTCAGGGTATGAAGCAACTATCTCATCGATACGCTCATTGACCATCCTGGTATAGTGATCGAACCGCTCCTGCGCTCTTCTTGTATGGAACAGAAGCCTGTCCATCTGCGCAAATGCCAGTCCGCCGCGATAGAATATGGGCGGGATCTTTGCCAGATAGGTGATGATAGCCTTTTCCTTTAGCTTCATGAGGGTGAGGATCAGGTTCTCCCTCGAGGAGATGAATTCATCATCCTCATAGCCGACAAGCCCCTTGAGCAATCGTGATATCCAATCAGGTACCATGGACTGGCAGACATCGTTGGTGCCGAGCATCATGAGGCAGAGCTTCATGGGTTTTTCAGAGGCAATGATCTCATCCAGCGGTGCGCCGTTCAAGGGGAAGTCCTTGACCCCGTCCTTCTCCCAGGTCATGCCGGAAGTCCAGTCCCTTGTCGTGCTCCCTCCCCTGCCAAGGTTGAGGATCAGTTCCGGCCCGGCATTCTCGGAGAGCATCTGCCCCAGGATATAGGGGTACGATGTCGGCAGAAGTTTCCATGTGACAGGTTCATCATACGGGGCATATTCGGTGATACCAGGCTGCGATCCTGCGGTGAGTGAATCTCCCACGGCAATAATCTGATGCGGGGCGTCGATGATCACCATAGGGCCGCCCATGGCTAGAGCACCTTGTCGAGGAATGCCTTTACCCTTGGGTTGTCCATCCGGTCGGAGAATACGTCCTGGGAATGTCCTTCGAATATGAACTTGCCTTCGTCCATAAAGATGACCCGGTCCGCCATCTCGCGGGCAAATCCCATCTGGTGGGTGACGATCAGCATGGTCATGCCTTCTTCGGCCAGGGCCTTGATGGTATTGAACACCTCGCCCACAAGCTCCGGATCCAGGGCCGATGTAGGTTCGTCAAAGAGCATGAGCATGGGCTTCATGGCCAGGGCGCGGGCAATGGCCACACGCTGCTTCTGTCCTCCGGAGAGGAATGCGGGGTATACATCCTTTTTATCGAGGAGCCCCACCTTGCCCAGCAGGTCCAGGGCGATCTCCCTGGCCTCTTCCTTTGACTGTTTCTTGACCGTGACCGGCCCTTCCATGACGTTGGCCAGGGCTGTCATGTGGGGAAAGAGGTAGAAATGCTGAAAGACCATGCCGATTTCAGAGCGCAGCTTGCAGATCACCTCCTGCTTTTCTAAAACCAGTTTGCCGTGTTTATCTCTCTGGTAGCCGACCTCTTTGCCTTCCAGGAGGATCTTGCCGGAATCCATCTTCTGCAGGAAGTTGATCATCTTCAACAGCGTGGTTTTTCCTGAGCCTGACGGACCTATGATGACGATGCGTTCACCCTTGTTTATCTTCAGGCTCACGTGATCCACGGCAGTAAAATCACCGAAGCGTTTGACAACATCAACGAGCTCAATCATCGGTTTTCGTACACCCCTAATCTGTCTTCGAGCTTTTTGAACGATACGGTAAAGATGCTTGTAAATATGAGATAAATAATTGCCGCCTGTATCAGGATAAAGATATTGAAGGTTGCATTGAAGATCTGGTCTGCAGCCCTCATGAGTTCCACCATGGCAATGGTGGAAACCAGGGCCGTATCTTTGATCAGTGCGATGAATTCATTACCCACCGGCGGCATGAGCCGCTTGTAGGTCTGCGGGACAATGATCCTTCGCATTGCCTGCCAGTAGGTCATGCCGATGGACTTTGCCGCCTCCATCTGGCCGGCGTCGATGCTCTCGATGGCCCCCCGGATGATCTCCGCCAGGTATGCCGAGTAGTTGAGCCCAAGCCCGAGTACCGCAGCGGTAAAGGGGCTCAGCGTCAATCCCAGTGGGGGCAGTCCGTAGTAGATGAAAAAGAGCTGGAGCAGAAGCGGTGTACCCCTGAAGACCCATATGTAGCACCAGAATACAAAGGAAACAAACTTGAGACGGCTGATCCTGCCCAGTGCGATAAAAAGCCCGGCAATGGGCGATACGAGCATGGTGATCAGTACCAGGAGCATGGTCATGCCCGAGGCCTTGAACAGGGTCGGCAGGTAGGTTTTCATGTCTTTGAGGAAACGCAGCCACTTGGGTGTCTGTGCTGAAACAACCTGGGTAAGCAGGTTCTTTGCCTCGAGGTTATCAGGGTAGACAGCCAGGATCTCTTCACACATCTGTGCGCTGTCGTCATAGTGCTTCTTGCTGAAATAGATCTTGGCCGCTTCCATGCGCGATCTGACAAATACGCCGCCGTCCTCATCCGGCTGGGGGACGGGCACCTGCCTGAACAATTCCAGCGCGCCATCGAAGTCACCGTCGTTGGCAAGCCTCGTTGCCCGGGCTAACAGGTCGTATTTGTCTGTCTGTGCAGAAATGAAAACCGGCGAAAACAGTGATATGAGAAAAAAGCTCAGCGTGGCGATGAGCACGCTGAGCTTATAGGTGTTTACTTCCATCTTATTCCCAGGTGGTAATATCATCTCCGAACCATTTGATGGATATGCTCTTCATGGTCCCGTCTGCGAACATTCCGTCCAGGGTCTTCTGGATCATATCTTTGAGTGCTGCATCTTCTTTCCTGATGCCGATCCCGATGGGCTCTGAAACCAGCGGTTCAGGCAATACGGAATATTCTCCGGGGCGCTGTGAGAGGTAGTACCGTCCTACCAGTTCGTCCACTGCCAGTGCATCGATCCTGCCGATCTTGAGGTCCATGAATGCCTCGGTATTCTTGTCATAGCGTTTGATCTCTTTGAATTTCTTGTTGAGACTTGCCAGGGCCTCTTCCGATGTGGAGCCGAGCTGTACGCCCACGATGGATGCCTCGCCCAGATCATTCACGCTCTTGATCTTGTCATTGCCGGCGGCAACAACCATGATCTGCTTTTCCATGATATACGGCTTGGAGAATGCGATCTCCTTCTCCCGTTCGGCGGTAATGGACATGCCAGACCAGATGATATCAAACTTCTTGGTCTTTAAAGACATGATAACGCCTTTCCAGGCTGTTGGCTGATGCTCGATCTCTATGCCGAGCCTTTTGCCGAGTTCCCTGGATGCATCGATATCAAAGCCCACGAGCTCACCCTTCTCGTTTCTGAATTCCATGGGTGGGAATGCATCATCAATACCTATAACGAGCTTTCCTGCAGCCTTTACCCTCTCCCAGGAGCCGTCATCTGCAGCACCGGCAGGAGTAATGAACAGCGCTATTGCGACAAATACGAACCCTATTGCCAAGAAAATCTTCTTCATAAAAATTCTCCCCCTCATAGTGTTTTGAAACCAACTAAACGTATTAAACAAAAATCTCCCCAAATACAAGAAACAAAGGAGATTGTGTTCATGAGGAAACAGTCATCCTCTGCAGATGGACATGGAGGTATCCGGATATTATGTTCATGATCCCATTTTGATCAAGGTATTCTTCACGCATACGTTCATGAGAGCTACCGGCTATCCAACTGATAATACATTCGTATCAGACAGATTACCATTTAGAATCCCCCGGCTCAATGTATTCATTCATGTTATTTGCATTATTCATTTATTCTCTTTATAAGTCGGGACGAAGAGAACTCTTCCCTGGGCATCTCACAGAAAGGTTCTTTGCTGGAATAACACATTACAGAATGGAGGTTATGGTATGAGAGTTAAGAATGTGCTTGCATCCAGATGGGGCATCATAGCTGTCGGCGCGTTTATCGGCATCCTTGCGCCTGTTCTGCAGAAGCTCGGGAACCCCGGCAACATGGGTATCTGCGTTGCGTGCTTTGAAAGGGACATTGCTGGGGCCATCGGCATTCACCGGGCAGCGGTCGTCCAGTACATGCGCCCCGAAATCATCGGCTTTGTCCTGGGTGCACTGGCAGCAGCCCTCATATTCAAGGAATTCCGCCCACGGGCCGGTTCTGCACCCATTGTCCGGTTCGTCCTCGGTGTTTTTGCCATGATCGGTGCACTGGTCTTTCTCGGCTGCCCATGGCGTGCCCTGCTTCGGCTGGCAGGAGGGGATCTGAATGCCATCCTCGGGCTCGCCGGTCTGATCTTCGGCATCTGGATCGGGACACTGTTCCTGAAGGGAGGATACAATCTCGGAAGGGCTGAGATCACCTACCCGTCTGTCGGCCTGCTTATGCCCTTGATCATGCTCGGATTCCTCGCCCTGGCACTGATCTATCCGCAAATCACCGGTGAAGCCAAGAGCGGGGTTCTCTTCTACAGCGTCAAAGGCCCCGGCGCCATGCACGCACCGCTTATCATATCACTCGTTGTGGGGCTGGCTATCGGAATCCTGGCACAGCAGAGCAGGTTCTGCACCATGGGAGCGTTTCGCGATCTTTTATTGTTCGGCCAGACACACCTTTTCGGCGGGATCGTTGCGCTGCTGGTTGTGGCATTCATAACCAATTACTTCCTCGGCCAGTTCCATCCGGGCTTTGCAGGCCAGCCGGTGGCGCATACCCTCCACGTATGGAACTTCGCCGGCATGGCACTTGCGGGTCTGGCATTTGCCCTTGCAGGCGGCTGCCCCGGACGCCAGCTCTTCCTCGCCGGTGAAGGCGACGGCGATGCGGCTGTATTCGTCATCGGGATGATCGTCGGTGCTGCATTCGCCCACAATTTCGGACTTGCCAGTTCACCCAAGGGACTGGGGCCTCACGGGATCGCAGCAGTCTTTATCGGCCTTGTCGTCTGCCTGTTCATCGGCTTTACCATGAGAAAGAAGATCGCTTAAGGAGGAATTATTATGAGCTCAATAGTTGATGCACGCGGGCTGAGCTGCCCTCAGCCTGTCATATTGACCCTGAACAAGATAAAGGAACTGGGAAAAGGCCAGATAGAGGTCCTGGTGGATACCGATACCTCCAAAGAGAACGTTTCACGCGCGGCTACAAGTAAAGGATGGGAGGTCAAGGATATAGCACCGGACGGCACAGGCTACCGGTTGACCCTTAACAAACCATAGCAGGCTTTGAGATATGACCCTCCGGAGAAACCGTGCGTCATTCCCTCACAAGGATCCTGCCGGCATGTTCTTCGGTGATCTCTCCGATGATCGCGGCCTCTGTTATTCCTTGGTCTTTCATCCGGCTTAAGAGTTCGTCGGCCTCAGGAGCGCCCAGAGAGATAAGCAGTCCTCCGGAGGTCTGCGGGTCAAACAGGACCTTCATGATATCATCGCTCACAGCACCCCCTTTTTCTACAATCGACACCCTGAACTTCTCATTCCGGTAGGCCCCTGCCGGAATGAGGCCCATCCGGGCATACTCCACCGCCTCCGGTATTACCGGGACACGTGAGGCATAGACATTCATACCCACGCCACCGCCCTCGATCATCTCACAGGCATGACCCAGCAGGCCGAATCCGGTCACATCCGTACAGGCGTGAACATCAAAGCCGGTCATGAGTTCTGCGGGTATTCTGTTGAGGGTATTCATATAAGCGGCGACCCTTTCTTCGACTGCAGCATCAGCGAGGTCTGCCTTGATTGCGGTGGAGATAATCCCGGTTCCCACAGGTTTCGTGAGGATGAGTCTGTCGCCCGGCTGCGAGCCGATATTCTTGAGGACTTTGTCCGGGTGTATGGTCCCGGTAACCGAGAGGCCATACTTGATCTCGGAATCATCCACACTGTGTCCTCCCACCAGAAGAACACCAGCCTCGGCCATCTTGTCATAACCGCCCCTGAGGATCTCCTGGAGAATGGAAACATCTCCATCCTGCGGAAAGCAGATGATGTTCATGGCTACGAGCGGTTTTCCCCCCATGGCATAGACGTCGCTCAAGGCATTGGTCACGGCGATCTGACCGAACAGGTAGGGATCGTCGACCACCGGGGTGAAAAAATCGAGGGTCAGGATCAATGCAAGATCATCACTGATCCGGTAGACCCCGGCATCATCAGGCTTGTCCATACCCACCAGGAGATTCGGGTCCGTCATTACCGGTAAAACGCTGATTGCCTGGTCCAGAACCTCCGGACCGAGTTTGCAGGCTCAACCGGAACCATGAACCGTTGCTGTCAGCTTTATCTTCTTATCCATCTCTCTTCTCTACAGTACCATGACGGGCAGAAATCCCTGTTCACCCGCAGGCTTCTATATAGATCATCACCGCGGAGGCGCAGAGGACGCAGAGAAAAACATCTTATATTTACCGGGAGATACCGGTAAATATAAAACATCTGCATGTTCTTCCGCAATCCGCAATGTTTCCCCAGCTCCTGGCATCTAGTGCTGGAGCCTTTCCCATAAACCTTACACCTTATACCTATTCTTTATTATCTTTTTCCAGTACTCCAATACTCCAGCACTCCATTTTCCTTCTGGCTTCTGG
>DAISYU010000125.1:3625-9292 GCA_036825155.1 Thermodesulfobacteriota bacterium | reverse complement strand
CTGAATTCTGGATACTGGATACTGGATTCTATAATTCACCCTTCCCGGCTACGAAATATACAGATTATTCGTGGCGAAATTCGGCTCGCTGGTGACATTGACACCGATCCGCCGCAGCCCTGCCTCATCCCCCGGGGTGGGTATGTGGGTCATATGCACCTCGCACCCTCTGAGCTCCTTGACCTTTTCCAGCGCAAATTTTGCCGCAGGATTCGACGTCGCGCTGATACTCAGGGCGACGAGCGCCTCCTCCAGATCGAGACTCACGGTCTTCTCTCTTAATATCTCGGTTTTAAAATCCCTCAGTGACTCGATGATGTTAGCCGGCAGCAGTTCTATCTTTGCAGGGATCTCGGCCAGGTGTTTTATTGCATGCAGGATCAGGCTCGATGCAGCATGCATCATCGGGGAGTTGCACCCGGTGATGATGGTTCCGTCCTTCAGCTCCATTGCCGCACCACAGAAGATCCCGTCGTTGCCCTTTCCCTCTGTGCTGGCGGCCTCCGATGCAGCCTGCCTGGCAGGAGAGACAACACACCTGTACTCAGGGGAGAGGTCAAAATCCTTGATGAACAGCTCGACCCTCTGTACCGTCTCTTTGTCAGCAAATCCAATGGCATATTCACACTGATAACGGAAGTAGCGCCTGATCACTTCCTGTCTGGACGCCTCCTGGACCATTTCATCGTTGGTAATGGCAAAACCGGCCCTGTTTACTCCCATATCCGTAGGCGATTTGTAGAAGGCTTCTCTGCCGGTGATCTTCTCCAGGATCCTCTTGAGAACGGGGAACGCCTCGACATCGCGGTTATAGTTCACTGTTGCCGTGTTATAGGCCTCCAGATGGAACGGGTCTATGAGATTGAAGTCCCTGATATCTGCAGTCGCAGCCTCATAGGCGATATTCACAGGGTGCTTGAGCGGTATATTCCAGATGGGAAAGGTCTCGAACTTTGCATATCCGGACTCTACCCCCCTTTTGTAGTCGTGATACATCTGGGAGAGGCACGTGGCAAGCTTTCCGCTGCCGGGGCCCGGCCCGGTCACGATCACGAGCGGTTTGTCCGTCTCGATATAGTCGTTTGCCCCATATCCGTCGTCACTGACAATAAGATCTACATCCGTTGGGTAGCCTTTCGTGTAGCGATGCCTGAAAACCCTGATGCCTCTGCGTTCCAGCTTGTTCTTGAACAGGGTCGCTGCAGGCTGTCCCTCGAAGCGGGTGATGACTACACCGAGAACGTTCACACCCCAGGCCTTGAGATCATCGATGAGTTTCAATGTATCGGAATCATAGGTGATGCCGAAATCGGCCCGTATCTTTTTCCGCTCAATATCACCGGCATAGATGCACAGTACGATATCTGCCTTGTCCTTGAGCTCCTTGAGCAGCCGCATCTTCACGTTTGGATCGTATCCCGGCAGGACACGGGCCGCGTGATAGTCATACATGAGTTTCCCGCCAAATTCGAGGTAGAGCTTATTGTTAAACCGCTCAACCCTTTCCAGGATCGATCTTGTCTGTTCTGTGATATAGCGCTCGTTATCAAACCCGATTTTCGTGCCCATGATTCTCCTCTCTGAATTCTGGATAATCTGTACTATTTCAATCAGGTATACGTAGCCTCCTGGAGCTCTCCACACCTGAATCAAGACCTTTTCAATAAGGGCATACTATATACCATTGGAGAAGTTTGGACAATGCCCACTCGAGTTAAAAACAGATGAAGCGATCGTCAGACATGAGAAAAAGAATAGAACGGCTTTTGGCAGAAAGGAAGACACCTGTCCCTCCAAGAAAAACATGGGCGCAGTGGAAGAGCTTATTATTCCACAGCAATGATCTTCAAGAGATCCAGGGGATTCATGTCATAGCGTTCGGCGCTATCCTTGATCTTCTCGCTGTCGCCAATATCCATGCCCTTGGCAGCAAGCCGTGTTCGGACGGTTGAACACTCGATCCCGAGCTGCCGGCATATCTGGGGCAGGGTCTTCTGGCCGATACCGGTACCGGTAAACCGCTCCTCGATCATCTCAACGGTATAAACAGTCTCTAAGATTTTCCCGCTTCCTTCTCCCCGGGGCTTTATGATGCGATAGATCTCCATTGGTGAGGTCTTGTTTTCCCGCGCAATCTTCTCCAGTGCATCGTCTACACTCGCAATGTTGATCCCTTCAGCCTGCAGTGACTGTACGGCATTGTCCAGATCGAGGTCCATCTTTTTTGCAAAGCCCTTCAAGGACAGCATCTCTGCATGTCCGAACGGCGGCTCGTAGTCCTCGTTTACGATCCACGAATCCTTGACTGAGGTATTGAATTGCAGAAAGGAGCCCAGAGGCGGCAGCTCAAGGGCGGCGCCGACAATCAGAAATATGGCAAGCACACCTGCTATGGCCGTCTCCCGGGAAATCCTGAATCCCTGTGCCCCGCGACCAGCGAGGTATCCCTTCAAAGGCTTCCAGTTCAACCAGGTGTGCACGATTCCGGCGAGAAGAAACACCAGGCTCGAAACAATGTGAATATTTCCCCATTGCGTCTTGTTTAGCCCGAGAAATGTCCAGTCTGTC
This sequence comes from Thermodesulfobacteriota bacterium, assembly GCA_036825155.1. Lineage (GTDB taxonomy): Bacteria > Desulfobacterota > Desulfomonilia > UBA1062 > UBA1062 > DSAD01. The sequence goes on along the minus strand of DAISYU010000125.1, from coordinate 6,724 downwards.
CAGTATGCAATCCTGCCTGCCGGGGTAATGAAAAGTATTATGCCGGTAATTCCCATAACAATGAACCCTGCAAGGGTGAGAAGGGATATTAAAGATCTTGTATGAAAGCCCTGCTTTGACATAGCACCTCCTTTTCGTGTCCGGATTTCACTTTGGACTCTCTATAGGAACTGTTAGAATTGAAGTAAAGGTATGCCAGATATCTCTGTCAGCATCCTGGTTCTCTCGCCCCTACCGGGCCTTCTTGCCGGCCTTGTCCCGGAACAGTGCCTCATCGGCACATTTGATAAGCGCGGCTGTGTCTTTGATTGCCTCATCCTTTGCAGAGGCGATACCGAAGCTCAGGTTCACCGGGATGGCCTGCTCCATAATCATCACCGGATGTTCGGCAAAATATGTCTGCATGCGCTCCATGAACTTTGCCGCCTCGAGGGGTTCTGTCTCGGGGAGTATGAGCACGAATTCGTCACCGGCAAAGCGTGCTATCACGTCACTTTCCCTGCTGAACTCCATGAGAGCGGATGCCACAAAGATCAGGAGATCATCTCCGCTGTCGTGCCCGTAGGTATCGTTTACGCTCTTGAAACCGTCCAGATCGATAAACACCAGTGAGAGCGGGGTGTTGTAGCGTTTTGCCCTGCCGAATTCCCTCTTCAGGGCTTTTTCCATTGCCCTGCGGTTTAACAAGCCGGTCAGCGGATCCTTGAAGGCCAGTGCCTTGAGCTCTTCATGTGCCGCGACATTCGAGAGGCAGATGGAGACCACCACTCCGAGCTGCTCGAGGAGGCTGGTATCGTTTTTCGGATTAAACCGTTCCCGTGCTATATCCGCAAAGTTGAGGCTCCCTGCAATTTCTCCGTCAAGGCTGATAGGCAACAACGCGATCGAATTAAAGAGATACTCCTGTCCTTCAGGCAGGAGCGGCTTGAAGCGGTATAGTTCCGTATTGAACAGGCATGGTTTGCTGCCTTTAGGCAGTATCTTCTCAAACTCATCCTTTTCAACGAGTGTAAAATACCGCTCCTGGATATGATTTGATGCAAACGATCTGATGAGCCTGGTTGCCCTGCTCGAGGCGATCATCGACACCCAGACGTAGGGAACCACAAATTTTTCCCGTATCTTGGTGAGCAGTTCCGCAAAGAAATCCTGAAAGTTGAGCGTGGAGAGCACACTCATCTCCACCTCAAAGAATTTTTGCGCAGTCTCCTCGTTTTCCTGTACCCGGGTAAGAAGCTCGTCGATGTCGCGCCGTGTATACCCCTTCATGATTCGCACATTCTCCTTTCCCTGGAAGATATATAACCGAACGCAAAAGCTGCTGCAATACCGGAACATGATTTGGGGGATACGGTGAAAGATAATAACAGAAGCCGGAAGTCAGAAGAAAAGATTTTTTAGGCATGGGGCACAGGGAAAAACAAAGAAGATGAAAATCAGATATGAGGAATAAGGTGTAAGGAATTTGAACTCGCCATGGTATCCTTTCATCTTTAACCGAATGTCATGAACCTGACGCCGAGAGTCTTTTTATCAGATTCCTTAGCTGGAGGATCTCCGACGCCACCAAGACCTGCAACAAACCATTCTCCCGGAAGCCTCATCAACAGAACTTTTTGAGCCAAGACCGGATAAAGCCTTGCTTTGAAGAGAAAAGACCCTTATATATTGTAATATATATTGTCGTATGTTTATATTACTATATTATATTGATCTGAAGGATTAATTATGGAGATAAAGAATAATACTATTTCGCGTATTGAAAAAGCTCCGAAGATCCCCACCCTGGTGGCGGATCAGATCGTGGATCTCATTTCCGACGGCTCGCTCAAGCCAGGAGACAAGCTCCCGTCGGAGCAGAAGATGACCAAGCTCTTCGGCATCAGCCGGATATCGCTGCGCGAGGCAATGAAACTGCTCGAGGCAAAGGGATACATAGAGTCCCTTGACAGAAGAGGCAAATTCATCACCATCCCGGAGGAAAATACAAGATCCCCCATCGAGGGGCTCATTGCCGTTGACCCGGAAAAGATCTGGGACCTGCTCAGTGTCCGGCGTTTCCTCGACTCCGAGGCCGCCTTTTGCGCATGCAGGCGTGCCACCAAAAAAGATCTCGCATCACTGAAGAAGGTGTGCGACAAGGCTGTAAACCTCGGGGTGGACGACGTGCTCCACAACATTAAGGAGGGCGGAAAGATCTATACCGACTTCTTCGATCTCATTGCCCGATTAACCAGGAACTCGGTGTTCATATACCTGAGGAAATCCATTAACAGCATCCTGATCGATGCATTCCCCTACAGCAGGAAAAAGCTCTCCCTCATCGAGGGGAGTTCACGAACGATCGTGGAACATCTCTTTTCCATTCATGACGCCATCAGGAATAAAGATGCCGAGGCAGCCAAACAATGCGTGATAACGCATATCGACTATATTGAAAAATCGCTGAAAAAGGCCCTTGCAAAGGGCTAATCGTAAGGAACACCTACAGATAAGCCCGTAAAGATTTGAGCTTGAAAACCATGAAAGCACGCCAGGCACCGTAGCCACGTTCACAGTGGTCACGGTGCCCTTTGTGAATCCGCTAACCCTTCTTTCCCTTGCCTTGACTAAGGGACATTATTTCTTTTCCCGAAACTTCTTAGATTTTGATGCCATTTCCACCAGGAGCGAGGCGGGTGTGTACAGTGCTCCCCGTTTGTCTTCGAGGCGTTTCATCTTGTCCACGACTGCAGCCGCACCCACCTGGTCGACATAGCTGAAGGGCCCCCCTGTAAACGGCGGGAAACCGAGCCCGAAGACCGCACCGATATCACCATCCCGCGCACAGGAGATAATCCCTTCCTGGAGGCAGAGCACTGCCTCGTTGATCATTGCCAGGCTGAGTCTGTCCTGGATCTCGCTTGCATCAAAGGGTTTCCGTGCACCCCCCAGGATATCGTAAACCTCGCTGTTTACCGGCCTGCCGCCTTTTTTCCCGCCGAGACCGAATATGCCCTTTTTCTTGGGTGCATCATAGACGTAGAACCCCTTTTTGTTCTTTCTGCCCTTGTATCCCTGCTCGAACAGTCTGGTATAGCCGTCAGACGCAGCAAGCCC
>DAISYU010000125.1:0-3525 GCA_036825155.1 Thermodesulfobacteriota bacterium | reverse complement strand
CCGAAGTCCAGGGCCGTTGCCGTGACAGTATCAGCCGTTTTGTCCGTAGTTATGATCTCGAGCAGCGGCATCTTCGGCACGGGAGAGAAGTAGTGCATGCCGATCACGTTCTCCGGTCTCTTACACCCTTTTGCGATCTGTGTTATGGGCAGTGCCGACGTGTTCGATGCAAAAATCGTGGAATCATTGGTTGCTGATTCGACCTCTAAGAGGATCCTCTTTTTCAGGTCGAGGTCCTCGAATACCGCCTCAACCACGAGATCGGCATCACCAAAGAGAGAATAATCCGTGCACGGGATAAGCTTTCCATACTGGAAATCCCTCTCGAACGGTGCCATGGCCCCTGATTTGGCCCGCTTTGCAAGCCCCTTGTAAATCTCTTTCATCCCCTGTGCCGCTGCATCGAGCGACACGTCCTTCATCAGGATCGTATCGCACAGGGAAGTTGAAACCGATGCGATGCCGTGTCCCATGAGTCCGCAGCCGAGCACCGCCATCTTCTTCACAGGCTTCACCTTTTTCTGCATGGGATTCTTTTTAAGGTCCGTCATCCCCTCGAACAGGCTCCGCAACGCCTTTGACTTGGCATCCATCACGAGATCGCCGAAGATCCTGATATCGTTTGCCAGCCCCTGTTTCACACCGTACTTGAGCCCGAATTCCACGGAAGAGATAATGGCCAGCGCAGCTGGGTAGTGCCCCTGGGTCTGCCGCATAACCTGGTCACGAGCCTTTGAAAACACGATATTGCGCCCCACGGGTGTTTCCTCCAGGAGCGTTCCTATCACCTTATCCTTGATAGACTGTTTTTGCCCCTGCACCTTGCCCCTGTTGGATGCAAGCTGAGTGGCCTTCTTTATTGCGGCCTCCTTCGCACCAAAGGGGCTTATGATCTCGTCTATCAGGCCGAGCCTGCGGGCCTTTTTCGGCCTGAGGTTTTTCCCTGTAAGCATGAGCGGCAGGGCATTTGCGAGCCCGATAAGCCGCGGCAGTCTCTGGGTGCCCCCTGCCGCAGGGATGAGTCCCAGCTGGACTTCGGGCAGGCCCATCATTGTCTTGGTCGAATCAGTGGCCATGCGGTAGTTGGTCACGAGGGTCAGTTCGAGGCCTCCCCCCAGACAGTTTCCGTTGATGACCGATACCACCGGCATGGACAGGGCCTCTATCCTCGCGAGCACTTCGTGTGCCTTGGAAATGTAGGTGATTACTTCTTCCTTGTCTTTCATGGCATTGAGCTCATCCACATCGGCACCCACCACGAAGTTGTCGTCCTTGCCGCTCAGAATGACCAGGCCCTTGATGGCCGAATCTTTTTCTATCTTGTCGAGCAGTCCTGAAATCTCATTGAGCAGGCCTGTCGATACCTTGTTTACCTTTGATTTCGGACAGTCTATGGTCACCGCCATAATGGCATCGGCGGTTGTCTCCACTTGTAAATATTTCATAGTACTCGCCTCCGTCACGTCTTAGTTCGCATTTTCAAATATAATGGTGTTCCCCACGGCGCCGGCCGCACACCCTGCCACGATGCCGAACTGCTTTCCCTCGTCGATGAGCCTGTTGCAGCAGGTGGTGATGAGCCTGCCGCCGGTCGCCCCAAAGGGATGCCCCAGGGAAAGCGAGCCGCCGAAGGTGTTGAGTATGTCGATATCGATTTCTCCCACCGCCTTTGAAAGTCCCAGTTTTTCCTGTGCAAAGCTCTTTGAATTCAGACACCTCATGTTTGCAATCATCTGAGCGGAAAATGCCTCGTGGATCTCGAACACCCCGATATCGGAAAAATCCAACCCTGCTTTCTTCAATGCCTTGGGTATGGAAAAGGCCGGCCCGAGCAGGAGCTCGTCATAGAGATCCTGGGCGGTATAGGCATATGCCTTGATAAAGGCCTTCGGTTTCAGTCCCAGGGACAGGGCCTTTTCCTCGCTCATGAGCAGTACTGCAGACCCGCCGTCCGTGAGGAACGAGGAATTCGCCGCTGTGACCGTGCCGTATTTCCTGTCAAACGCACCTTTGAGCTTGCCGATCTTGTCCACCGTGGTTTCTTTACGGGGCCCGTTATCAACCATAATGGCCTTGTCCTTGCCCGGCACGACCACCGGGACGATCTCATGAGAGAGCCTGCCTTCTTCAAGGGCCTTGACTGCCCGCTGATGAGACAACTGTGCAAATTCATCCTGTTCGGCCCTGGTTATCCCCATTTTTTTCGCAAGTCTCTCCGCTGTCTGTCCCATGAGCATCCCGGTGGAATATTCCGCAATCGCCGGCCTCTCGGGCATGACAAAGTCTATGGGGCTCATCTTTTTCAACAGATCGAGCTTTCCGGAAAACGTCTTGGGACGGTTGAACATGGTCATGTCCAGGATAAACCGCCGGTATTTCTTCGACACCTTGATGGGAGGGTCTGAAAAGGTCTCGACCCCGCCTGCAATAACCACATCGGCATTACCCGTTGCAATAAGGTTAGCCCCGTTGGTTGCCGCCATGTTTGCCGAAATGCAGGCGACCGTACAGGTATGCGCCGGAATATTCTTGGGCAGCCCTGCCCCGAGTGCGATCTCGCGGGCCACGTTCGTGGTGGCGACATCGTTCGCAACACACCCCATCATGACATGGTCCACCTCTTGAGGAGATATTCCGGTCTTTACCATGAGTCCCTTGAGAGCGTGACGCCCGATCTCCCATCCCATGAGATCGTAAAACCCGGTCCCGGAACGGAGAAACGGCGTCCTGCACCCTTCGATCACTGCTACCCTTCTTGAATTACTTGCTGCCTTCTTTGCCATTTGATCAAGCCCCTCCTTAAGTCTCTATGATGATATTCAGAACACACTGATAAAACTTCAATAGAATGTATCTGTTGAATTCGTATCGTTGTATTTTCATGCCCCTTCTCATCGTTGTATGCCACTCCAGGCGCCATCACTGATACAGACGCCTTGCTGATCCCTCACGTACTGCCTGACCTCGAAACAACAAACTGTCGGGGGAAGGCATTGAGCCCATCCCCCCACTAGCCATAACACCAAATTCAACTACACGGTACTGCCACCAAGGGCCATAGAACCCCTCAACCCCAAAGGGAATAAACAGGCATCACTGCCATGACAACAAATCTCTCTTCCATGTACCCGTGCGCACCACATTCGGGTGCACCCACCGGGGGCATGACCTCCTTATTCTTTATGCAGCGTTCGGGCATGTCTATTCGCGCTGCCGGTGCCTGCCGGATAAGACCCCTGCCGCCCATTCCTCAAGTGCAGCACCCCCCAATCATCCTGTTGCCCTGCAGGATGAAGGGGGGTATCTGCTGCACTCGAAGAACCACTAAGGAGAGCAGTATGGTGAAACATGGCAGACGTGTTACCGATATGTGTCTTTTTGCACATCGCATGGGGCATATGCGTGCGAACGACTGTATGCCGTCTGGTACGCATCACTGGATACCGCCCCAAATGCATATCTTCTCCTTTTACAGTCCCAGCTGCCTGCTGATGATGAGCAGCATGATCTCCGAGGTGCCGGCAT
>DAISYU010000124.1:0-9370 GCA_036825155.1 Thermodesulfobacteriota bacterium | reverse complement strand
CCGTCTGCAAGGAGGTCGCCGAAGCCTTCGCGGTATGCCATCTTTTTGATCAGGGTCATGACCGCTTCCATATTGCCCCAGGAAAGGTCGAGCCCGTCGGTGTCGTCTGTGCTGAGTGTGCCCTTTTCATAGAGTTCCATGGCCAGTGCGATGGCAGAACCGCAGCTGATGGTGTCCATGCCGTATTTGTTGCAGAGCTCGTTTGCCTTGATCACCGCAGAAAGGTCGGGATTCATGAGCATGGTACCGAACGTGCCGCAGGTCTCGTATTCCGGGCCGGGACCTTCTTCTGTCCTGAACGGTCCGTCATCGACCTTTACCACCCGTTTGCAGGCAACCGGGCAGTTTGCGCAGGCATGGGCCTTGGTCAGGTATTTTTCCCGCATGGTGGGTCCGCTGAGGTTGAAGGACAGGTCAAAGTCCTGCCCCACGGTCCAGTTCTTTATGGGTACATCGCCCGTGACCATGCCCAGGTCCATATTGGCGTCAGAACCCATCATATGGAGTCCTTCTGCAAGGGCGGAATCCTTCACCTCTGCAACTGCCGTCTTAAAGGCTGCCTTGTACCTGTCTTCGTCTGACTTGTCGGTCTTGGCGGAGCCCTTGACGATGATTGCCTTGAGCTTTTTTGCGCCCATCACGGCACCGAGCCCCGTCCTGCCGCTGAAGTGCCCCTTGTCGTTGCCGATGGCTGCGATCTGTACGAGATTCTCCCCGGCAGCACCTATTGCGAGGACTTTGATCGATTTGCCCGCAGCCTTGAGCAGATCTGTCACCTCATAGATGTCCTTTCCCCACAGGTGTGATGCGTCATTGATCTTTGCCTCCCCGTCGAGTATGGACAGGTACGCAGGTTTGTCCGCCGCTCCTTCGAACACGATGCCGTCATACCCGGCCCTCTTGAGTTCCGGGCCGAAGGTTCCTCCGCACGCGGATTCCCCCCAGATGCCTGTCTGTGGCGCCTTCGCACAGATCGAGAACCTGGAAGTACCTGGAAAACCGCTTCCCACCATGGGTCCTGTCATGATCATCAAGGGGTTGTCTTTGGATAACGGATCGGCATCAAGCGGATATTTGTCGAAATAGATCTTTGCTGCAAGACAACTCCCGCCAATGTACTTCTCAAGATCAGCATCAACGATTGTAAAGTCCGTACAGGAATTATCACTCAGGTTGACAAGAAGAAACTTGCCTGCATAGCCCATAGCCATAACATCACCTCCTCAAGTTACATAATAATATAGTAATATAGTCTTATAACTTCAAAAATCCAGTTTTATGCCCTCAACATTGTCTGCATAACAAAAAAACAAGATAGCTACATGGTTAAGACGGCAACAGGATCCATTTCCGCGTGAAATCCTGTTGCCGTTACCACGAACAGAGGTATATCATGAAAGCATAGTATATGACTGTTCCCAGTCCCGCAATCGAGTAGAAACGCAATCTTTTGTGGTAGATGAATGTAAATCTGTGTACGAGATGCTATTACACGAGGCGGCAAGTCCCTGGTGAAACCGGCGAGTGTTCTTAAGCGTTTTTATTCATTGTCCTCAACCCAGTGGATCGCATAACGCACGAGCTCAGCAGCATTTTTCAACTGGAGTTTCTCCTTGATCCGTTCCCGGTAGGTGCTTATGGTGCGCACGCTCAGATTCATCTGCTCTGCGATCTCTCCGGTGGATCTGCCTTCTCCGATGGATCGAAGGACGGCAAATTCACGGTCGGAAAGGGTGTGCACGGCTGATTTCTCAATGTTGTCCTGTCCTGACCGTACCCTGTTCAGGAGGTGTTCCATGATGGTGTCGCTCACATATATATTGTTATTGAGGATATGCCGGATGGCCTTGACAATGGATTTCGAGGTCTCCTGCTTCATGATGTAGCCCTGTGCCCCTGCCTGAAGGGAACGCTCGGCATAGAGCAGTTCGTCATGCATGGACAGGACAAGGATCTTCATGTGACTATGCGATGCGTTTATCTCTTGTATGAGATCGAGACCATTACTCTTCTTCAGAGAGATGTCAATGATCGCCATATCAGGTGCCAGTTCCTCGATCAGCTCTCGTGCCGAGTTGACATTGTCCGCTTCTGCGCATACCACCAGATCGGGTTCATGATTGATAAGTTCCCTGATCCCGAGACGGAAAACCTCATGATCTTCGACAATGATTATTCTGACCTTGTCCTGAATGTTCATTGTTTTCTGCTCAGCGCCGTACCCTGCCGGCTGACATGATATTTGAACGACAGGGTCACCAGCGTCCCATCACCTGGATTGCTCACGATCTGCAGATCCGCCCCTATCATATTTGCCCTGAAGTTCATGATCTTGAGGCCCATACCATGCGGGATCTCATCTTGGGATATGCCCGTGCCGTCATCCCTGATCTTTATAGTGACCACATTGTTGTCATACAACAGGTCGATATCGATGTTTTCGGCCTGTCCATGTTTGATCGCATTATGGATCGCCTCATGTACAATATAGTATATATGGGTGCATACAGAGATGTCATCAACCAATATTGATTTCTGATAGTTCAGGGTGCAGGTGATTCCATGTACCTCTTCAATGTTTGAAGCCATCTCCTGCAGGAGCGACTCCAGCCCGAGGTCGGCGAGAAATACCGGACAGAGTCCTCTTGAGAGTCTCCTGGTCTTACTGATCGCCTCTTCGATCAGGCATCTGATTTTCTCCACCTCGTCGGTTGAAGGCACGATGTTCTTTTCCAGTTTCTTCTTCAGCAGTTCGCTCATGACCTCGATGCCGATCAGGTGGGGGCCGAGATCGTCATGCAGATCCTGGCCGATGGCCTGCCGTTCCTGTTCGCTGATGTGCAGGATCTCTTTTTCGAGAATCTTTTTCTCCATTACGTCTTCTATTGTGGCAATCATGCATGGCTCGTCATAGAGCATGATCTTTTCCGCAGAAAGGGTGACCTGGCGGATCTCACCTGAACCGGTGCAGAAATGGGTATCAAAATTCCTGACCTGACCCTGCCGTTGCAGAACATGAACAATTCTGTTGAAGTCGTTTATGGACACGAACAGATCCACATCATGCAGGGTAGAACCCAGGACCTCTTCCCGAGAGCGTCCGGATATCTTGAGAAAGCTCTCGTTCACATTGAGAAAAAGCCCTCCGTTGATTGTCCATATGACTATTCCTACAGGGGATGATCTGAAGGCCTTGGAGAACATCTCTTCGGAATTCTTCAGCGAGTGGGCAAGCACGTTTACGTACTGGCTGATGATGCCGATCTCTCCCTTTGTCAGCAGAGGGATTGCCTCCACATCAAGATTGCCTTTCTCCAGTGCCTCGAGGGTCTGTACGGTCATATTGAGCCCTGACTGGATTCCTGCGTTGGACTCATAGACGGTGACAAATATTGCAGCGAGAGAGAGCGCCAGTACGATCGAGACATGAACAGACAGGTCGGTAAAACTGATTGCCTCGAGATTCGTCAGGAAAAGAAAGTGGCCGAGAGTGATCAGCGGAATGATGAGAATGGAGATGACGATGAATATGGTGCGGTATGATTCGCTGAAAAGTTTATAGGTATGACGGGGCAGGTATACGTCTCTGATCCTTTCGTCCATGAGTACCGGGGACAGAAGATGCTCGGTGGTGGTGTACGATATGACACTGTTGATGGGTATGCACAACAGCAGGACAAAGAAGATCGTGATCACTTCAATCAAGGAGAGCACATAGAACGATCTCAGGATCATATAGATGCACGACAGACCGAAGATCCATCTGAGGAAGATGACGATGCTTTCAATCCGGGGATATGAGAGCAGCTTGAGTTTTATTGCTGCATAGTCTGCCGTCCGGGTTTCGAGACTGTTCAGAATGGCCGTCAGTTTCCAGATCCTGATGCTCATGCCGAAGAGGGTGGCCAGGGTTGCTGCAATGATCGATGCTGCAATGACGAGGTTGAGTTTTTCTCCTGTGTACCTTCCGGCAATGCTTCCATAATACACCGCCAGGGGGACCACTATGAGATTGATGTAGAGCTCGAGCCTGAGGGTAAGCTTTGCGATCAATCGTTTTGTCCCAATCATGCCAATCGTCTCCCAGCCTGTATCCAGCACGGCCCAATAACGTTGTCCACTGTTTTATAATACTATAGAGTCGATAAATAAAACACAGTTTCATCGATCGGTCAGTAACCAGCTGAAATCATTCTGTCCGAGGTGTACTTCCTGGATAGAGAAAATGGAAATTGTGGTATACTATAAAAGGGAAGTAACAATTGTTTTGAAATCTTAAAGCAGAGAGTCTTACCATAGTACTATTGGAGGGCGTATGTGCGATACCTTTGCAATAGGTTCTTCCGGGACACGGGCAGGGGAGTGGATATTTGGCAAGAATTCCGACAGGGAGCCTGACGAGGCTCAGATTGTCGTCATGGTCCCAAGGAAAGACCATGATCCCGGCGAATCTCTCGAGTGCACGTACATTGAGATCCCCCAGGTCAGGAGCACGAATGCTCTCGTGATCAGCAAACCGTTTTGGATATGGGGCGCTGAGATGGGGGTCAATGAAAAGGGGGTTGTCATAGGCAATGAGGCCCTCTTTACCAAGATCAAACCGGAGAAGTCACCTGGCCTCATCGGCATGGATCTATTACGTCTCGGTCTTGAACGCGCCGATACAGCACAAGGCGCTGCAGAGACGATAATCGATCTACTGCAGAGCTACGGTCAGGGCGGGTCATGCGGATACATGGACAAGTCATTTCAGTACATGAATTCTTACCTGATCATGGATCCACATGAGATTCTCGTGCTCGAGACCATAGGGAGGGATTACGCACTCAAGCACTACAGTGATCATGCCGCGATCTCGAACGGGATGATTATCGAGGATACATGGGACAAATCCAGCTTTGAAGAGGGGACGAACATCAATACATTCATCGATCCTTTTATCACCCGCTTTGCAGGAAGCGCGGCTCGAAACCAGCAGAACCTGCAGTACCTGCAACATGCTGCCGGCAAATTCACCGTACAGGATGCCTTCAGTATGCTTCGGGCACACAACGAAAGAATGCCGTTTAGCGGATTCAATCAGGATGTGTGCATGCACGCTGCAGATCCTCTTATCAGGAAATCCCAGACCACGGGTTCCATGGTGGTCGCTCTCGATGATTCCGGCGGATTCAAGATATTTGTCACAGCCGGTTCATGCCCGTGCATGAGTTCGTTCAAGCCGTTTGTACCATCAGATCCGCCGGAGGGTGTTGATATTGCAGGCCCGAGATATTCGGAAGAATCCTACTGGTGGAGACATGTGGCGTTCCATATCAATGCCGAACTGCGCTATAAGACAGTACATGATGCCATAGCCAAAGAAATGCGTCAGCTGGACGAAAAATACTGCCTGGATATCCCGTTCTATCCCTGGGATACAAGGGATGCATCGCTGTGCTCGCTCTCCCATGAGGCTTTCCACCGTGCCCGAATGACCCAGACCGGATGGATGCGGGACATGAAGGGCATAAAAAAGGATTTCAGGCCACTGCACAATACCTACTGGAAACGCATAGCCTCCCGCCGCGGGGTCCCGCTCGTGTAGGATGATCCGGACAAGCTCGATCAAATTAACGGAATGCCCATCAGGCTCAGGGAAGCGGTTTATGCGTGATGTACTGTTTTGTCCTTGACACAAGATCATGATGAATTTATTGTTTCTTTCCAACTATATGGAATACAGTACTGTTGCGGACCATGAGGGCAGTATTCATTCCATTTATAATTAATGCATCTTACTGGAGGGCTGGCACATGAATGATAAGTATAAAATTATAGGTCCGCTGTATGATTTTCTTGCGATGATATTTTCTTTCGGACAGATCGACAAATGCAAGGTAGCCATGCATGAACACATCAAGCCCGATGACAAGGTCCTCTTTGCCGGCGTCGGACAGGGCATAGATGCCATAGAGGCTGCGCAGAGGGGTGCGGAAGTTACGGTTGTCGACCTCTCGGAGTCGATGCTGAACATCTTTACCAGGAGGACACAGGGGAGATACTTTACTCATACCATCAGACAGGTGCACCAGGACATCCTGAAATTTGATGAATACGAGCAGTTCGATGTGGTGTACGCAAACTTCTTCCTCAATGTGTTTCCCCAGGATATGGTGGTCCAGGTGCTGGAGCACCTGAGCAAACTGGCCAAAAAAGGCGGATTCGTAGTGGTCGGAGACTTTTCACTCCCATCAGGCAGCATTATCTCGAGGTTATTCCAGAATATCTACTGGTATATTGCTGATATTATCTTTGTCATTATGGCCAAGAATGCCTTCCACCCGGTTTACGATTATCAGTCACAGATGAAAGGCCTCGGATTGAATATAACCGATTTAAAATACTTTAGATTTTTATTTGATAACCGGTACTACTCCATCCGCGCTCAGAAGTAAACAGAGCATCAATCAAACTTTCCACGCCGTGCCGGCGTGGAAAGTTTTTCTTACACGAGTGGTAAAAATTTACCCATGTGAAATGTTTTAGATTGTATGGTTAGGTGCATAACATATTGATATAATTCATTATACCAATAATAATATCAGTTATTACCTGATATTGCTCTCGTATTTCTTTCGTGTTTTCTCAGGTATTTTTTGGCACGTTTCGTGATAGTTCCCTTCCATGCGGAAAATGTATTTGGTTTCAGGGCAAAGAAAAACACAATGCAATCTTTATTAAGCGTTCAATGAAAGGAAGGGAGTTATGAGAAATCAGACAACAGAGCACAAGGTAATCTCGCTGAGCAGTGTACCGGAGCCAAAGAAACAGGTTGCAATTTCCCCCCTTATTCTTAACAAGATCTATTCAAAAGGAAGTCTAAAGAACCTGGGAGAGGGTGTAAGCTTCTGCATCAAGAACCAGATCAGTGAAGCAATGCTCACCGGTGTTGTCGAGGTGACAATCAATGGGAAAGGAGTTCCGTTGCATGATATCTTCATTGGCACCAACGGTTCTCAGCGCAAGGCCACAGATATTAATCTGGAAAATGCATTTCCTTTCCCCTTTGGTGAGGATATAGAGATCCACGCTCGTGCAGAGGCACTGAGCAAGAACCAGGAGCATCAGATCAACCTTTCTGTTGAAACTGAACAATTCGGTGTTTTAGACCTGGCAGCAACGGACTGCGTTGTAGAGACCAGGGAAGAACACCTGAGAATACCCTGCAACAAGCTTGCAAATTATGAACCTGAGATCATCGCCAGACGGCAGGACTTCATCGAGGAGTTCTCAGGGACCACGTTGAATCATGTAAAGCAGCATTCCTTTGATGCAACCCTGACCCAGGGCAACATCGAGAATTTCACCGGTGTTGCACAGATTCCCATAGGTTTTGCCGGCCCCATCAAGGTCAACGGCGAATACGCAAAAGGTGAATTCATTATCCCGCTGTGCACTATTGAAGGCTCTCTGGTTGCCTCATACAACCGCGGCATGAAGATCCTCAATATGTGCGGCGGCATCAGAACGACAATCCTGGAAGACAAGATGCAGCGCGCTCCGGTATTCGTACTGGAATCCTCCCGTGAGGCCAGGGACTTTGCCCGCTGGATAGACGAACACATAGATGAGATCAGAGAGCAGGCAGAGGCCAACTCCAAGGTCGCCAAGCTGCTGGATATAGAAAAGTATCTGGTAAGTAAGATAGTGCATTTGCGTTTCAATTACTCCACCGGCGATGCAGCAGGCCAGAACATGGTAAGCCTGGCAACATTCGTTGCATGCAACTGGATTCTGGCACAGTACAAAGGGATCAAGCATTTCTATATGGACGGCAACATGTCCACTGACAAGAAGTGCTCCCAGATCAATACACTCAAGACCCGGGGAAAGAGGGTCGTCGGCGAAGTCACAATCCCCCGCGATATCCTGATTCAGCACATGCGGGTGGATCCTGAGACCCTGGTCTATCACAGCAAGGTTGCAGATCTCGGGGCATTCATGGCGGGCTCCAGCAGCAACGGTCTGCATGCCGCCAATGCGCTGGCAGCATTGTTCCTTGCTACCGGACAGGATGTTGCCAATATCGCCGAGGCATCGACAGGGCTCCTCTTTACCGAGGTGACTCCGGATGGCGATCTCTACGGATCGATTACCCTGCCTTCACTCATCGTTGCCACCTACGGCGGGGGGACCGCCCTGCCGACTCAGCGTGAATGTCTGGAGGTGCTGGGCTGCTATGGACAGGGAAAGGTCAACAAGTTCACCGAGATCGTTGCCGCCGTTGTTGTTGCCGGAGAACTCTCGCTTGCAGCAGCCATCTCTTCACTGGACTGGGTTACAAGCCATGAACGTTTGGGCAAGAACCGTTAGGCGATGAAAAGAGGTGAGATGATGAGCACAACAGCCCAGGTTACCACGATAATCGGTCAGCATGTAGAACAGGCAAAAGGTGCAAAGATACTGCCTCTGCATCTTCACAGGCCCATAAGGACACGGGAAAGAGCAGGGATTGACAAGTTCAGCCTGGATGAGCGCCTTGCTTATCTTAGAAAATACGGTGATCACTGCATGTCTTTTTCCGCCCTGCAGCCGCGCATGCAGTATTTCGACATGCCGGGTGTGGGCTATATTGCATTCAGACAGCAGTGGGGGACCCGGTTTGTCCTTGCGGATCCGGTTTGTGACGAGAAAGACCGTGAACTCATTATCTCTGAATTCCTCAAGGAAAAGAAGAATACCGCTTTTGCCCAGATTTCACAGCCGGTTGCCGAACTCCTCGCAGAGAAGTTCGGGTACTATTCTACACAGTTCGGCGTCGAAACCGTTGTTGATCTGGAGAATTGGGATCTCAAGGGTAAGAAGAAGCAGGTGCTTAGGACCTCGATAAACAAGGCAAAGAAAGACGGCGTTCATTTCGTGGAAAAGTACGAGGCAAACGGAGACCGGGCACTCACCGACGAATGGCTGAAGACAAGAAAGGTGAGAAACCGGGAGATCCTGTTCCTGATCAGACCCATGGATATGGACTATCAGGAGGGAACCAGACGTTTCTACGCCTATCAGGGCGACGAACTGCTGGGGTTCATCTACTTTGACCCTGTGTATTCCGACAACAAGTTGATCAGCTATGTGCCCAATATCTCGCGGTTCAGCCACAACTTCAAACAGGGGATCTTCTATCCCCTCATGGCCCATGCAATGGATGTATTCAAGGCAGAAGGGGTGAAGTACATGTACCTCGGGCTGTCTCCTCTGGTGGTGGACGAGCATGACCGCCACTACGAATCACGCATTGTAAAGTTCATGATCCGCTTCCTGTACAAGTACGGGAACATGGTCTACAGCTTCAAGGGCCTGCACTTTACAAAGTCAAGGTTCCAGGGAA
>DAISYU010000123.1:0-9459 GCA_036825155.1 Thermodesulfobacteriota bacterium | reverse complement strand
GATGTTCTCTAGGATAAAGCCGGAAAGTGGAAAATCAAGCTGCCTTGCTGTTTGATACGCTTATTTTACGACCCTGTACGGCACCTCTCCCAGGCAGGCAGGGCAGACATCACTGAAACCGGAGCTTGTATGCAGGTTGATGAGATCGCTTTGTCGTCCGCCGCCCTAGGCCTCCTCGCGATGACAAAGGGTTGTTCATAACTGATATTACCAGCCAAGCTGGTCCGAGGCTCGTGATGACAAAATGTATATTGTGCAAAGGTTTCGTGATATGCATCCGATATTCTTCATTTTATTAATTTTGAGATCCAAAATCCGCGATTCGAAATACATCGCACCTGAAGGTGCTCCCACACATAAAAGGTGCAGAGTATAAGGTCAAGGTGACGGGTGCCTGATTTTATCCAGTATTCCAATACTCCCCCGCAGTAGCGGGATCTTCGACATTACTCCATTTTTTTCGCCCGACGCTTTGATGGGGGTGTAAATGTTCAACCTTAAACCGTATACCTTGCACCCTGTACCCTAAAAAGATTTACCCCGGACCAATAATTGGGTAGTATATGTGGGTAGACATGGTCTGACGTTATCTGTTTGCAGCATAGAATGTGGCCGTTTTGACAAGGAGGACGTACAGGATGACAATACATCATCTAGCCGGCAAGCCTGTCCCAAAGGAAATGCTCATCGATGTCTCCGCACTGATCGATGCCTATTACACAAAGCATCCGGACGTATCGAATGCAGCCGAGCGAGTTTCCTTCGGGACATCGGGGCATCGGGGTTGTTCTGTCAAGAACAGTTTCAATGAAGACCACATCCTGGCAACCACGCAGGCCATCTGCCTGTACAGGCAGGCAAAAGACATAAAGGGACCGCTGTTCATGGGGATGGATACCCACGCTCTCTCAGCCCCTGCCCTGAAGACCGCCCTCGAGGTGCTCGCAGCCAACAATGTCGACGTGATGATCCAGGCAGGTGACGGCTATACCCCGACCCCGGTGATCTCGCATGCCATCCTGACCCACAACCGGACACATACCTCGAGTGTTGCAGACGGGATCGTGGTGACCCCGTCGCACAATCCGCCTGAAGACGGCGGGTTCAAGTACAATCCGCCCCAGGGGGGACCGGCGGACACGGACATCACGGATTGGATCGCAGGCAAGGCGAATGAACTGCTCGCTTCGGGGAACCGGTTTGTGCGGAGGATGCCCTATGAGAAGGCGATCATGGCATCCACCGTCCATGAGCATGACTATATCGTGCCATACGTGAAAGACCTCGCCAATGTCATCGACATGGATGCCATATCTTCTTCCGGCATCAAGATAGCCGCCGATTCGCTGGGCGGCTCGGGCTTCGCCTTCTGGGAGGTCATCGCAGATATCTACAGGCTCGACATCGATATAATCAATGCCGTATACGATCCCACATTCAGTTTCATGAGGATTGACAGGGACGGCAAGATCAGGATGGACTGCTCATCCCCATATGCCATGGCAGGCCTGATCGGACTCAAGGACAAGTATGACATCGCCTTTGGGAACGACCCGGATTTCGACCGGCACGGGATTGTCACAAAGAGTGCCGGGCTCATGAACCCGAACCACTACCTCTGCGTCGCCATCTACTACCTGTTTTCCAACAGGCTGGGCTGGAGGAATGATGCCGCTGTGGGCAAGACCCTGGTGAGCTCATCCATGATAGACAGGATCGCCAGGTACCTGGACAGGAGGCTTTCCGAGGTCCCTGTGGGCTTCAAGTGGTTTGTGGACGGCCTGATAGACGGCAGCTACGGCTTCGGGGGAGAGGAAAGTGCCGGGGCATCGTTTTTGCGCACGGACGGAACAGCCTGGACCACGGACAAGGACGGCATCATCATGGATCTCCTTGCAGCGGAGATAACCGCAGCCACCGGGATGGACCCGGGCATACACTACGCCGAGCTCGAGGATATGTTCGGTTCTCCTGTCTATGAACGGATCGATGCAGCGGCAACACCGGATCAGAAGGCTGTCCTGAAGAATCTCTCTTATGAGGGGATGGACCTGACGACACTGGCGGGAGAGGAGATAACCGGCACATTCACCCGTGCTCCGGGAAATGACGCCCCCATAGGCGGGCTCAAGGTGGTCGCAGCAAACGGGTGGTTCGCGGCACGGCCGTCCGGGACAGAGGATGTCTACAAGATCTATGCGGAAAGCTTCAAGGGGCCAGAGCACCTGAAACAGCTGCAGAAGGAAGCCCAGGACATTGTCAATGCCGCGTTCACCCGTGCAGGGGTGTGAACGTGGGTTCTGTCCGGTACAGACACAAGGTGGTGGCGTTATCGGTATACTGAATGTATCTTCGCGATCCCGGATCATCATCGATGTCGGGAAATTTGTGCTCTTTGCCGTGGCCCTGATTGCGCTCATTGTCCAGGGGACCAAAACCCTGGGATACAACTGGCAGTGGTACCGGGTGCCCAGGTACATCTTTACCGTAACGGACACCGGGTTTCTTGCCGGTCCGCTCCTGAAGGGACTGCTCGTGACATTCAGGATAACCGGTGTGGGACTCGTCCTTGCCTTTACCTTCGGGCTGGTTGCCGCACTGCTGAGGATGTCGTCTTCCTTTGCAGCACAGGCCATAGCGCGCGCATACCTCGAGCTGATCAGGAATACACCGCTGTTGATCCAGCTCTTTTTCATATATTTCGTGCTCTCTCCCATCTTCGAGATTACGGCATTCACCTCGGCCGTGCTTGCCTTGAGCCTCTTTGAAGGTGCATATATCTCCGAGATATTCAGGTCCGGGATCCTCTCCGTGCCCAAGGAGCAGTGGGAGGCTGCATACAGTTCAGGGCTCAACTCCTTTGAGGTGTACCGGTTCGTGATTCTGCCCCAGGCGGTCCGCACTATCCTGCCGCCGCTGACGGGCCAGGCGATCTCGCTGATCAAGGATTCCGCACTGGTGAGTACCATCGCCATCTACGATCTGACCATGCAGGGTCAGGCAATCGTTGCCGAGACCTTCCTGGTCTTTGAGATCTGGTTCACTGTTGCCGCCATCTATCTCCTCATCACGTTGAGCCTGTCCACGATTGTGCATGTCATGGAGAAGAGAACAGGGGGCAGTTCTGCGTAAGTATGCTTATTTTCAAAAGGTTTGGATGAGGGCAGGGTTGACATTATACGGAATGAGGCTATTTAGGAGAATATGTAATTCATGCATCGAGGATGTACATGAAGCTATTATTATCCGGGGCAATGGTCCGGATGGAACAGGAGGCGAGACAGTATGAAGAAACAGCTCATTATCAGCACACTGGGTATTATAGTCTTTTTAACCATGTTTTGTACCGGTAGTGTTTTGGGACAGAGTCTCAGGCAGGATCTCACCAATGAGAGCACGCTGGAGCAGGTGCTCAAACGCGGCGTGTTGCGTGTCGGAATGTCAACCTTTGTCCCATGGGCAATGAAAGACAAGACCGGCAACCTGATCGGGTACGAGATCGATGTGGCAAAAAGGCTTGCCGAGGATATGGGGGTGAAGGTGGAGTTTATCCCCACCAAATGGTCGGGCATTATCCCGGCGCTCTTAACCGGGAAGTTCGATATCATTATCGGCGGCATGGGGATACGGCCCGAGAGAAACATCAAGGTGAATTTCTCCATCCCGTACGAGTATACGGGCATGTCCATCGTGGCTCACAAGGAACTTGCCGCAGGCTTTGCTTCTCTGGATGATTTCAACGACCCGAAGGTTTCCATTGCTGCACGTATCGGGACAACCGCAGCCGCGGCCGCCAAAAAGTTTTGCCCCCAGGCCCAGCTCAGGTTATTCGATGATGAATCCCAGGCGGTACAGGAACTGCTGAACGGACGGGTCCATGCCCTGATTGCATCCGCACCGCTGCCCGCATTCCAGGCGATCAAGTATCCCGAGAAACTCTTTCTCCCGCTCGAGGGGGAATTCACGAAAGAGCCCATCGGTTTTGCCATCGTCAAGGGTGACGTGGACACGCTCAATTACCTCAATAGCTGGATCACTGTCGTGGATTCTGAGGGATGGCTCGTCGAGCGCAAACACTACTGGTTCGAGACAAAGGACTGGGAGCATCTGATTAAGTAACTTGGCCGGATCCCCCTTGATCTGAATGTTCTCAGGCGGGGATCGACCACGAGCATCAGGAGATTCGTTGGAGAAAAAGATAAAGGTAACCCTGCTCGATGTGATCGTCATCGTGCTTCTTATTGGCGCACTCGTGTGGCTGTTCTATCGCATCAGGGTGGGGCTGAACTACAAGTGGAACTGGGGTGTTATCCCCCAGTACCTCTTCCGGTATGACGCGCAGAAGGGGTATCTGGTTCCCAACCTGCTCATGCAGGGGTTTTTCACGACACTGAGACTGAGCCTGTGGGCAACAATCCTCGCCACTCTGGTGGGGGCTGCCATGGCATTGTTCAGGGTGAGCGGCAGCCTCTTCAAGCGCATGATCGGCCGCACCTATGTGGAACTGGTGAGGAACATGCCGCCGCTCGTACTGGTCTTTATTATGTATTTTTTCATCAGTGACCAGATTTTGACCTTTATCGGCATAGAAGAGTTCATCCGTTCTTTGTCGCCAGAGATGCAGACCTTCCTGACACACGCTTTTGCCTCTCCTTCCCAGTTTTCCGTTTTTACCTCGGCACTGCTCACCCTGGTGCTGTATGAAGGGGCATATATTACCGAGATCATAAGGGCCGGCATCGAGTCCATAGACAGGGGTCAGTGGGAGGCATCGAGCGCGCTGGGGCTTTCCTGGTGGCAGCAGATGCGCCATGTCATCTTTCCCCAGTCCGTGGTCAGGATCCTCCCACCGCTTGCAGGCCAGCTCATATCTACCATCAAGGACTCTGCCATCGTGAGTGTAATCTCCATCCAGGAACTGACCTTTCAGGGCATGGAGCTCATGGCGGCAACGTACCTGACCTTTGAAGTCTGGATCACCATTACCGCATTGTATTTCATCGTAACCTTCAGCCTGTCCTTAGGGGTGAGTAAGCTGGAGGTGGCCATGCAGAGGTATTGAGGAATCAGGGAACACGCACCTGTAGAAGCTTTATATGAAAACAGAATCCATCCGCCACGGCGGACATAATTCAAAAAGTCAGAATAAAGACCTTAAAACATACCGGCATAAAGCTTAGGCAAACCGGATACTTTTTCATCCTTCGTTGTGGCCAACCGGCCATGCCTGTCAGGCGGATTCAGTCATGGTAATGCCGTGAGATGTATGCATTGATAATCCCGGCTTTTTCATTGAATGAATTTTCATTTTTTGATCCATATGTGGTATGTATAGGATGTTGTTCATAAACATCACAGGAGGGAATGATGGCTGTAATAGAATGGAAGAAAGATGGAACAGTTGCAATTATCACCATGAATACCGATGAAAACAGGCACAACCCTGATTTCGCCAAGGGCTTTCTGAATGTCTTTGATGAGATCGAAAGCGACCAGGAGATAGCATCCGTCGTGATTGCATCAAGCAGTGAGAAGAACTGGTCCCTGGGTATTGATCTCATGTGGATTACCGGGGCAATGAACAACCAGGAACTGGATTCCATACGGCAATTCATGTACGACATGAACAATGTATTCAAGAAGATCATGACACTGCCCATGCCCGTTATCGGCGCCATGAACGGTCATACCTTCGGCAATGGCAGCATCCTCGCCTGCTGTTGCGACTACCGGTTCATGAAGGCGGACAGAGGATATTTCTGCTTTCCTGAAGTGGACATTAATATCCCGTTCCTGCCGAGCATGCTCGAGACCATGAAGAAGTCGATCCCGTACTATAAGCTCGAGGAGCTTGTGTTCAGCGGGAAAAGGATCGGGGCAAAAGAGATGGAAGAGCATCATATCATTGTCAAGGCCTGCGATGATGCAGAAAGCCTCATGAAAGAGACCATGGAGTTTGCCAGGACCTACACAAAGGGCAGAAGGATATTCGAACAGCACAAGGTCAGGCTGCACAAGCACATACTGGAGGTTATGGAGAAAGAGGACCCGGAATTTATCGAGCCTCTGAACCTCATGGTATAAAAACAGGTATCATTCTTCCATGAACCAAGATAGAACCCTCAGGAGGTAATACGCATGCCTTCTGAGTCTGTATTACTTGTAACGTTTGCAGCTGATTGACCACAACGATGCATGTCATCCACGGTTGAGCTGACAAATATAGAGTAGAAGGGTTTTATCGCAATGGGAGATAACAATGTATTCATACCGCCTCGCTGGTTGCGGGGCATGTATGCACAGACAATACTGGCGAGTTCACGTATTCGAACGCTGGGCAGGAATCCCATACTCGATGTGTCTCGCGAGGTCATCCTGGATGCCGGGGACGGTGTAAGGCTGCAGGGATTTTTTTCGCCCCAGGTGCATCAGGACCCTAAAGGCCTCGTGATACTGCTTCACGGATGGGAGGGGAGCGCTTCCTCTACCTATATCCTGCATACCGGCAGATATCTCTATGAACACGGGTATGCGGTGTTCCGTTTGAATCTCAGGGACCACGGGCAGACGCACCACCTGAACGAGGGGATGTTCTACGGCACCCTGCTGGATGAGGTCTTCTATTCGATCAAGCAGGCGGCTGAGTTATCGGACGGCCGGGCAGTATTCCTCGCTGGATTTTCCCTGGGGGGGAACTTTGCCCTGCGCATAGCCAGGAAGGCATCGGATGAGCCTATAGACAATCTGAGGGGGGTAATGGCCATCAGCCCTGCGCTCGATCCAAGCAAATCTACCGATAAGATAGACGGCAACCCGCTCCTCAGGTGGTATTTCCTGAGGAAGTGGAAAAGGTCGCTCATGATAAAGCAGGAGCTCTATCCCGGCCTCTATGATTTCTCTGATGTTGTCATGCTGGATTCAACCCGGGCCATGACCGATATCCTGGTGGCCCGGTACGGGACATACAGGGATTCTAATGAGTATTTCAGGGGATATACGCTCGGTGCCGATTTCTTCAAGGATGTTCGTGTGCCGCTTACGATAGTGATCTCACGGGACGATCCGGTCATTCCAGTCAGTGATTTCTACAGGCTCCAGCTCAGCAGGAACACAGACCTTGTTGTCCATGACTACGGCGGTCACAACGGATTTGTCTATGGGGTTGCTTCTGCGACATGGTATGAACGAAGGATGAGTGAACTCTTTGAGCGGCTGCAGGAAGACTCGTCCAAGGAAATGATGTGCTGAGAACATATGAGACTTGATGGCGTAACAGGAAAGATAGTCCTCAGATATGTCTGCATCCAGACGCTCGAAACGCTTGCCTTTGTTCTGGTCCTGATCCTTGCGGGCAGATGGATCGAAATCCCAGTGTGGCTGTTCATCATCCTGTGCGCTGTGTGGGTGGCAAAGGATTTTATCCTGTTTCCCTTTGTCTGGCCTGCCTATGACTGGGACGACAAAAAGGTATCGAATCCCATGATAGGGATGCCGGGCATTGTCAGGGAGCGACTCGACCCGAAGGGATATGTCGAGGTGAGGGGAGAGAGATGGCAGGCAGAACTGGATGATGACGGGCATGCTGTGGAAACAGGCGATGCTGTACGGGTGGTCGGCATGAGGGGGCTTACCCTGCTTGTAGAGCCGGAAAAATGGAACGAGGATAAAAAATAACTCGCAAATCAGATAATGAGACCTTATATTTATAATGAGAGATGGTGAGATAGTATGGAAATACGAGCGGATAGAACCCGAAGCATGGCGAAACATCTTCTGACAAAGAACCGGCTTGTCCGGAGTCGCTGGGGGAATGCGCTGAAGAAGATGCTCGATTTTAAAAATTCTTCATCATCTCCGGGCATATCCACGGAAAATGCCCAGGAGCAGATCGAGATATATGAGAGCCTGATCCAGCACTGTGCCGTGGCGATCTTCGCCATTGACAAGAATCACAGGGTGATCCACTGGAACAGGGCGTGCGAGGAACTCACCGGTGTCAAGGCCGCAGAGATTATCGGCACGAAAGACCACTGGAAGCCCTTCTACGATCATCAAAGACCATGCCTCTCCGATATCCTGATACGTGGCGAGGCCGAGAGAATGCCCGAGCACTACACGGTTTACGGACCATCGGTGCTCCTGCCTAACGGACTGCACGCAGAAGGGTGGTACCCTCAGGTCGGGGGCAAAAAACGGTATATCATCTTCGATGCAGCCCCGATCTACAACCGTGCGGGAGAACTGGTGGCAGCGATCGAGACGCTGCACGATATTACGTTGCGCAAGGAGATCGAGGAGGAGCGAGAGCGGCTGAATGTGGAGCTGAAGGATGCCCTTGAAAAGATAAAGACGCTGTCCGGACTGATCCCGATCTGTGCGGGCTGCAAAAAGATCCGCG
Source organism: Thermodesulfobacteriota bacterium (assembly GCA_036825155.1). Taxonomy (GTDB): domain Bacteria; phylum Desulfobacterota; class Desulfomonilia; order UBA1062; family UBA1062; genus DSAD01. The sequence continues at coordinate 1,061 of DAISYU010000123.1, read as the reverse complement.
ACGACAAGGGGTACTGGAACCAGCTGGAACAGTATGTGGAAGAACACTCCGATGCGGTATTTTCTCACGGCCTGTGCCCGGAATGCTTTCACAAGTATTTCCCTGAGGCGGCAAAGCCCAAAAAAGGCTAGAGGGGGTCTCCTGCCGCCAGGGTCCCTCTGTCCTGGTTCTTCTTCTGGATTCTATTTATAGGGATTCAGGTTATAGTCTGTAAGTGCACGTTTCTGAGCCTTTCAGGCTGTAGATGCCCTGAAACAAATGCCTCTGTAGACTACAGCCTAAAAAACCTACAGTCTAACTATCATGGCCAGTTGGTCACAACGAAGGATGAAAAAGTATCCGGTTTGCCTAAGCCTTATACAACTATATTTTAAGGTTTTTTATTCTGGCTTCTGAATTCTGGATACTGGATTCTGTTTTCATATAAAAAGGCTGAGACAGTGGATTTCCTGAGTCATTCACAGTATACATTGGATTGAAAGTATTGTCCCAGAGTATTATTGTATATACAGAGCACGGCATCATGAGAAGAAAGGGGGCGAGATGAGCGGGAAGACAGCCATACAGCAATGGATCGCCGACAGACTGGGCAGGGTGCTCCGAAAGATACTGAACCCATCAATATTTTCAAAGGCGTGCAATGAATCGGCACAGGAACAGATCGAGATATACGAGAGCCTGATCCAGCACTGTGCCGTGGCCATATACGCCATCGATACCAGGCATCGCGTCATTCACTGGAACAGGGCGTGCGAGGAACTCACCGGTTTCAAGGCAGAGGAAATGATAGGAACCTCCGATCACTGGAAACCCGTATACGACCATAAGCGACCCTGTCTTTCCGATATCCTGATAACGGGCGATAAGAACAAGGCTTCACAGTACTATCCCGCACACGGGACATCGGTGCTCATGCCGCAGGGCCTGCATGCCGAAGGATGGTTCCATAAAGCCGGTGGTAAAAAGCGATACATCATGTTCGACGCAGCCCCGATCTACAATCACTCGGGAGAACTGGTGGCAGCGATCGAGACGCTGCACGATATTACGTTGCGCAAGGA
>DAISYU010000122.1:1913-9626 GCA_036825155.1 Thermodesulfobacteriota bacterium | reverse complement strand
GGAGGCGGCGGTATGGGCGGTGGCCGAAGGAGATAGATCCGACAGGCACAGGATGCTACGTCCATACGTATGAAGGCACAGGCCAAACACATCAGCGCAGGTATATCTGAAGGGATATACCTGCCTGACTACATCTTACAAGCGTTCAAACGAACAGGAGTACCAACGACGTGAACATTGCCATAGCGAGCGGGAAGGGCGGCACCGGCAAGACAACGATTTCAACGAACCTTGCCCTCACCCTTGTTGAACGGGGAAAAGCAGTTCAACTCCTGGACTGTGATGTAGAAGAGCCCAACTGTCATATATTTCTCAAGCCCGAAATTGATACATCACAGGCTGTCAATGTAGTATTGCCCCGTGTGATTAAGGAAAAATGCACCGGCTGCGGCATCTGCGGCCAGGTGTGCGAGTATTCGGCCATCGTTGTAGTAAAAGGCAACGTGCTCATCTTTCCCGAGTTGTGTCATGGTTGCGGCGGGTGCACACTGTTCTGTCCGGAACAGGCGATTGAAGAGACACACCGCCCTGTAGGGATAGTGGAGAAAGGGACAAGTAGCGGCATCCGGTTCATTCAGGGTGTGCTCAATATAGGGGAGCTGATGTCCCCGGCTGTGATTAAAGGTGTCAAGAAGGCCGCGGATAAAACAGATGTCCTTATCATTGATTCGCCACCGGGTACTTCATGCCCGGTTATTGAATCGGTCAAGGATGCAGACTTTGTCCTCCTTGTCACGGAGCCAACGCCGTTTGGCCTCAATGATCTGAAACTGGCGGTGGGAATGGTCCGCCAGCTTGAAAAGCCATTTGCCGTAGCCATCAATCGTTGTGATATCGGCGACGAAGAGGTCTGGCGCTATTGTGATGACGAAACTATAGATATTGTCCTTCAGATACCCGATGACCGCAGGATTGCCGAGGCATACTCTCGCGGTGAGATGATTGTCCATGCAGTACATGAATATAAAGGGTTGTTTGAAGACTGTTGGGAAAAAATCAGTATCCTTTATTGCCCTGATGTAAAACAGGCACAAGAGTGACGGTATCATGAAAGAGATCGTAATTATCAGCGGAAAAGGTGGAACAGGGAAAACAAGTCTTGTTGCCTCGATAGCATCTCTCTGCGACCACAAGGTGCTGGCGGATTGTGATGTTGATGCTGCAGACCTCTTCCTGGTTCTCGATCCACAGGTTCAGGCAACCAACGATTTCTCAGGGGGAAAGAAAGCACGGATACTGGATGAAAAATGTACGGCCTGCGGAAAGTGTGTACTTTCCTGTCGCTTTGAAGCGATCCATTACCCTCCTACCGCAGGCCGTGCAGTACCACGGATCGATCCCACCTTCTGTGAGGGATGCGCTGTATGCACCCGAATATGCGAAGACGATGCAATCGTCTTCGAACCGGTTGTCAACGGTCAGTGGTTTATATCATCTACCAGATACGGACCCATGGTTCACGCACGTCTCGGTATTGCCGAGGGGAATTCAGGAAAGCTCGTGACCCTCATCCGGCAGGAAGCCCGCAGGATTGCCGAGCAGGATCAGCTTGATTTTATTATTGTTGACGGCTCCCCGGGTATTGGATGCCCTGTTATATCCTCCATAACCGGCTCAGACATGGTACTTGTTGTCACCGAGCCGACTCTTTCAGGGCAACATGACCTGGACCGTGTTGCACAGCTGACCAGGCATTTCAACATTCCCACCACCATCTGCATAAACAAGTGGGACCTCAACCCTGATATCGCCGAGGAGATCGAGTCGAAGGCCGCAGAGCAGGGAATAAAGTCTGCCGGCAGAATACGCTACGATCCGGCAGTAACAAAGGCGCAGATCATGAAGTCCAGCGTGGTCGAGTACACCGGCGGCGCAATATCCGAAGATATCAAGTCTGTCTGGAGAAACATTATCTATGCGCTCGGGTAAGGTATGCTGATATGAATGATACAAACACATATCAATATGTTTTCGGCCCCGTACCATCCAGGCGCCTGGGCAGTTCACTGGGAGTGGACATTGTTCCCTTTAAGACCTGTACATACGATTGTGTTTATTGCCAGCTCGGAAGAACGACCCGGAAGATCTGTAAACGCCAGATGTTCTATCCTGTCCAGGAGATACTGACAGAGCTGGAGAAAAAACTGCCATACATACCTGAGACGGACTACATCACCCTGTCGGGATCCGGTGAGCCGACCCTTCATGAAGGGCTCGGGGATATTATAGACGGCATTAAGAACATCACCGATATCAAGGTGGCGGTGCTGACCAACGGATCGTTGCTCTGGCAGCAGGAAGTGCGCAGATCGATAATGGATGCCGATCTGATAATCCCATCCCTGGATGCCGGGAATGAAGTGACCTTCCATCGGATCAACCGGCCGCATCCAGATATCACCTTTAACAAGATGGTAAAGGGTCTTCTTCTGCTCAGGGATGAATTCTCCGGTCCCATATGGCTCGAAGTCTTTATTGTCAATACGATTTCAGACAATAAACAACAGCTGAGGAAGCTGAAGGACATACTCAAACACATTAAACCTGATCGCATACAGCTCAACACTGCCGTCAGAGGTGGTGCAGAATACTTTGTCGAAGCGGTGAGCATGGAAGAAATGGAAGAGATCCGGCAATACATTGGCCATGACTGTGAGATTATCTCCCATGGAAACAAAACGTACGATCAACCGTTACATGAGACGAGGCAGGAAGATATTCTCAACCTTGTCAAACGCCGGCCTTGTACCATAGATGATCTGGCGTCCGGTCTCAAAATCCACCGGAATGAAGCCATAAAGTATGTCAATGCATTGAAAGAACGCAATATTATAACAGCAAAGAGATCAGAGAAAAGAATACTCTACGCTGTAAGAGATACATACCGCAAAGAAACATTCATAAGGAGATAGGAAAAATGGATTGTCAAAACAAAAACAAGGGATGTTCATCGAGTGGTTGCCAGGATAAATCGAGTCAGGCGCAGCAGAAGTTGCGGGAGATTACCGAGAGCGAGGCCCTGAAGAACCGGATGTCGAAGATAAAACACAAGATCATGGTTCTTTCAGGGAAAGGTGGTGTGGGGAAAAGTACGGTCACCGCCAATGTTGCCATTGCACTGGCCATGGAAGGGAAAAAAGTGGGTATACTGGATATTGATTTTCATGGACCGAGTATCCCGACCCTGCTGAAACTGGGCAGGCAGCAACTGCAACACGATGGAGAATCGCTGCTGCCGGTAGAGCTCTCCGGTGGATTGAAGGTGATCTCCCTGGGTTTCATGCTCCATGACGAATCCGAGGCCGTGATCTGGAGAGGCCCCATGAAGATGAATGTAATCAAACAGCTGCTCACCGAGGTGAAATGGGGAGAGCTTGACTATCTTATCATGGACTTTCCTCCGGGTACGGGTGATGAACCTCTTTCTGTTGCGCAACTCCTCCCGGAAAGCGATGGTGCGATTATCGTAACGACCCCGCAGAATCTCTCCACCATTGATGTGCGCAAGTCCATCAATTTCTGCAGAAAATTGAATGTGCCCGTACTCGGTGTTATCGAGAATATGAGCGGTTTTGTCTGTCCGGAATGCAAGGCGGTGCTGGATATCTTCAAGACCGGCGGCGGGGAAAAGATGGCCTCTGAGATGAATGTGCCGTTCCTCGGGAGAATCCCCATAGATCCATTGATCGTTGAGGCATCCGACAAAGGGGATCCGTTTGTCTATCATTATTCCAATACGGAAGTTGCCAAGGCTTTTGTCAGGGCCGTCCAACCGTTGATGGACCTGGACAGCGAAGCCGAGAATGAAGAGCCCGTGATGCCCGAGAAGGATGGTAATACACAACGGATTGCACTGCCGGTTACCGAGGGCGTGCTCAGTTCACATTTCGGCCATTGTGAGACGTTTATACTCTATGATGTGGACAGTGAGAACAAAACAGTCCTGTCCAGAGAATACCTGACTCCTCCACCCCATGAACCGGGTTTACTGCCTGCCTGGCTCAAGGACAGGGGGGCTGATATCATTATTGCCGGTGGCATGGGATCGCGGGCGCAGGACCTGTTCGCCCAAAACGGGATCCAGGTGGTCGTGGGAGCACCGACAGCGGATCCTGAAGAGATAGTACTATCGTATCTGGGAGATACACTGGTGACCCGGGAGAACCAGTGTGATCATTAAAGGCCGTAAGATTTGCAGAATAAACTAAAAATAAAGAGATATCGAGTTGGTATAGATACCTCTTCTCCATGGGAGCTGCTTCAGCCGAGTGTTGGACTCAACTCCACCTTTTCTGTAGCTGCTCCCGGTTTTTTCGTCACGGATGTTTATTATCCCATCAGCAGACGTTATTATTATAAAAGGAGGGTAGGCCATGAAGATCAATGAGGTGGACAAGGTAGAGATCCTCACCTTGCAGGACAACTATATCGATATCACTGATATGGAGAACAGCGCAGTCGTTCTCAGGGCGAATCCGCTCGAAGGTGTAGAGCTCAAGAATTCGGTACTGGCTGAACACGGGTTCTCCGCATTCATACGAACCACGTCCGGTAATGCTGCCAGGACAATGATCTTTGATTTCGGGTTTTCGTCTCATGGTGCCGCGTACAATGCCCGTGTTCTCGGAGTAGATATGGGATCGGTCCAGGCACTGGCGTTATCCCATGGTCATATGGACCACACCGGTGGTTTTGAGGCCATAGTTGACATGGTGGGTGACAGGATCGACTTTGTCGTTCATCCCGGTGCTTTTGTCACACCGAGGTACCTGAAATTCTCAGAGGAGCTCAAGGTTTATTTTCCGGAGTTCTCAAAAGACAAGGTGCTAGCCAGCGGGGTGAACCTGATAGAGACTCAGGAACCCTACGAGCTCCTGGGAGGGGACGTTGTGTTTCTGGGGCAGGTTCCGCGGCAGACGGATTTCGAGAAAGGTTTTCCCGTGGCGCACCTTGTAAAAGACGGAAAGGAACAGTGGGACCCCATTGAAGATGATACGGCAGTGGTAATACATGTAAAAGACAAGGGGCTGGTTGTTCTTTCCGGATGTGCCCATGCCGGCATTGTCAATACAGTAAAGCATGCACAGGAGGTAACCGGGATTGAGAAGGTGCATGCCGTAATGGGGGGATTTCACCTCTCCGGCCCGCTCTTTGAACCCATTATCGAGAGAACAACGGATGAACTGAAAAAGCTGGACCCGGACTATATCATCCCGACTCACTGCACGGGCAGGAAGGCCATAATGCACATCGAGAAAGAAATGCCTCAACAGTTCGTACTCAACATGTCCGGGACGCAGCTTACCTTCAGCGCATAATATGACAGGCGTCAGGCATTTATATGAAAATAGAATCCAGTATCCAGAATTCAGTATCCAGATGAGATAATTACAGAATAACATAAGGAACGTCACCCCCGCGGCCTGTTGGGCGAAGCAGCAAACGAAGCCTGAAGGCGGGGGTCCAGAACTTTCTGACAATACTGGATTTCCTCCTTCGAGGGAATGACTAATTCGGATGTTCACAATTAGCTTACAATAAAATTATTGAAGCATCTTGGCTGATATCTTAAAACAGTCCGGATACTTTTTCATCCTTCGTTGTGGCCAGCTGGCCATGCCTGTTAGGCGCTAAGTGATATATGCCAGTACATCGAAGGCAGTGTTTGTACAAAAATGTTTCATTGATGATGCATTTAACGAATATGTAATATCCCTTAACGTATGGAAAGTACGCTCATATGCTGGTAAAGAGGCTTTCCAGGCAGATTCCGGCTCTTATCCCGACCATGGTCTCATATTTGCTATTGCTATTGTGGTGGCAGAGAATGTAAAGGAGTGGTCTGTCTTGATTTCGGTCCGGACTGACGCAAAAATGAATACGTTTTTTCATGATGTCTCCAGTATATCATTACTCATACCATATCAAAGGAGTGCTTGAATGATACTTGAACATGATGACAGCCTGCATGAGGAATGCGGGGTATTCGGTATATTCGGTGATCCCGAGGCTGCCGAAAAGGCCTATCTCGGGCTCTATGCCCTCCAGCACAGAGGACAGGAAAGTGCCGGCATTGCCGCCTCGGATGGCTGTGACATCCAGGTCCATAAGGGACTCGGGCTCGTATGGTCCGTCTTCTCTGATCCAGGCGCCATGCCGAGGCTGAAAGGCAGTTGTGCCATCGGACACAACCGGTATTCCACCAAGGGCGCAAATGAACTCATCAATGCACAGCCCATATTAATCGAGTGCAAGTCCGGCAAGATTGCCGTGGCCCACAACGGGACCCTGACGAATGCCCAGGAACTGAGAAAGGATATGCAGGATAAAGGATCCATATTCCAGACCACATCGGACAGTGAGATCATCCTGCACCTGATCGCTTGTTCGAAAGAAAGCACCATAGTCGATATGCTCATGGATGGCCTGAACAAGATAGTCGGGGCATACTGCTTCGTGATGCTGACACCGGATAAAATGATCGCTGCACGGGATCCTCATGGATTCAGGCCGATGTCGCTGGGCAGACTCGGTGATGCCTATGTCGTTGCATCTGAAAGCTGTGCCTTTGATATTATCGGGGCACAATACGTACGGAGTGTGGAACCGGGGGAGGTCGTTGTCATTGATGAAAACGGGCTTACATCCTTTCATCTGCCGCAGACGGTGAAAAAGAGCTTCTGCATATTCGAACATATCTATTTCTCAAGGCCTGACAGTTTCGTTTTCGGCGAGAAGGTGGACAAGGTGAGGCGGTCACTGGGCAAGCAGCTTGCCAGAGAGGCGCCTGTTGAAGCCGACATAACCATTGCCGTGCCTGACTCGGGCAATACTGCAGCCCTGGGGTATGCGCGCCAGTCCGGCATCAAGTACGAGATAGGACTCATACGCAACCACTATATCGGCCGTACCTTCATTGCGCCCCATCAGGATAAACGGAAGCTCGATGTCAAGGTCAAGCTCAATCCGGTCAGCGGCGTTCTTCGGGACAGAAGGGTAATACTCGTCGACGATTCTATTGTCAGAGGCACTACCATGAAGCAGATCGTGAATCTCCTGCGCTCTAAGGGTGCAAAGGAAGTACACGTGAGGATCAGCTCCCCGCCTATCAAATTTCCCTGCTTTTACGGCATTGATATCTCCACATCCTCGGAGCTCATCGCAAGTGCAAAGGAGATCTCTGCTATACAGGACTACCTGGGGGCTGATTCACTCGGTTATCTTTCTATCGAAGGGATGCTCAATACCGTGCAGGAAAGATCCCAATACTGTACAGCGTGCTTCAGCGGTGATTATCCTACCCGGATACCTCTTGAGTTCGATAAATACTGCTTCTGAGAACACTTAGTCCCTATTCTTGCAGTCTAGTAACAGGAGAAAAGAGAACCTCGCGCAAATGAGCAAAGAATGAAGTCGCGGAGAAAAAATATACTCGCGCAAAGGCGCAAAGACGCTAAGAATGAATAAATAATCCTGACCCAAAGGGCCAGGCTTTGTTTCAACCTCCCATAGGGGAGGGCATCTCTCATTCTTGATCAAGATCATATGATTCCGATTAACATTATGAACCCTTTTATGCCTTCTCTTTCATCTCAATCTACGGATCCCACTCATGAGATACATATGTACCCCGACAGTCATTGCGAGGAGTCCACTCTGGACGACGACGCAATCTCAAACTAAAAAAAGAGAGGGTTCCTTGGCGGCTTGGCG
>DAISYU010000122.1:0-1813 GCA_036825155.1 Thermodesulfobacteriota bacterium | reverse complement strand
TGGCGGCTTGGCGCGAGAATGAACTGTTCTTGAAAAGGGCCTTGCACACATCTCATGCATCGTGAATTTCCAGGGTTTTCGTCCAGAAATCTGCTTAACGAAAATGGAGCACACCATTGTGGTGGCACAAAATTGAACCGAATTGAGGGTTGTATGCATGGTGTTGAGATCATATCACAATGGATGTGATCATTGTGTATTCCCTGATGAGTGTGCAAATGCCATATGATCTGCAACCGCAATGACTTGATCAGCTGCTAGGCTGCAGAGCCAGGCCATAAGCTGTTTGACAGATACTTACCATTATGTGTCTCCAGTATCTTCTTATCGTATACGGGTAAAAATCAACCCTCCTGGGGAATCCTTGCCGGAGAGATTTACGCAAAAAAGTTTCCTGGCACAGAGGTTGCTTTACCAGGTGTTAAGCCATTCGTTGTAGTGGACTGGAGTATATCGATCCAATGGATGCGGGTATTTCACCTCACAATGATTCGGTTGAATAAAAAAGAAGAAGTAAAAGGAGGCAAACATGGGATTTATCGGTGAAGATCTCTTCCATTTCCAGGCATCTCTCGTTCAATCGGGTACAACATTCGAGGACTTCATCAAGGAGAATTACATCGATAAATGGGTGAATGAAGAACTGTGTGCTGCAATGGCTGTCAGAACCAGTCTGGTCTCAGCCGTGCAGAATTATCTCATAGATGAGGGACTGGTCAATCTTGAGAGGGTGCAGATGAGTCCGGTAACCGATCCGCTGGCACATGACGTGGAACATGTACCCACCATACACTATAAGGGTATGCCCTATGTTGCCACGCACTCGATGATTTATTCGAAGTTTCTGGCATGCTTCAATCCGAAGATAAAAGGCATTTTCGTGGATTCTCCGAATATACGTCTTGAGATCGAGAGTCCCCAGAGAAAACAGCGGGGCAAGTATCTGATCGATTTCTCGCAGATCGATATCGAATTGAGGCGCAACAGGGGGATCGGCCTGGAGGAATATACGAATTCTCAGGAAAAGGTTAAGAAAATACTGGAAGAGGATTTTGAAAAGGCGATTGACTTCTTCGAACGCATGATCATTGCAGCCATGACAAAGATTGTGGAAAAGAATGAAGATGAGCTCAAGTTCTTAGGTGTTGCCATTGAAGTTCCTTCCCGGCCGTTCCCGCGCATCAGGCATGACGAGGCGCTGGCCAAATACGGCAAGATGGATATCGATGCAAAGGCCGGCCAGGACATCGACTCGCAGTTCTTCTGGGTAACCGGCCTGATGCGGGAGAACTATGACCTTATTTATCCGTATCTCCTTGGCGACGGCAGCAAGATGCCGTTGTCTTCATTCACCTCGGACATGATCTACAACTACGATATCTGTGCAAAATCGATCATCCGGGAGACTGGCAAGTTCAGTCCTGCCCTGGAGATATTCTCCGGTGCCATTAGGGAATGGCTCTATGAGCCCATTGTCCAGAGGCTCATAGACAATAAGATTATCCCCGAGGAACCCAGATTCGAAAACGGCGTGCTGGACAACATCTCCATAATGGACGGCTACGGCCCGTTCCTTACTGCAGTTGCCATGAAAGACGCAAGCGGCAAGCCCTATTTCCCTGAGACCTTCGGGGGAGGACTTGGTGTCGAGCGGTCGCTGTATGCCCTGCTGAAAGGATCAAAAATAGAGAAAATCGACGACCTTACGTGTTTCGGCAAGAACCCGGACTCCTACCCGATATTCCTGTTCTAAGAAACAAACCCGTCTCTGGGCCTTTTTACTCCTGCCTTGTGGGTAAAAAGGCCTTTTTTT
>DAISYU010000121.1:7310-9787 GCA_036825155.1 Thermodesulfobacteriota bacterium | reverse complement strand
CGCCTCAAACTGATCGCCTGCGGCGCCGATACCCTTCACGAATCAACCATCGAGGCATGGGAAAAGCGGACTCAGTCGCAGATCTTCGAGGGGTATGGGATGACCGAAACCTGCGGCGTGAGCCACAGCAGCCCCTATCAAAGGCCAAAGAGAGGGTCCTTCGGAATACCCCTGCCCGGAATGAAGGCCGCCATCGTCGATCATGCGGGGACGGATTTCATGCCCCCCGGCGAGGTGGGGGAAATGATCCTGAACGGTCCGAACATTATGCAGGGCTACTGGAAACGGGAGAAGGAATCCGCCGAATCATTGATCGACATAGAAGGGGAGAAATGGCTGAGGACGGGTGATATCGTCAAAATGGACGAGGAAGGATATTTCTACTTCTTTGACCGCAAACGGGATCTCATTAAATACAAGGGATACTCCGTCTTTGCCAGGCATGTGGAAGAAGTCCTGTACCAGCATCCCAAAATCAAGGCCGCCGGCGTTGTGGGGGTGCCCGACCCGAGGGTGGGCAATATCATAAAGGCCTATGTTATCCTGGAAAGTGAGGCACGGGGGAAGATTTCAGAAGAAGAAATCAAGGACTTCTGCAAAGAGAATCTTGCCGACTACAAGGTGCCCAAGATTATAGAATTCAGAGGCGAACTCCCGAAGACGGACGTGGGAAAGGTCTCCCGCAGGGAGTTGAGGGAAGAGTCCGAGGAAAGCTGACATGGACGAAGCATTTCTGGAGGTCAGGGGCCTGAACAAGCATTTCGGTGGGCTCATGGCGGTCAAAGACGTCAATTTCTCCGTTGCCCGGGACGAGATCCTGGGCCTGATCGGTCCCAACGGCGCCGGAAAGACGACGCTTGTCCGGCTGATAAGCGGCATCCTGAAGGCGGATTCGGGGAGTATCCGTTTCAAAAACAGGGAGATCTCCGGCAAAAAGACCTGGAATATCGTCAACAGGGGTATTGCCTGCACGTTTCAGAACATGCGACCTTTCAGGCGCCTTCCTATCATTGCCAATGTCATGGTGTCCTGTCTTTCCCCGCGCGCCATGAAACGGGGAGAGTGGGTCAAGAGGATCGAGGCCAAGGCCATGGACGCACTGGAATTTGCCGGCATCTCAGACATGGCACTCGAAGACGCCTCGACGCTTTCGCAGGGGGATCTGAAACGGCTCGAAGTGGCCCGGGCCATTGCCACCGAGCCCGAACTGCTTATTCTGGATGAACCGTTCGGGGGACTCAGCCCGGCAGAAACGGAACTCATGGCCAAATCCATCCATCGTCTGCACAAGGGCGGTCGTTTCGGAAGGCTTCACAGCGAGGGGCCGGCAATGATCATCATAGAGCACAAGCTGCAGCAGTTGATGAAGATCGCCGATCGCATCATCGTGCTCAACTTCGGGACCATCATAGCTGATGGCTCGCCTGTAGAGATCGTTAATAATCCCAAGGTGATAGAGGCCTATCTCGGGAAAGGGGAAATCTGACAGTGCTGCTGGAAGTACAAAATCTGACAGTCTGCTATGACAGGGCCATGGTCATTAACGACCTGAGTATGGGCGTAGAAACGGGCGAACTGGTAAGCCTGGTAGGCCCGAACGGGGCAGGAAAATCCACATTGCTGAGGGCGATAACCGGCCTGGTGCTGCGGGAGAAGGAGATTACGAGCAGGTCAACGGGCGGGGACATTACCATCGAGGGAACGGTTACCTTTGACGGGGAGAGAATAGACAGGATGCCTGCCTATGAAATTGTCAAACGCGGCCTGATACACTGCCCGGAAAGACGACGTCCCTTTAAAGAGATGACTGTCATCGATAACCTCATGGCCGGCGCCTATCTCCTGCATAAAAAGGATGAGGTCGCAGACAATCTCGATAAGGTATACAAATTGTTTCCCATCCTTAAGACCCGGTCCTCTCAAATCTCGGGAACACTGTCCGGCGGCGAGCAGCAGATGCTCGCCATCGGAAGAGCACTGATGTCCAACCCCAAACTGCTCTGCATTGATGAGCCCTCTACCGGTCTGGCTCCCATTTTGCGCACGGAAGTCTTTGAAAGAATCGTTGGGGTTCGCAACCTGGGAATCACAGTCCTTCTCGTCGAGCAGGAGGTGAGCACGGTTTTCAAAATGGCCTCTCGAAACTATGTGCTGTCGTCCGGGAAAATCATTGCCGAAGGTGCCGGTGAGCAACTGCTCCAGGACGAGGTCATACGAAAAACTTACCTCGGCCTCTGAGGAGAAAAAGGGGAAGGCGTTTATATGAAAATAGAATCCAGTATCCAGAATTCAGGGGCCAGAAGAAAAACCTTAAACATTTGAAGCAAACCGGATACTTTTTCATCTTTCGTTGTGGCCAAACGGCTATGCCTGTTAGGAAAAACAAAAAAACCTGGAACTATATCACCGCATCAGGCTACGCCTTTGGCTTCCTGCTTCGCTTATAGCTATGCAGGACAAGTCGCAGGACAGGTCGT
>DAISYU010000121.1:0-7210 GCA_036825155.1 Thermodesulfobacteriota bacterium | reverse complement strand
AGGCACTATTCTCATCCCCCTCCCCTTGTGATCACCTCCGGGTGAAGTGGTCTTTGTATGTCTGATTCTTCTTGAAGGCTGCATGAAGTTGGCGTAGATTAACCGAACAGGCAAATGCATGTATTAAATTGACCAGGGATACAGCCCTAATCGAGAAGGGGGAAATATGAAGATCAAAAGAGTATGCAGTCTGCTTTTTCTTATATTGCTCCTCTCAGCAGTCACCTCATTTGGAGATAATATCCAGGCAGCGAACTCCGGACCTGAACGAACCGATATCAATATCGACATAAACAAGGAAGACAAGGAAGTGGGTCTGCGCCGCCTGGAGATAATCGACAAGATGCTTTCCCAAGAGATGGTCGATCGAAAGATGAACATCGTGCATAAGATTGAAAATGACTATAACGAGAAAGCCCGGGAGATTATCAACAGCATTATCCCTCCGATTTTCGACAACAAGGTGTTCACCCACATCGATGTAAACTTCTTTTCGCCCGAGTTTGAATCACAGGTAACCGCATCACAGAAAGTGCACCTGTCATTTATCGTGAAGAAGGCCGGCTTTGATCGCTGGGCAACGAGCTATTCCTCCCCGGAGCAGGCCTTGAATTCGATGAAACAGCTTTTAAGCGATGCCCTCAAAATTCCGCTCAGTAATATCTCCGGTGTTGTGGTCAACTAGGTGAATTTGAAGAGGCACTAGGCGTTAGGCGCTGGGGAAAGACAAATAATAAAAACCTGGGTGTAAGGTATAAGGTCTAAGGTATAGGGAAAAAACAGAAGACTTGAATAACTAATAGGCAAGACTTGGGGAACGAAAAACTTCCATAAAAACAGTCCGTAGGTCGGGTTGGGATCCGCCGCGGCGGAGAGCTACCCGACACATGGCTTGTCAGGTAGCTCATCTGTCATCATGCTTCACCTCTAGCTACGCACGACACGTTGGCAGGTTCGCTACCATGACCTGCAACTGTCATTGCGAGGAATCCTCCTCGTAGGATGACGAAGCAATCCCATAAGCACCCAAACTACTAGATTGCTTCGCCCGCCGCGGCGGACTCGCAATGACAGAACTGATTCATTCGGAGTGTATAGAAGCTCCGTTTCTGCAGGACAAGGGAACGGTTCAATTTTTTTCCCCTGCGATCACCACTTGGCGAAGCGCCCCTCGGCAAAGCCCGGGCAGTCGTTCATAGCAATGTATACCGGCTTGTCCAATCCGGACACTCAACTCCTTATAATTCCAACATCCAGCCTTTGCCCTGCAGTTGAACACCCTTTTTCATAAAGCTCAGGAATGAGGATCGCAGGGAGTTGCTCATAAGGGCCTTTTTCACCGGAGGAAGCCGCAGGAAGGCACCAATGAACGTCCTCATGAACTTATGGGTAACTGCTTGCGGATCGTCGAATATCTGGTTCTGCAGTGTTCCCCGCTCCAGGGATGACAGGATTATCGATTCGAAGATGGTTTCCGGGTGAATGATCCTGGTCCCGCGGTTTATCATGTCTACAGCGCCTGTAGGGCACTTTAATGCGCAGACGCCGCACCCGACACAGAGTTCGGTGTTCAGCCGGCTTTTCTTTTTCTTGGGCTTTGTTGGATCGTTGGCGGATACAAGGCTCAGCGCGTTTACCGGGCACACTTCCACACATTTCCCACACCCGGTGCATGCGTCTTCATCTATGCTTGAGATGAAATTGGATGTGGCTACGCTGTTTGTCCGGCCGAATCTGTTTATCCCTGCCAGGAATTCGCAGCAGCACTTGCAGCAGTGACAGACAGCGACAGGGTTTTTCCGGGTGTTGGTGACACTCAGGACAAGACCGAGTTCTTTCGACCGGGCAAAATTCTCCTGCATCTCGGACTTCGACACCTCTCTGCCCAGGTTATGCCGTATCAGGAAATCCGCACCCAGGCCGAATGAGCTGCAGTTGTCCAGGGGTGTATCGCACTTCTTTTCTCCCAGGTGGAACTTCTCGTTCCTGCAGGCGCATATTCCCATGGCAAACTTGTCAGAATTTTCGATGAGGAAAGACGCTTTTTCATAATCAAGAAATTCGATATGTTCGTCAGCCCGTATGGTTTCTTCAACAGGCACCACCCTCAATGCCGAGATCTGTTCGCCGTTTGAGAAATTTGCCGTATGGAACGGCTCGAAGTATTCATGGAACAGTGCAGCCATTTTCCCGGTGTCGAGACCATCACCTGTTCTCATCAGGGTGAATTCAAATATGCCAACGACCATGGGGGATGGCATGTAGTAGTACTGGTTTTCGTTCTCGTTCCAGACATCTATAACCAGCCCTTTGCTGCACATGTTTTCCAGGACATGCTGCAGACGGGTTTTCCCAACACCGCCGGCCCGGGCGATCCTGTCGAGCGAGGACAGATTATACGGCATTGCAATCAGGATTTCCGCCTCTTCTTCGGTATACAGTTCTTTGAGGATCTTGTAGAATGTCTCGTTCCACGGTGTCCTGGCAGGCAGGTTGTCAATCTTTGTTCCAAGCCTGCGATATGTTTCTGCTTGTCCCGAGTTATCCATATGCATCCTCCCGGCAATTCACCTAACAATCCAAATGCAGCGTGTATCCAAAGCTGGGCAGTCTTGTTTTCTCTTCCTTGCTTTTGTTATCACCACCTGGCGAAGTGGTCCTCGGCAAAGCCCGGGCAGGCATTCACGTCAATGACCTCGCCGCTGTCCGTTATGAGTTTGCCTGCAAAATTCCCGAAGAGCTGTGTGAACTTCGATTTGATAACCATGGCATTGACGTTTTCCTTTCGTGAAGCTTCCGGGTTGAACATGAGGTCCACCTTTCCATCGGCGGACTTGATATGCCACGGCAAAAAGAGATTGTTGTTTTCGAATCTGAAATCCACGGTATCGACCTTGGTCATGTCCCCGTCGATCCAGAAGGCGTTTTCCGTAAAACTCGTCTCATTGACCCCGCATGACAGGTTCATACCCAGGGATCTCCCGTCACCCAGGGTGAAGGCTGTGGAGGCCCAGTTCCAGCAGGTCTCCCTTCGCATGAAACCGCACGTCCAGTCTGACAGTGCCCAGTATGCAGGTGACGACAGGTCTTTCGTGCCGCCGGGTGTTGTGATGCACCCATTTATGCTCAGGGGGCTTATCTTTTGGGTATAGACCCATCCCCGGTATCCGGCCCGGGTGCAGATCCGCAGAGGTTTTGTAGCGTTGCTGTCTAAGGTTATGTCCAGTGCAATGCCCCGGCCCGATGCCTTGAGAGAATCCGCTGTGATATCGATGGAAAGTCCTGAGCCTGAAAAGACGCTCTTGGGTTTTTCCGGGTAAGGATCGATGAGGACGCATTTGCCGAGTGGCACCAGCTTCGTTGATTCTGTTATCTTGCCTGTATATTTTTCATAGACATAGAAGAACCCGTTCGAGAGATACTTGAGGTCCACCACGCCGATTCCGACCATGAGATCGGGCCCAACCACCCCCATAAAATGAAACTGGTTTGCACGCGCCTTCCTGAAAACGGCCGGGACCTTCAGCCCCATGGGTGTTTCCAGCCGGTAATCCTGGTAGTTGACGCAGTTTACCGGCTCGTCGTATACCCCCCACCGTATCTGCCCTTTCTCATTGACAAGATTTTCCATGAAAACCTCCTTACTCAATTGCACAATACACTATGAATTCAAGGCATACCTTGCCGGAGAAGTCAAGGCCGGGGTTTGATCACTGGGGAGTAAAAATATTGGAGTAATGTCGAAGATCACGCTACCGTGGGGGAATGTTTGAGTTCTGGAGTATTGTCGAAGATCCCGCTACCGCGGGGGAGTACCGGAGTATTGGATAAAAAACTAATAGGCAAGACTTGGGGCTCACGAAACTTATATAAAATAGAATCCAGTATCCAGAAGTCAGAATGAAAAGAAAGCCATTGTACAACGTCCCCTCCTGTCATTGCGAGGAATCCACAGCTGGCTTTGCCTGCTGTTATCAATGGAAGGAACCTTTGTTAATGTCAGGCCACTGCAAAATGCAGTCATTGCGAGCGCAGCGAAGCAATCCAGCAGTTTATATGCTCATGAGATTTACTCAGGCCGTCCTTGACCCTCGCACTCCGGGCGCATGTATATACGTCCCTTTCTGCTATTCCGCAGAAATGGAGCTTTGTCCGCCGCGGCGAACTCGCAATGACTAAGGGAGACCGGAATGACGCTTCTTTTGATGTCAGGCGCTGGGAATTACGTGTTATTCACCTCGAATCAGCTTTCCATCCTGTCTTTGAGATTCTGCGCATCTATTTCAGCCTCTCGCTCATTTTGTTTCAGAACAAGCTTTTCTGCAACTTTTCCTACAACGGGGATGGGTATTTTATAGTCGATATCCATATCCAGATGAGTCATATCTCCATGAGGTTTGAATTTAAATGTCCAGGTGCTTTCAATAGCTCCTTTGCCTTTAACTACGATCTTTTCATTGGGTAAGTCTTCTGTGAGGTCAGATTCCCCTGTCAGTTTCACTCCGGCCATTTTCCAGGTCCAGTCGTAATGGGTGCCACGTCCGGACCCTTTAACATTCTTGACATCTATCATGCTGTGTATCCATTCCGGTGCATTCCTTGGGTCATCCAGATAAGCGAAGACCTTCTCAACCGGTGCCTTGATATCGATAGATTTATGTACTCTTGGCATACTAGTTTTCCTCCTTTTCTCTTCCTGTTAACTGATTTTTCACTGTGGCCTTTCCCCAGAAGACCGGAGCCCTCTGATCCAGCCTGAGGGAAGGCCTCCTTCCCTGCCTATGTCTGGTTAAGAAAAGCTGTGTCAGGAAGAGGTATCTCTTCCTGAACGAATAGTTGGGACTCAAGCATTTGATTATCAAAAAGGAAAGCAGATGACATATATACGGTACAGATAAAAGCCTATATCCGGACAATTGTTAAAGATAAACCGGGTTCGATGAAAGTCAAGGGAGGATGAAATGAAACAGGATGTGGGGATTTTATGTGAAAAATAGAATCCATCCGCCGTGGCGGACAGAATTCAGGAGCCAGATCAACTGACAGGGAGGACTTGCAGTAAAACCAGAGAGCTCATGATCTCAGACAAATCAAGAAATCGGGGTCCAGACTATTTTATTCCGGGCAGCTTTTAACCTTGATAATACATCCCTGGTTTGTAAAAGTGGTGACAGGACGGCGGCATGCACAGGAGGTTTGACCTCAATGGGCTTATGAACAATCCTTATCCTGGTAAAAAGCGTTATTGTACAAGATATAGTGCAGGAAAAAGCAGTAAAAGGATGGTTGCCGTTTCCATAAAGGAGGGGTATTACCAATGAAAAATCCCGTAAACAGCATCGAGGATCTGAGTCCTGAAGAAATGTCTCGCCTTGTTCTGGATATGCTCCACCGCACCATGGTTCATCACACACTCTGGTTCAGGGAGGTGGAACACCAGCTGGGACTCGAGAAGGCACTGGACATCATGAAAACAGCATATCACGGCAGCTATACTGCCCAGATGAACAGACTTTCGCGTTTCTTCGGTTTTGAAATGAAAGATGGCATACCGAAACCACTTCTGGATCTGCCGCGGGACAGACTTCTCGAACTGATAGGCAACCTTGGCACAAACTGGATCGCCGGGGATGGTATATGGTTTCAGGCAGTAGAGTCGGCCCATGGAATGAACGAAGCCAAACGCTGCAACGATTCATGCTGGACACGATTTTCACCATTCGAGGCATGGTCCATAAAAGAATTTCTGGAATTGCCCGAACATCCCGGGATCGAGGGACTGAAAAAGGCGCTGAAGTTCCGCATGTATGCTAGCATAAACGTACAGACCATCATCGAGGAAGGCCCTGAGAGCCTTGTATTCCAGATGAATGACTGTCGCGTTCAGTCCGCCCGCAAACGAAGAGGACTGGATGACTATCCATGCAAGTCAGCCGGTCTTGTCGAGTACAGCCGCTTTGCCGAAGGCATTGATTCGAGGATACGAACCGAGTGCATCGGATGCCCGCCGGATTCTCATCCGGATGAATGGTTCTGCTCCTGGCGGTTTAAACTTGCGGAAAAGGACGAAAGGAACGAGATATAGGAACGGCCTGCAGACAAATCAGATCCATGAAGAAAACATACACCTTTACATTTGACCCATCTATACAAGTACCCTATACTTTTCCTATACAGGAACAGTCTATGAACAGAAATGAGAGCCGCAATCATCTCAGAAAGGATATCTGATGACCAAGATTATGAAAGGACGCAGAGAGATAGATAATCGGTTGCAGGGAGAAACCCTGGTACGCAAGTCTCTGGAATATGGAGAAACACAGTACCGCACCGTGCGGATTGCACCGGATGTGAATGTCATCAAAATCGGAGGGCATGGCACCATAGACTTCGGATCAAAGGTACTCCTTCCGCTGCTCGAAGAGATCGTCTCACTGAAAGATCAGCACGACATGCTGATCGTGGTGGGCGGCGGTGTCCGGGTTCGCCATGTCATGGACGTGGGAATCGACCTTGGAATGCCCACCGGCATCCTCGCTGAACTCACTGCCGACGTGAGCAAACAGAATGCAAAGATGGTGGCAGCTGTACTGGCAGATAACGGCGGTATCCGCATTGAATCGGATAATATCATGGACATCCCCATGCTGATGAAAATCGGCCTGCTGCCGGTGATGGCCGGAACACCGCCGTACAGCTATTACGAAGAACCCTCACCAGGCACTTTCATTCCGCAGCACCGCACAGATACAGGCGCGTTTCTTGCTGCAGAGGTTCTCGGCGCCAAATCCTGCATCCTGCTGAAGAATTGTGATGGTCTGTACACCAAAAACCCGTTCATATACCCGGAGGCCGAACTCATCAGAGATATCACGGCACGAGAACTTCTCGACCGCAAGATGGACGATATGGTCCTTGAACGCATCCTTGTGGAACTCCTGCTGGATGCAAAGAATATCGAGGAAATAAAGATCATCAACTGCCATAAACAGGGGACGCTCACTCGTGCGCTGAATGGCGAAAATCCGGGCACGATTATCAGGAAAAATTGAACAGATACGTGCTTTCTTTCGAGACGAGGGCGCGAGAAACTAGGCAGAAGGGATTTCTTGCGAGACGTGGGTTCGAGAACTAAGGCAGAAGGCAGACCAAGACTTTGGGCTCACGATCCCAGGCAGAAGTGGAAGAACAAAAAAACCTAAGACCATAT
>DAISYU010000120.1:0-9860 GCA_036825155.1 Thermodesulfobacteriota bacterium | reverse complement strand
GGTGGCTGGGATCCCTTTCCAGGAGCTGATTTAGAGGCAGTCTGGAAAACAGCTTCAGCAGAAGATCTCCAGGCATCTTCGGATCAGGAGACTATTCGAAGTAGTCCTGGTATTCCCTGGGGATCATATCCTTGTCCACTTCGAAGAGTTCGATCAGGATATCATCCGGGGCAGGGACCATGATGTATTTCCACACCCCCAGGTCTGTGATGCCCTTGGTGAAGGTGATACCTTTTGCCTTCATCTTCTCCACGATCTCTTCAATGCTGTCGGTCTGGATCCCGAAATGGTGGATGCTTCCCCGCAGGGAATGTTTTGGTTTCTGGTCATAGAAATGGATCCTGCCGGTCCCGATTCTCATGAAAACATTGCGTGCCCCGGCAAGGTCCATATCCAGAACAACTTCGCCGCCGAACATTTCCCGATAGAATTCAACAGACTTGTCGAGATCCGAGGCGAATATATGGACATGATGAATATGATTGATCATGCTCCCTCCTTTCATCGCGTATTCAGACGAACTTTACTTGTGCACCAGCTTTTCAAAATCAGTGATTCTTTTCCCGGTCAGATCATGAAAGAGCGTGCTGCCTTTTTTGGAGGACGGATTTGCATATGGTGCAACGAGAGGAAAGAACAGGTCGTTGTTTTCGTAGATGGCATCCAGCACCCCCTCTTTTTCGGCATCACTCAGAGAAGGAGACCAGACAGTTTTCGCCTGTGTAGATATACCGAGCATGATGTCCTGCAGGGAAAAATCAGGTCTGTTGATGGGGAAGGTTACCTTCAGCCAGGCCTTTTGTACATCGGCAGACACAGCCTGAAAGAATCGTTTCTCCATACTCAGCCAGTTGTTCTCATCCCTGGCGATTGTTCGCAGCAGGTCCGGCGCGGATATCTCGGCAATAAACACGACGGTTCTCTTGCTGTCATCTGCTTTAATCCTGTCCCATTTCACCTGGGTGAACAGGGGGCAGGAATCAAAGACCTTGCCTATGGTTCCTTGCCTGCCTGCCAGGTTGCCTTGCGTTACAAGTACTATATCGCTGCGTTTGCATCCGGAGAATAAGCACATCAATACCAAAGGCACCAGAATGAAAAGGAACCTTGCCAGTGAATATGCATGGATCTTCATCCGTGTTTCTCCTTTCACCTCATCTCACATGGTTTTACCTGCTCACCTCGTCGATCCATCTGAAATAGCCTGAAAGTCCCTGCTCGATAGGGACCATGACGATCTCCGGGACCTCATAGGTGTGGTTGCGGGTAATGAACGCCTCGATATCCGGGTAGAACTCTTTTTTTGCCTTGATCAGCAGGAGCTGTTCGCTGTCTTTGTTCACCTCACCCTTCCATTCATAGTAGCTCGTGATGGCGGTGATCTGAACGCAGGCTGCCAGTCTTTCTCCAACAAGCCCGGATGCGAGTTCATCAGCCTGCTGCGTATTCGCACACGTGGTGAGCACCACGCAGTATTCTTTCATCTCACTCATATCCAATTCCTTTCTTCTCATCTTTTTTCTATACGTCATATGAAGGGTAAACCCAGGTTTAAGGTTTGAGGTATACGGTATACGGTCATTTTTTATTTATCTTTTTGCCTTGCATCTTGGACCTTAAACCTTACACCCTATACCCAAGATCTTGTTCCCCACATCTTGACTATTAGTTATTCTGGCTTCTGAATTCTGGATACTGGCTTCTATTTTCATATAAAGATCCTGAGCTGCCGGGTTCGCTTTCTCAATACCCTTTGGGCAGGAACAGCCTGGTGATCCGGTCAGCCAGGGGCGGACAGAAGTAGAATGCCAGGCTCAAGAACTTCGGCAGGATGGCGGTCTCTGCCACGCACCTGCCGTTCTTCATTGCCTTGATGATTGCAGCAGCGCACTGCTGAGGACTCTGGGCCGGTGATTTGGCCAGCACGGGTTCCTCATCCACCATGTCTGTCTTGACAATGGTAGGGTATACGGTCAGCACCCGCACACCGGACCCATTGAGCTCCTGGCGCAGGGTATTGCTGAAGGCCGCCACTGCCCATTTGGAACAGGCATACACACCGAGGTACGGGAAAGGGGAACGCACAATGATGCTTGCAACGTTTACCAGCCGGCCCTGTGTCCTTTTCAGATACGGCAGTACCGCCTGGGTGCACCGTACCGTGCCGAGCAGGTTCGTTTCCATCAGATATCTGAAATCATCAGGGGTTGCATATTCGAGCCCTTTTTCCAGGGTGATCCCGGCGATATTCATGAAGATGTCGATCTGTCCCAGAGAATCGGCGGCATTATCCACCATGGACCTCACCGATGCATCGTCGGTCACGTCACAGGGAATCGCAACACAGGCGGCCCCTCTGGCCATAAGCATTGCATGAGTCTCCCCGAGTTTGGTCTCATTGCGGGCAGCGATTACCATCCGGGCGCCTTCATCCGCCAGTTTCATGGCCACAGCTCGGCCGATACCCCGGCTGCCGCCGGTCAACACTACATTCTTGCCCCGAAGATCATATTTCATGTCGTTTCCCTCTCATCGTACAGCTGATTCCTTAAGCAGGATAAAAGTTATTCTTTTACAAGATCGACGTTGATGGTTGCTCCGCCGGAAACGGTTTTCAGACCCCCCGCATCATCGAGGGTTCGGCCGAAGACATTGACCGGGCTGTATGCCTTTGGCCTTTCATCCGTGCTTACCGGTGTGGGACCGAAGAAGATGCAGAATGCCGGGCCTGACGGCCAGTAGCCGAGTTCACCCACCTCAACGTCCTCCCGGGCATCCGCTTCCATGTCGACCTCCAGGGGGATTGTGAAGTAGATCTCATCTCCCCATACATTGGCAGTGCCTGTCAGCGGCAGAAGCCTTTCGATGGCCTCTGCCGTGGGGGTATCGAAGAGCTCTGCCCGAATCGTCACGTCTTCAATGCTGATCGTTATCATGGTCATACGGTCCAACTCCTTTCCCCTTTTCCTTCAAAACAAGGATTCAACTGCGACAGGCGGTACGAATCATGGACCTGCATGGGAAAAATCCGCTCTAAGCCCGCAGAACCTGTCCGGGTCGTTCCTTTCCAATGTATCTGCCTTTCCTGACAACGTGCCGGCCGTTGATAAACACGTGTTCAATCCCTCTGGGTCTGCCTGCGGGAAGAGTACCGTCAGGCGGGCTGTCCGAGATTGTCTCAGGGTTGAACACCACGATATCCGCAGCCTTTCCTTTTTCCAGCACACCGCGGTCCGTGATGCCGAATCGCTGTGCGCTGGAAAAGGTTGATCTGTTGATTGCCGTCTCAAGCGAAAAGAGTTCCCTGTCTCTCACGTACGGCCCCAGGATCATCGGGAATGTGCCTTTTGCAGCGGGATTCGGGTAGCCGGTGCTTTTTATGACCGCATCCGTCTCGAACAGGCACAGCTCGTGTGAGAGCACTCTTTCGATCACCTCTTCATGTCCCGGCTCTCCACTGTACGTGTGGAAAAGCATGAGTGTGCCACCTGCGCTCTCCTCGCTGAGTCTGAGGAATGCGTCAAAGGGGCTCATCTCCCATTTCTCTGCAATCTCCGGGATGGTAAGTCCTGCAAGCCCCCCATACCCTTCGATTGCCGGATCCATGACCTGGAAGTCCTTGTAGGTGAATCCCAGCAGGGCAAACCCGGCCTCGAGTTCCGCACGAAGTCTCATCCGGGCAATCCTGCTCCGGTATGATTCGGGTGTCTTTGCCAGGAACCAATAAGGGAGCACCACGTTGATGGTCGTATTGCCGCACATATAGGGGAACGCATCGAACATGACGTCGATGCCGGCAGAACGTGCATCCTCAACCATGCTGATGGCCTTGTCGGCTGTCCCCCATGAACGTCTGCCCACGAAGATGAAGTGGGAAAGCTGCAGGGCTATACCGGTCTTATGTGCGATCTCGAGCATTTCTTCCAGCGCGAGCAGGTTGTGTGCCCGCGGGGTGAGCATGGGGTAGGTAGGGGAGAGCAGGCTCAGGGCCTTCAAATGAACGGTCACGATCCTGCCGTATTCTGCGGCAACCCTGCAGAACGATTCTATCTCATCGAGAGGGGAGTACATGCCGGGGTCGTATCCCAGCCCAAAGCTCAAGCCGTACGCCCCCTCGTCAAACGACCTTCTCACCACATCGAGGCAGATTGCAAGTTCACGGGGCTTCATGGCACCCCTGCGGGTCTGTGAGCGGGCGACCCGAACAGTGCTGTGTCCCACGAGTTCGGCTATATTCAGCACGGGCTTGTCTGCATCGAGCTTGTCTAAGAACTCGCCCATGGAGCGCCAGGAAAAATCGAGCGGTCTTTCCAGAAGGGGTTCCAGCGCTGCGATGCTGAAGGCGGAATCGTTCCGGTAGGGTGCAGGAGAGAACCCGCAGTTCCCAGCAACCACGGTGGTGATCCCCTGTTCAACAAGGCACGAGAGCAGCCCGGGGTGATCATGGAGCGGGAGCAGCCAGTCCGAATGCGAGTGCATATCGATGAATCCCGGACAGGAAGCGCACCCCGAGGCATCGATAACATCATCTGCATCCGGAGGTTGTGTGCCCTGTGGTATGATGTCCCTGATCAGGCCGTCCTCGACGAGAATGTTCCCTGGAAAAGCTTTTCTGCCGGTGCCGTCTATGATGATCCCGTTATTGATCAGTGTTGTCTTCATAGTGCTATGCCCTCATATAAACATACAATAAAGTTACTCTCCACCACCGCGAAGAACCTCCACGATGAGAAGCATTGATCCCATCTGTCCTGTTCCTTTCTCCAGACAGAAAGGCACTATGTATTATGATTGGAACCGGCATGGCAAATGTCAAGCTTCTTTTGGAGATACAGGCCGCAAGCTGGTCACACTTTGTTCCATCGCTTCAGGATATAGAAGCAGCAGACTCCGAGGATAAATCCCCATGCCATGTTGGTTGCCAGCGATCCCGCAACCGTGACAGCCAGGGGGATGAGTTCGAAGTTCATCCGTACATCCTTTGCAAATTTCATGAGCTCGAGCCCCACCAGAAACATCATCGCCCCTACGATGGCAATGGGGAACCCCATAAACAGACTCACGATCGAGCCGGCAAGGAAAAGCCCCAGGAGGATCTCGATAGTACCTTCGATGATGTTGGCCCCTCCGGTGCGGGCTCCGAAGTAGTATTGTCCTGCCAGCCCTCCGGCGCCGTGACACATGGGCATTCCCCCGAAAAAGGGTGTGACGAGGTTCATCACCCCCATGTTGAACGAAAGCTTCTGTTCGCTCACGGGCTTGTCAGGCCAGTATGAGGTTATGAGAGCGGCAGTTGCGATCACCGCGTTGGCGGCCGTAAGGGGAATCTGTGCGAACCCGGCCAGCACCAGGGTGTCCCAGATCTCGGGAAGGCGAAATACGGTGATGGACGGTAGATGGAGACCGGAAAAGCCTACATCACCAAGAGTGCCCTTCACATACATGATGATCAGACCGAGAACCATCAGTACGATGGCGCCGGGGGCATAGCGGCTGTTTCTAAGCACGATGATAATGATCGCTGAAACGATGCCGAGCAGCCACCACGACGAGATCATCTCGAGGGCTTTGACTGCAAGGAGTACGCCCAGCGAGATCTGGATACCTCTGACAACACTCTGAGGGGTGATCTTTGCAATGATCCCGACAATGCCTGACAAAGAGAGGGTCAACCAGATGATCCCCATGGAGAATGCCGAGGCATAGACCATGGATGGGGACCAGTGCTGGGCGATTGCCATGACTGCAAGGACCTTCATGGGTTCGATCGGCATGGGCAGGCGGTACACAAGGCCGGTTATGATATTGGCCAGCCCCATCATGACCAGGAAACCGGCAGGATCGAGTCCGCACACCACAATGTACCCGATGGCGAGAGGAAACAGGGTTCCGAAGTCCCCCATGGACCCTGCAAGTTCCCTCAGGTTGAAGACGAAATCCCCTATCTTCATTCCTCTGCCCTGAAGTTTTTCTCCAAGGTTAATCCATTATCCCATTCGACCTGGTATCAGAGTGCCTCTTTTCCGTTCAGAGACAGTTCCCAGTACACGACTCCCTCGAGCGGGTTGTGGTAGTACGGAGCGGTCTTTGTGAAGCCGAATGACGAATACAGTCCCATGGCCTGTTTCAGGGTGTCCAGGGTATCGAGCCGCATGAGATCGTAGCCCAGTCTGGCGGCCTCATCGATGATTGCCCGGGCGAGCTGACGGCCAAGGCCTTTCCCACGATAGTCGGGCCTGACATAGAGCCGCTTCATCTCGCATATGCCTTCATCGATCTTTCTCAGGGCAACACACCCGGCAGCATGCTGAGAGTCCAAGGCCATCAGGAGTGAGCCAGTAGGCTGGCCATACCTGCCTGGCAGTCCGGCGAGCTCGGCCTCGAATCCCTGAAAGCACAGGTCAACGCCCAGGAACTGTTCATACTCGCGAAAGAGCAAGCGTATCTCTTCTATGTGCTGAGGTGTTTGTACGTGGATGATGTTCATGATTTTCCTTGCCGGAATCTCCTATGGTAGTCTCGTATCTGAGGTTGTTGTTTTTCCGGAGTTCTTCACCGGGTTGTGAAACGAGCATGGGACCACGCAGGTGCATTTGCCACACACATCCGCTAGACCATAGCGCTTATACATCTGGTCGTTCACTAAAAGGATGTTGTAGCAGGTTTGACGGTCGAACGAGTCGACCTTGAGTGCGCCGGTGACGCAGTTTTTCACACAGGCTGTGCATGATTTGTCGTATTTGTACAGGCAGTACTGGCTCTCAGGGCGTATCGACGGTGTACACACCGCATCTGTTACAATGCTTCCCAGCCTCCCGCAGCATCCTTTGTCGGTGATGAGCAACTTGTGCAGCCCGAAGGTGCCGAGCCCTGCTATGAAGGCAACATGCCGGTGAGACCAGTCACTGATGAGCTTTTTCTTGTCGAAGTTGTGTGTTGGCGGGAGTAGGGTGCACCTGTTTCCCTTCTTTTCAAGGATCTCACTGAGGTGATTGTTCAAATCGATAATGAGCTGGTTCGTTGATATATACGCGATGGCCCACTCTTTGGCGGCGTAGTACCCGCCTTTGTTTTTCAGAGAGATGCTTTTATCAAACGGAATAAAATATGCAATGATACTCCGTGCACCTTCCAGCAGGTCTCCCGGCATGGCGTGGGTAGGGCCTACGGCACTGTGCAGTTTTGCAAACAGAGGATCTTCAGCATCGGCAAACCCTACCAGGGGTTCCAGCCATTGTGTATCAGTGGGTTCTGATTCCTGGTACCCATTAACGAACTTGATAATTTCATTGGTAATGAGATCATTCATGGTGGTTTGCGTATATTTTTTTCACGAAAAGAACAACTGTTTTGTCATATAACGGTTTGGGAACAGTCAGGTATCATCAGGCACTAGCCTTTGTTTCTTTGATGCACCCCAGATCGTCAGGACAAGACCGACAACGATTGATATGCTGGCCACCAGATTGGATGTATACATTACCAGGTTGGACAGGGGAGCTGCCGGTTCAAGGCCGCGGACACCTGTGACAGCGCCGAAGACAGGACCGATCGCATAGCAGTATCCGGTGATGACGAATGAATATGCCGCCGCTATCCGGATTGCAGGTGAAAGACTCAGGCGGGTAATAAAGGACGATGCCGCAATCAGCAGGATCCCTGTCAGTACTCCCTGCAGGTGGGCCAGATGCCAGGCCCGCATACTGCCTGAAAGATCACCGGTGAGAACAAAGGCATATGCCAGTCCCGAGAGAGCTCCTAACAGTGTCACAACGGCACCGTGCCGTACCAGGAACAACCGAAGTTCTGTTTGCATGGTATTACCTCCTACAATCCATGGTATGTACAATTAGAGTTGTCCGGACTGTTTGCCCGTCATGCTCTCTATCTCGACCTTGAATGCGGCCACTCTCAGCAGTTCCGTCTCCGGCACGTGGAAGTCCCGCCCGGAATAGTGCTGCATAATGATGCTTAGGGCTGTGCGTTTTTCCTGGTCATCTTCTAAGATGCGGGCTTTTCCAAACCCGATGACACTCTGGTAATTCATGCTCCAGGCACATGCCTCTTCTGCCTCAACAGGGGTTGTATGAATGTCGAACTCGAAACAGACGTTCGGGTCTAACTTTATGATCTCGATCTTCTTTCCCACCGGGGCGCTGTGAAAGTAGAGCGTATTGTCCCGGTATCCGAAATTGAGCGGCACCATATACGGCCGGTTCCCGTCCACGAAGGCCAGCCTGCATACGACGGATTTCATGATAATCGTCTCCAGAACAGATTTTTCAGTGATTTCCCTGTCCCTTCTCCTCATAAGATATCTCCTCTCCATCTCCTTGTTTTTGCTTCATGCTCTCGTACGATCATCTTTTTTCCTTTCTCCGGGATCACCGCGGTGAAACCTTGCCCTTGCATCCCCTCAGGGTTATCTCTTTACATAGAAAGATATGTACAAAAAACCATGTGTTTTACCAGAATAAAGGAGGTGAACGATGAATCCAACAGCCCGCGAAAGTATGCTCAATGTTGGTGAAGGTGTCGAACTCCTGGTATCACAGAGCCTTGTAGAGGACCCAGAGGCGGTGGTGATCATCGTCCACGGCCTGTGCGAACATTCAGGGCGCTATGATTATGTGGTATCCCGTCTCAATGAATTCGGCTGCAGCGTGTACCGCTATGATCACCGGGGACACGGCCGATCAGGAGGAGAAAAAGGATATCTCGAGAACTTCCATCTCTACCTGGACGATGCCGAGAAGATCGTAGGCCTGGCCAAACAGGAATGTCCCAATATCCCCCTGTTTATGCTCGGGCACAGCATGGGTGGCTTCATCACTGCGGCATATGGGGTGAAATATCCCGGGCAGCTTTCCGGACAGGTTTTCTCAGGTGCTGCTGTCATCCTGCTGCCCATCTTTGCCACCTATGAATCCTTTGACTTCGACAGCGAGGCCATGACGCCCATCACAAATGACCTGGGTGATATTATCTCGCGCGACCATGATGTGGTGCAGGCCTATGCGGACGATCCGCTCGTGCTCAAAGAGTTCACCACCAAGCTTATGGGCGAGGTCTTTATCAAGGGTGCCAAGTGGCTCATGGAAAACATGGCTGACTACACATATCCCTGCCTGATTCTCCATGGCGGTGACGACCAGATCGTTGTGCCCGATGCCTCGCAGTATCTCTATGATCATATCTCCTCAGAAGACAAACAGATCAAGATCTACAAGGGCCTGTATCACGAGATCCTCAACGAACCGGAGAAGGACATCGTGATCGAGGATATCCACCAGTGGCTTCAGTACCGGATCTGATAGTGCACGGTCTCCACTACGTCCGGTAAGGGCAGGAGGTATCTTCACCCCGGCAGATTTCAAGGCCGGGGTTTATTCCGTGAAGCGGCCACCAGCCGCTTCTCTCATGCATTCATGCTCTCGGGCTTGGCCTGCAACAGGGGTTTGCAGATGATCTCGTGGACCTTGAGCCTCGTCATCTTCGTGCTGGGTGAGGCTGTCAATACCATTGCGGTGTCAGCACCGGAGGCTGTGCCGGCAAAGGCGATTACCTGCTCCCCTGCCTCAATGCATCCGCCGTCACATGCCATCATGGTGATTTCTACACAGACCTTGGTTCCCTGCCCGAAGATACGCAGCAGGTTGGCCATGAGCTGGGGGGTCTTGTCGCCATAGAGCTTCTCGGTGTGAAAGAGCATGGTGCCGAAATGGACGAGGTGGCCCCTGGATTCAAGCTCTCCTACAAGCTCGCGGGGAAAGGGATTGGTGTCGGTGGCAAAACCGTACTGCCACGGGACCACAACCAGCTGAATGCCGGAGTCTTTGAATGCCTCGGCAGCTGATCTG
>DAISYU010000119.1:2218-9880 GCA_036825155.1 Thermodesulfobacteriota bacterium | reverse complement strand
GAGGCGAAGCCGAGCGAGTTTATTGCGAGCGGATTTTTTCAAGCGAGAGAGCGAACCCGAAGGGCGGCTTCTCGGGGTGCCCTTTCTTTGGTACTTTCTTTGGGCACACAAAGAAAGTACATATAAAAACATATAGATAAATGTAATTTATCCATTCAGGAAGGGATATTGTAAAAAGACATAGGTAACACTATACCAAGAAACATCCTTTATGGTTGCATCCCCGGGTGCTATAGTATCCCCAGGTATGATACATCTGAAAAAAACCCTTTTTGTTCTCATCATCTCAATGATAGTTGCCCCTCCCCTGTGTGCCCAGACCCTGTCCGCACTGAAATCTGACATGGTCACGGTCTTGTTTGACAAACCCCTGGACTTTGCCGCGGGCGATGTGACGGGCATGTACCCCGGGATAAAGAAGGAACTGGAGGCAGCGCTGCTCTGGCCGGTGGACTTCCAGCCAACGGTGGTGCTCATCGGCGAGCAGGAGCGGTTTTCCCAGATGGCTGGTAACAGCGCCTATGTCGCCTATGCCCTGCCGGACAAACAGCTCATCGTGATCGACTACTCCAGGATGAATACCCGTCCGTTCACCCTGCGGATTACGCTCAAACACGAGCTGTGTCATCTCCTGCTCCACCGTCATATAACCAGGGTCCACCTGCCCAAATGGCTGGACGAGGGGGTGGCCCAGTGGGCAAGCGACGGCATAGGAGAGATCATGACAGGCAGAAACGATTCCGTGCTGCGTTGGGCAACATTTTCCGGCAGGTTTATCAGGCTCGATGCCCTCGCTCACCATTTCCCTGGGAGCGATCGCGACCTTGTCCTGGCATACGAGCAGAGCAAGCTCCTGGTGGAATATATTATCGCGAACTTCGGAAAAAACGGGCTCCTCAATATCCTCGAGGCAATGAGGAACGGCCGTGAGGCCGATCAGGCCATCGAGATGAGCCTCATGATGTCGACAGCAGATCTCGAACATGCATGGCAGCGCAACCAGCGGTCCGTGAGCACCCTGCTGGCATACCTTGCAGCCAACATCTACACCCTGGTCTTTATCGGCGCCGCCTTTCTCACCTTTGTTCTGTACCTGCGGGTGATGATCAGAAAAAGACGGTTTGTCGATGAAGAGGAGGACGAAGAATACCACCCATAGCTGTTCTGTAATAAAAAATCCTCACCAGTGCATCCTGCCGGCAAGAAAAAGCCCTGCATCACAGCAGCGGCCGTTTCCTCTTGGGAAAGGGGATGTGCGCCCCGTCCGTCGCAGCAACCACATCATCGTGGAACCTGCCTGCCTCGATGGCAAGCTCGTCCACAGATGTATACCGCTGGGAGAAGTGGGTGAGCACGAGCTTTTTCACCCCTGCGTCCCGGGCGATCCTTCCCGCCTGCTCGGCGGTGAGGTGCCCGTACTCCCACGCGGTCGAGGCAAGGTCGGACAGGAAGGTGGCTTCACACACGAGTAGATCCACACCGCAGGCGAGCTCTCGTGCAGCCTTACAGTCCCTGGTGTCCATAACAAAGGCAAAACCCTGCCCTGCAAGCATCTCCCCCACCTCGGTAATGTCTATGGTGCGCCCGTCAATCGTGATACGGCCTAAGCGTTTGAGCAGGCTGATATCACTGCCCGCAATCCCCGCTTCAAAGAGCTTCTGAGGGATGAGCGTATAGGAGTCTCGTTCCTGTATACGATACCCGAAGGTCTCCACGTCATGATCGAGCCTCCCTGCCTCAATGACCAAATTTTCGTTCTCGAAGATCACCCCGGGGCCATCTACAGGACATGCTTTGAGTTTCGCGGTGTTGTGGAACAGGGAGGAGTCCCTCAGATGCTCGAAGTATTGGCGTCCCGATGAGGGAAAATAGACCTCGATTGTATGCCCCACCCGGTCCAGCGAAATACGCTGTATGATGCCTGCCAGGCCGAGGCAGTGGTCCCCATGAAAATGCGTAATAAATATCTTCGTGATCTCGGATACGCTTGCACCCGCAAATATCATCTGCCGCTGGGTTCCTTCCCCCGGATCGAACAGAAATCCCTGATCGTCGAAGCGCAGGAGGTACCCGCCCTGATTCCTGGTGCGCGCAGGAACCTGGCTCGCCGTACCAAAAACGATAAGCTTGCGTTCAGACATTTTCTTTTCCTTCAGCGTATCCTTCACAACACAACCATGCATTGTGTTCATAACACAGGAACATCGGGAGATAAACCCAATCCGTGGTTCCTCCTTCCCTGACACTCAAATATCTGATCAGGGATTATTGTCCTAGCAGACAGAACATTCACAATTCATATTGACACGATGTGACTTTATATAGTGAAATTATTGATGGGTTAGAGCAAACAACATGAGGAGGGCATCATGAGGTATCAACTGGACAAACCGGATAATCTGGTGGATTTCTTAGAAAGCAGCGTCAAGGAATATCCTGACAATCCCGTGTTCGGCACCAAGAACACCTCGGGACTCTACGAGTGGGTCACCTACAGGGAAGTCGGCGCACGGGTGGACAACCTCAGGGCAGGGATGGCACATATCGGGGTAGGACGCGGTGATGCCGTGGGCATTATCGCAAACAACAGGACCGAATGGGCCGTAGGCGCTTTTGCCTCATACGGCCTGGGAGCCAGATGGGTACCCATGTACGAGGCAGAGCTTCCCCAGATCTGGAAGTATATCGTACAAGACAGCGCCATAAAGGTCCTCTTTGTTGCCAATCCCGGGATATTTGACAAGATCAGGGACTTTCCGGACGACATCCCAACCCTGGAGAGAATCTATGTCATTGACGCAGAGGGTGAGAACACCATGGCTGCACTGGAAAGGTCCGGACGGCAAAACCCTGTCCCGGCCATAAAGCCGGATCCGGATGATGTGGCTGCACTGATCTACACATCGGGCACCACGGGAGACCCGAAGGGGGTTCTCCTGACCCATGGCAACTTCACCAGCAATTCCCTTGCCGGACAGAAAATATACCCGGACTTCGACCAGAGTGAGCGGGGGGTGTCAATCCTGCCGTGGGCGCATTCCTATGCACAGACAGCCGATCTCTATACCTTTATCAGCTTAGGCGCATCACTCGGGTTCATGGAAAGCGTGAAAACACTGGCAGATGATATGAAGAAGATCCGCCCCACGTTCCTCATTGCCGTGCCCAGGGTGTTCAACAAGATCTATGACGGGATCTGGGCAAAGATGAATGATGAGGGTGGACTGAAGAAGAAACTCTTTGTCATGGCAGTGGAGAGCGCCAAGAAAAAACAGGAGATGGATCAAAACGGCGGGGCTGATATTCTCACCAACCTGAAATACAAGGTAGGCGACAAGCTCGTGTTCTCAAAGATCAGGGAAGGATTCGGCGGACGCCTCAAAGGGGTCATGACAGCCAGCGCAGCAATGAACCCTGATATATCGTGGTTCTTCAATAACATGGGCATACCCATATACGACTGCTATGGCATGACCGAGACATCACCCGCCATCACCATGAACAGCCCTACTGCCAACAAGATCGGCACGGTGGGCAAACCCATCGACAAGACCAGGGTCGTTATCGACAAGTCCGTTGTAGAAGAAGGAGCCTCTGACGGCGAGATCATCGCATACGGCCCCAATGTCATGAAGGGCTACCACAACAAGCCCGAGGCAACCGCCGAGGTCATGACCGAAGACGGCGGCATGAGGACAGGAGACCGGGGCAGGATAGACGAAGACGGTTTTCTGGTCATCACCGGCAGGATCAAGGAGCAGTTCAAGCTGGAAAACGGCAAGTTCGTCTTCCCTGCATCCTTGGAAGAGGATATCCGGCTCATCCCGTTCATCGAAAACGCCATGATATACGGCGAGAACAAGCCATATAACATCTGCCTGATTGTTCCCGACTTTCTCGTCCTGGAAAAATACGCCCGAGAGCACAACCTGTCCACCGACCACAAGGAACTCGTGCAGAACACAGCAATCCAGGGGCTCATAACGAACGAGGTACTCTCTTCCCTGAAGGGTAAATACGGCGGATACGAGATCCCAAAGAAATTCGTGTTCATCTCCGACAACTTTACCGTAGAAGACGGCACACTCACCCAGACCCTGAAACTCAAACGGCGGGTCGTGCTGAAACGATACCAGGACCTCATCGACGCACAGTACCAGAGCTGAAGACACTGACGCCGGGGCATCGCTTAAAGCTGAGACGCCCCGGCAATTTTATAGGATAAGCCTATAAAACTTTTGGCTACAGGTTCCCTTTTTTTCTTCTGGATTCTTAATTCTGGATACTGGATTCTATTTTCATATAAAGGCTTAAATTTCCAACATCATCTCATACCGGGCAAGGTACTGCTGTCCCACCTGGCGGAAGCTGTGCCGGATGAACCCCGCAGATTCATAGTACGCGCACAGCCGAGATCTGTGTGCCTCGCAGTCGAGGCGGAGGTATTTCATCCCGGCCTTTTCTGCCCTGTCCCGTGCCCAGGCAATGACCTCGCGGCCGATGCCGGACCTCAAAGCACTTTTTACCAGGGCAAGCTTGTGTATGTATGCTGCATCCCCTGCCGGCATATCTGGCCAGTAGAGCTTATCCTCCCACTGAAAGATCACAGTACCGATAATTGCATCATCGATTTTTATGAGATAGAGCCTGCCTGATTCTATCTCCGGCAGGAGCTGCTCAGGACCGAGTTCCTCCTTCTTCCACAATGCCTCTCCACGTTCTGCGAGGCTTGATGCCGCATCGATCAGAACCGAGGATGCAGCTGGGGCATCCTTTTGTGCGGCCTGTACAATCTCAATCGTCTGCGTTTTTTCCTGTATCATGAAGGTGTTCTCTCGATCTCTTTGTCGGATGATGCCGGCTGAAGCAGTACTCCACGCTCAATCCTGCGAAATCGGTGAAGACCGCCGCAGAGACTTCACCCTGCTTTTATGCATCTTTGTCCGGGCGTTCCTGACCTTTGACGCTGCAGTGGGTCGTGTCTTGATACGCTTCTTCGGCGCATAGGATGCAGATCGGATAATCTCTTTCAAGCGTTCCAGGGCATCGGCCCGATTGCGCTCCTGGGTCCTGAACCTTCTGGCATTGATGACGAGCACACCGTCTGTGGTGAGGCGGCTGCCGGAGAGGGCCATGATCCTTTCCCGGACATCTGTAGGCAGCCCCTGCGCGTGAGCAACATCGAACCGCAGCTGCACAGCGGTTGCCACCTTATTGACGTTCTGCCCCCCGGGACCCGAAGACCGGATGAATTCCCAGCTGAGGTCACCTTCGTGTATGGAGATATGGCTTGTAATGGTTATCATGCAATTGAACATGTGGTGATTGTTCAGGACACCTGCGCAATCACCCGTATCTGTGTTTATCATGCCCTGCAGGAGCATAGAGGACAGCTCCTGCGCTCCTGCAGGATCTATGCACAAAAGACTAAGCCTTGTGGATATCCTTTCCTACATCATGGTCATGACGAATTCCAGGGCACCCCGGACATTCGGATCGAAGAAGCAGTTCAGGGACTCCTGCCAGTTCTCTTCTGCGAGCCTCTTGTATATCCTGTCCGCATAGGGCTTCTTGAGCCCTTCCTTCAGCTTGATGAACGCCCTGCCCGGATTGTCGATCCATCTCCCGACAATCTTCTTGGCCCGGTTCATCAGCTCGTCTTCTTCCACGATCTCATCGACAATACCGAAGTCTTTGGCAGTGTCCACTGTGAACATCCTGCCGAAGTACATCACGTCCCGCCACTTCCTGTCGCTGTCGAATCCGAAGCGCATGACCTCTGCCTGGGCCAGAGACAGCGGGAGACCGAGCTTGATCTCGCTCATACCCAGGTTGATCTTCGGATGGTTCTTGGCGATCCGGTAATCCGATGCCATGGCACAGATCAGTCCGCCGGCAACAGCATGGCCGTTGATGGCTGAGACCACCGGCTTTTTGCACATGAACAGCTCGGTGAGAATCTCATCCTCCTCCTGGATGAAAGCAGCCACCTCGTTGACATCCTTGAACCCCAGAAACATAGGGAGATCGAATCCCCCTGAAAAGGTCTTTCCCGCCCCGGTCAGGATTATGCCCCGTATTGAATCGTCATTGTTTGCCTTCTTGACGATTTCCCGGAGTGTTCTCAGGGTCTCGAGAGTGATGGAGTTGACTTTCCCGTTGTCGAATTCCGCGATGATGATGCCTTCCTCGTTTCTCTCATTCAGCATGGTGCCCTCCTGCAAATTTGATTTGTAAAGATATTCCTGGTCTGTCTGAAAAAGGAGATGCCATAAAATCGCCCTCAAGTATAGATAAATCTAAATAAATTCATATATTCAGCAGGTTATTTGTCGCCCCCTATGATGCCCTTGATGCCGCCAAGCACCTTCCCCACAGAATCACCGCCAGTCTTCACTCCCAGGGACAGAACATTCCCGACAGTCCTGGAGGCATCCTCTATCAAGGGTCTGCCGGATGAAACCGCTGTCAGGACTGTACGGGATATCGTGCCGGAAACCATCATTACGATATCTGAGACCTGCATCTCCTGTCCCTCCCTGCCGAGATCCTTCATCTCGATCTCGGGCAGAGCTACGGTAAGGGCAGCGTTGATATGGACCTGCCCTTTTTTGATCAGAAGTTTTTTGATAACAGCGCTCCCCTGCTTTTCCTGTTTTTCTTTTACATTGGCTGGCCTTTCATCCCTGCCGTATGAATCGATGGTACGGCTCAAAGCGTTTATATTGGAACCTTTCATTGATGCCTCGTACATGACCGAGGGCTCATCGATGAGAATCTGTTGTATGATCAGGGCATCTGAGAACACTGAGTGCGGATCGAAATCTACGACAATCTTTTCACACTTCAGAGCATACGGTGTCGAGTATCCCCTGGGATTCCCGATGACCAGCTTTGACATCTCTGCATGACCCGAAAGCAACCTTATCCTCACGCTTTCAATATCGACATCTGTTTTCGTGATATCACTGCCAATGGTCTCGATGCCTTTGTGTACCAGGGTGTTCAGGGCGATGAAGACACCGATACCGATGACCAGCAGGAATACCAGGCATGCCAGAAATACCTTCTTCATCAAAGCTCTCATGCACGCACCTCGAAGCGTTCTTGTTCC
The DNA here is from genome assembly GCA_036825155.1 of Thermodesulfobacteriota bacterium. Taxonomy (GTDB): domain Bacteria; phylum Desulfobacterota; class Desulfomonilia; order UBA1062; family UBA1062; genus DSAD01. The sequence continues at coordinate 2,766 of DAISYU010000119.1, read as the reverse complement.
CAGAGCCACAAGAATACCAGGAACGACCTTTCATGTGAACAGGGATCTCGATCAAAGGACGTGGGGCATGGCTTTATTCAGTACATGCCGCGTGTAGAAAAAGGTGAAGACAGCTGCGGACCACGTTATACCGAAGATGCCCCACCAGATGCCGGAAAGCCCTACATCGAGTATGCGGACAAGGATGAAAAACACGGCAAAAGGCAGGATAATCTGCCTGAGCAGGCCGATAATCAGGGGGAATACCGGCCTCTTCACTCCCTGCAGTGCCGCTACACTGACATACAGGATCACGTAGGCATACAGGATGAATGCCGCGATGGACAGGTAGTGAGATCCGATGGTAATCACCGCAGTATCTCTGGTGAACACACCCATGAGCACAGGACCAAACAGCAGCATGATCACCGTACCTGCCGCCATGCAGAACCCTCCGTACTTGAGAGAAGTATTCAATACCTGTCTGATACGGTCAAACAGGCCTGCGCCATTGTTCTGGGCAACGATGGCCATGGTGGCAATGTTGAGCCCGATACTCGGCAGTAAAA
>DAISYU010000119.1:0-2118 GCA_036825155.1 Thermodesulfobacteriota bacterium | reverse complement strand
GCACCGGCGAGATCGCCAGCACCATAGGCGTTGGCGATCAGTGCCGTTGCACCGGTTGCGATCCCGCTGCCGATGGCAATGATCAGAAAAAAGAGCGGAAAAGACAGCGACAGGGAAGCCAGGACCTGGGTTGAGATCAAGCCTCCGTAAAACGTATCCACCACATTGAACATGGTATTGAAGAAGAACCCCACACTGGCAGGGATGGCTATCTTTCTGATCAGCCCGGGAACAGGCCTTGTTGTCAGGTCGTAATCATCTCTCATATACAATCATCTCCTGCCCGGGCATCATCGAAATCCCTCGCCAGTCCTCGACCCGGATGATACCCTGAACGCAGATCAGCGGATCTGACCCAGCAGAAACCTGATCTCTTCAGTTTTCTTCATGGAGGTAATCCACTCATCAGGCAGGGCTTCCATCCCCAGATGAGCACCCAGGATCATCCCCACGATCATGGCCCGCGCCGCAGAATCTCCCCCTGACATCACAGATTGCACCAGGGCCTCTTTCAGATCCATATCATACTTTGCAATGAGATGGATTATCCCCGGGAAGGCCTCAGGGGTATGACAACTCCGTCCGAATTCCCTGATCACCTCGACACTGTCCCGGGCAGCAGACCTCACCCCTGCATCAACCCAGGAGGGGAAAGGGGTCCCCGCAAAATACTCTTCAGCCTCAACAGAGACGGCATTCGTGGGAGAATCACCCTTAAGAACCTTATATGTGACCCGGGCAAATAATTCAGCCGAATCAACCACGAGGGGGTCGGCATGCGTCATCGATGTCTGTGCCCTGGCCGATAGAATAAGGGTATCCAGATCATCTCTGTGGCAGTACACAACAGGCGCGATTCTTGCCGCCCCGGCAATATCATTTGACGAAGAACCGGATTCCTCCAGAGATGCACCCTTCGAAAAATTATCCAGGGTGTCCCTGGTTGCCTGGTCGTAGTACCCCTTATAATCTGCAAACAGAGCCTGCCACCGGAGGGAGAAATCTTCCGGATCAAAGGCCTTTTTTTCAGCAATCGACTGCAGCAGGACAAGGGTCTGATCACCATAGTGGGTGAACTCTCCCCTTTCTTTTGAGCGATGGTGCGAGTCCGCGTGCGGCTTGAGGAATGTATCCACCCGGCCGAATTCCTCTGCGATCCTCCTGGTGGAGTATATCCAGTGGAGCCCCAGCGCGAGGGAATCTCCGGCAAACGAGGCCAGTACCAGTGCTTCTTTGTTGTCCGACATGACCGGCCCTCCTTCCTTCATATTCAGACGAACAACAAGCTACTTACTATATAGGGACCTGGAGGCACCTTATCCAGTGATAGCTACCGAGGGGGCACTTCGTCGGTTACAGCACCAGCAACAATGAGATCCTTAAGGGAACACAGACCATGAGGGGGATACACGGCCCTGAGGTGTCATGGATTCATATTCGCCTCTCGTTTATAGACAAAACAGTAGATGATCATCAGAACAAACATGACGGCTACGAAAAGAGAAAAGATCTCGTTGATGAGAGATCTATTCACAAAGGCAATGATCCCGGCTGTTATGGTAAGCACGGCCCAGCCTGCAATGATTTTTGAAAAGACCCTGCCCCTGAAAAAATGCGGTGCCAGAACCACAAATACCAGGCAGAGGCCTCCCCATTTCAGCCAGGTGAAGTATCTCAGTCTTTCAAGCTCATTCAGGAAATCCCCTGTGTTTAAATGAGCAGTGATTCCAAGCAACTGGATGTTTTCCAGAAAATCACCCAAGAGTACGACCGCGGCAATCACTGCCCCTATTATATAGAGATTTTTTTGTGTCTGCCGAAAAACCTTCATGCAGAATGCAGCGAGAAACCCCGAATACAAGACCATGTAGATAAAATCGAGCCGGTTTCCCAGATCCATGGCATGCACCATGACGTCACGCTCGGCACTGTTCTCATGCCCGAAGAGCTGGTACACCTCATCAGGCGTCTGGATAAACTCGAAAGCAATTATCGGGGTAAAAAAACCATCAGGCAGTACCGGGGCCTTTGCAGGAAAGACAGCGAGCAGTATAAGAGACATAATGACGACTGCTATCCCGAGAAACCCGATTTTCATGAACTCCCTGTTTGAGCCGG
>DAISYU010000118.1:0-9947 GCA_036825155.1 Thermodesulfobacteriota bacterium | reverse complement strand
CCTGGAACTTCCCTTCGTCGACCCGGACCCGGCACTTGCGAGTATTGAAGAAACCACACGGGATATCCTTTCTGCAGGGAAGATTCCATTCCTGCTAGGCGGAGAACACCTGGTGAGCCTGGGAGCCATACGAGCCGCTGCGCAGATTTATTCGGGCCTGAAGGTTATCCACCTGGACGCCCATGCTGATCTGAGGGAGGATTATCTGGGCATGAACCTGTCGCACGCCACAGTGATGCGCCGGGTGCTGGATCTCCTGGGTCCGGACAGCGTGCGGCAGATCGGCATCCGATCGTGCACCAGAGACGAGCATGAAACCGTAACCAGGCTCAAATCATCGCCCGAACAGATCTCTTCGTGGGCAGGGACGAAGCCCTGCTACCTCACATGCGACATCGACATACTGGACCCTTCCGTCCTGCCCGGTACCGGCACACCCGAGCCCGGCGGACTCATGTTCAACGAACTGACAGACATCCTCATCTCCATTATCTCCAGACTTCACATCGTGGGCATCGACGTTGTCGAACTCGCCCCGCAGCTTGACCCTGCAGGGGTCTCTGCAGTCGTGGCGGCAAAGGTGGTGAGGGAATGTCTGATAGCACTTAAAAAGCAGGCTGAGAAAGGCCCGCGATCAGTAATGGGTCTGTAACTCGGATCCTTACAAAGAAGAGGAGCTCAATCATGGATAATATACTGATTATTGGTGCAGGAGCCGCAGGTTCCGTTGTGGCGAAGAAATGTGCCATGAACCGTGAGGTCTTCAAAAAGATCCACCTCGCATCGAGAACCCTGGATAAGTGCCTGAAGGTTCAGAAGGAATGTGCTTCCGCCATCACCGTGTCCCAGGTGGATGCAGACGATACGGCGCAGGTCATCAGCCTGATCGAGGAACACAACCCCGATGTCGTGGTCAATATGGCCCTGCCCTATCAGGACCTGCCCATCATGGATGCATGCCTGGCAACGGGGGTGCACTACCTGGATACAGCCAACTATGAACCCAAGGACGAGGCCAAATTCAGCTACACCTGGCAGTGGGCGTATCAGGACCGCTTCAAGGAAAAAGGGATCATGGCGGTGCTCGGCTGCGGTTTCGACCCCGGAGTGATAAGCATCTACTGCGCCTATGCCCAGAACAATCTCTTCGACGAGATCGAAACCATCGACATCTTCGACTGCAATGACGGCAGCCACGGCAAGGCCTTTGCCACCAACTTCAACCCGGAGATCAATATCCGCGAGGTCACGCAGCGTGGAAAGTACTGGAAGGATGGAACGTGGATCGAGATCGATCCGCTCAGCATCTCCTGCATGATCGATTATCCGGAAGTGGGTCCCCGTAAATCGTATCTGATCTACCATGAGGAAGAGGAATCCCTCGTGCTCAATATCAGGGGACTGAAACAGATCCGTTTCTGGATGACCTTCTCCGACAACTACATCAAACACCTCGAGGTGCTCCAGAACGTGGGGATGACGAGGATCGACCCGGTCATGTACAACGGGGTCGAGATCATCCCCCTCCAGTTCCTCAAGCACCTCCTCCCCGAGCCGTCTTCTCTGGCAGTGGACTACACCGGGAAGACCTCTATCGGGATAATTCTCAGGGGAACAAAGGATGGCAAAGAGAAGTCGTACATCATCTATAATGTGTGCGATCATGCCGAGACCAACCGTGAGGTGGGGGCCCAGGCCGTCTCCTACACCACGGGTGTGCCGGCCGTGACCGGTGCCATGATGATGATGAAAGGGATCTGGAGCGGCACGGGTGTATTCAACGTGGAACAGCTCCCGCCCGAGCCATTCCTGGAAGAGGTAGCCCGGCAGGGCCTGCCCTGGCATGTTCAGAAACTCGATGCCGGGGCCTACAAGGAACTCTCTGCACTATGACAAAACTGCCGCCGCTTCTCGAAGCGGCACTCCCAGGGATAACCACACCGGCCTATGTGGTGGATATGGCCGTGCTCAAGCAGAACATGGCCACGGCCGCCCACATCCGCGCAGAAGCCGGGTGCCGGGTTCTCCTGGCCACCAAGTCCTTCGCCCTTCCGGCCGTGTTCCCGCTCATGAGCGAATACCTCGACGGCACAACGGCCAGCGGGCTTCATGAAGCACGTCTCGGCAGGGAAACTTTCGGAAAGGAGGTGCACGTCTATGCGCCGGCCTATACGAAAGACACTCTCCGCGAGCTCCTGAAGATCAGCGACCACATCTACTTCAATTCTTCAGACCAGCTCAGACGATTCCTCCCTGAGGTGAAGGCCGCCGGCAGGGACAAGTTGGTAGGCATCCGTATCAACCCCGGGTACTCCAATGCAACACTGGGCGGGCACCTCTACGACCCCTGCTCGCCACGTTCTCGTTTCGGCGTGCTTGGTTCAGACCTGGATGATCTTCCGTGGGAGGAGATCGACATCCTCCATGCCCATTCTCTGTGCGAGTCGCTGCATGACGGTTCCGTGGGGCTCATCGAGCACGTGGCCCGGGAATTCGCCCCATACATCTCCCGGGTCAAGGCGGTCAACTTCGGCGGAGGGCACTTCATCAACAAGGCGGGGTATGATATCGAGGCGCTCATCAGGGCTATACGGGATTTCCGCACCGCCTTCGGCGTCGAGGTCATCCTGGAGCCGGGAAGCGGCCTTGTGGTGGATGCCGGGTACCTGGTGGCCACGGTGCTGGATGTGATTCACAACGAGACCGATATCGCCATACTCGATGCATCGGCCTCATGCCATATGCCCGATGTCCTGGAGGTGCCGTACACGCCGCCGCTTTACGACGCCGCTGAACCCGGGGAGAACACCTTCACCTTCATCCTTGCCGGCAATACCTGCATGGCAGGCGATATCATCGGTGAGTATTCGTTCCGGGAGCCTCTCAAGCCCGGAGACTCTCTTGTGTTCGGTGATATGCTCCAGTACAGCTTCGTGAAGAACAACACCTTCAACGGAACTCCACTGCCTGATATCGCCCTGCTGCATGAAGACGGACACTACGAGGTGGTACGCCGCTTCGGGTATGATGATTTCAAAGACCGGCTGTGCTGAATCCAGGGAACCTGTGTAAAGAAAGAAGTCATAGGGTCTAAGGTGCAAGCTAAAGGCACTGGGCACTAGGTGCCCTGAAAGAAATGCCCTTGGGGTGCGTTAGGCGTTGGGTAAGGACAAAAAACAGTGAACAGTAAACGGAAAGCAGCATTCTTATCTGCTTACGGCTCACGGAGTGACCGATATTTTTAACGTGCAGCCGTCTCCCTGCACGTTAAAAGAAAAATCTTTTCTCTGCGTTCCCTGCACCTGAGATCCTGTTCCTCAGGTCTTGTACTGGCCAGGCTGTTTCATTCAGCGCTCGGCTTCAGCATCAGTGTTGTTCTGCAGTGCTCCCGGATCGCATCATCGCTGAACCACCAGTAACGCTGCTCGCCATTCATGAAGGCATCCACCTGGTCTTCGCGATGAGGGTCGAATACCCGGGCAGAGACACCGCCAGGAAGCACGGCCAGCACCTTGTCATTATCTCCGAGATCCGCCACCATGCGAAGCGATGCGGAAATGAACACCCCATAAGGTTTGTCAAATCTATAGATGGCACTATAGAGCGTCTCACCCGATCCGCCCATGGGGTGCGAACCTGCGCCGAGGATGCCGGACCCGAACCCGGACCGCCTGATCGGGCTCACCAGGGTGAGCCGGTGAATCTTTCCCCAGCGCCATTTCTCAGGATTTCTGCCCAACTCTTCTGCAAGGTCTTTCCGTGCTTTCAACGCGGCCTCGTGGAACAGATCGTCACGCGTTTCTACAGTGTCGGATGTGGTGATGTCGTCAAACCATACCGAAGTGCCCTCCAGTACCATTTTCTTGAGCCGTTCCTGCCAGAAGTACCGTTTCTTGAGCATGGTGGTCGCGGTCTTTTCTCCCAGTTCATCTGCAAACACACTAAATGCGAATGCACGGTACACCGACTGGAATATGGCAGGAGCAGCCAGGTCAGGATCGTCGTTATAGGTCCATTTCTCCAGGATGTCAGCCATGTCCTTTGTGTCGTCATGAGCTGCAAGGGCGGCAGCCATCACGGGCGCGATCTGTTGCGCCATGAGGTTCCTCGTGTCGCGCTGTATTGCCCAGTGATCGCTCACTGTTTTGACCCCCGGTGTGTTCAGCAGTTCAGAGAGCCTGCGGTAACGGAACGAGGTCGCGGCATATGACGAGTAGTAATATGGATAGTCTGCCGGGACTGTCAGGTGGTTGCAGGTACCCACCCACCCCCTGCCGGGATTGTAGGCATGGGGCATCTCGTCGTAGGGGATCCACCCGCTCCAGTTGTCGATGCTGTCCCTGACCAGGCAGGGCACCGTACCGTCTCCGGATGAACGGATCGGAATCGTGCCTGAAACATGCCATCCGATATTGCCGCTGGTGTCTGCGAACACGAAGTTGAGCATGATGAAGCTTGTCTTACTGAGCGCATCTCGCACATCGTAAACCGTCTTTGCTGTGGATATTCTATCAAGCCCGACACCGGACCCCATGGTTTCGAAGGGCGACCAGCGCATGCTGATGACCTTTTCGGTATCGAGCCCCGGCATGACACCGGAGATGACAGGCCCGCGCCTGGTGAGCCTGATTGTAATATCCTCTGTGCGAAATCCATTCTTTGCTTCCTTGTCCCTGATCTTCAGTGTTTCCCTCAGCACGGTGAACGGGATCGAAAGACTCCCTTCCAGGTAGCGTGCCGGGTCGTTCGGATCGATGGTTTCGACGTAGAGATCCTGGGCATCGGCGTAGGCATTTGTCACGCCGATTGCAATGTGTGTAGTGCGCCCGATCACGATCCCCGGCGTGCCGGGAACACCCGCGCCCACGATGTGGACATCAGGCGTAATGATCCCTACCGGGTACCAGGGCCCGGGAAGGATATAGGCCTCGAGGTGCGGGTCATTGGCCACTACGGGTTTGCTGCTCGGGGAGTTCTGCGGACCTACTGCCCAGTTGTTGCTCCCCACGTTCAGCATGCCGTGATCGAGGCAGGCCATGAGTACTTCGTCATTCATAAGATCGATGCCGAGCGAGGCATACCGGGAAGCATCTTCTGAGCGCGCAGCAGTCGCCGCGTCATCGGGGTTGATATTGATGGGAAAAATCTCCCTTGCCTTCTCGATCCCGACCTGCTCGATGAGCATCTGTGCAATGATCTCGGTGTCCATGTTTCCTGCAGAATTCCAGCCCATGAGGTACATGACGGCGAGGGATTCCTCGATACTCCAGGGAGATGGGGATATGCCGGCCAGCTTGAACTCCAGCGGATAGGTGTCAGAGCGGGTCCTGATATAGGCATTGACCCCTTCCAGGTAACACTCGAAAAATCCCCTGGTCGCATCGTCGAGGATAGCGGCGTGTTTTCGGGCGTTGCGTAAGAAACCGATGGTGCGCATCCTGGTATCCAGCGGCACAGCCATTTCTCCAGCGAGCTCGGAGATCCTGCCCGTTGCAAAAAGCCTGGTGAGCTCCATCTGGAACAGGCGGTCCTGTGCCGAGACAAACCCGTGGGCCATGATTGCGTCTTCGATCGTGTCCGCGTAGATATAGGCCATGCCGTATTCATCACGCATGACCTTCACTGGGCTGTGCAGTCCCTCCAGGGAGATCTCGCCTTCTTTCTGAAAATTGTTGAGTGACGCACAGCCGGGAAGAATCATGAGGGTTAAAAACACAGCCAGGGAAATTATTGGACAGAAAATTTTCATACCCAGCCTCCTCATTACAGAGAAACTCTATAAATTATAATAGCCTCGCAAAGCCTTTTCACAAGTCTTTTGCCAGGGATATGACGTAGTCGACACCCAGGCCTACAGTCATCGCGGCTGGAAGCCGCTCCCACGAATAAAGAAGGCATTGGGTATTGACAAAGGTTTGTTTACAGCTCACGGAGTGACAGAGGATGAGGGTGTTCAGCTCTGCCGGAGTTCGTCTTTGATCACCTTGCCGATTCGTTCCAGGCGGTAGGGTTTTTTCAGATAGGCACCGGCGCCAAGATGCAAGGCCTCGCGGACCCGCTCGGTCTCGGCATAGCCGCTGGCAATGATAGCCTTCTGCAAAGGCCTGTGTGTAAGGATTTGCCGGTAGGTATCCAGGCCGTCCATTCCGGGGTCCATGATCATGTCGAGCATCACCAGGTCTGCACTATGCATCTTCAGATATTCGACAGCATCTTCACCGCTTGGAAAAGACACCACCTTATACTTCAGAGAAGTGAGGATCTCGCTGGCAATCATGCGCTGTTCTTCTACATCATCCACCACCACAATGGTTTCGCCTTCTCCCATGAGCTCATCGATATTCTGCGGACAGGCCTGCTGGACCACCTCCGTGCTGACCTGGAAATAGAGGGTGAAGGTGGTACCTCTGTCCTTCTCGCTTAGGACATCGATATATCCATGGTGATCCTTCACCGTACCCCAGACCACTGCCATACCGAGCCCGGTTCCGCTGCGGCCCATGACCTTTTTGGTATAGAAGGGTTCGAAGATTCTTTCCAGGTCTTCGGCCTCGATCCCCACTCCGGTATCACGAATGGTAAGAATCGTGTACACTCCAGGTTCTATTGATTCATAGCCGCGAACAGGTTTTTCGACGTATTGATTTTCGGTGATGATATCGATCACCCCGCCCTGGGGCATGGCCTCGGCGGCATTGATGACCATGTTCATGACAACCTTGATAAGATGTACGGACGACCCTTTAATGTTCAAAAGATCCTTATCCAGAGAGGTTCTTACGGTGACACCCGTATGCCGGGAGTGCACCCAGGCCATCTCGGGACTCTCGAGGAATTCTTCGATAATACTGTTGAGACTGACCGTTTCCGTCACTGTCACTCCCCGGCGCGTCAGGGTGAGGAGGTCCTGCACAATATCGGCTGCACGCAGTCCGGCCTTGGAGATCATCTCCACCTTTTTCCGCATCGGGTTGTCAGCCTCGAGTTCATTCAGGAGCAGCTCCGGATAACTCACAATACCCGAGAGGATGTTGTTCAAATCGTGGGCCACTCCTCCTGCAAGGGTGCCGATCAGCTCCATCTTCTGCGCTCGCTGCAGCCGGGTCTCCATGACACACCGCTCATTTTCCGCCCGGCGGCGTTCCTCGATTTCCTGGACGAGCTTTTGATTCGACTCGCTCAGTGCAGCTGTCTTCTCGGCAACAAGATCGGCCAGATGATCCCTATGTTGCGCGAGTTCCTCCTCAAGCCGCCTGGCTTCCGTAACATCGCGGGCCACCCCGACGATAAAACGCTCATTTGTTACCGGATTGACCAGCAGGGTTTTTTTCGTTGATATCAGTCGTTTCCTTCCCGTGCTGGAGGTAATCGTATTCTCGTTTATGCTCGGCTTTTGGTTGGCCAGTATCCCGGCATCGATCTCGTTGAACACCCTTGCTTCATGCGGATCATGGATCTGATGGTCGGCCTTGCCGATCAGTTCTTCTCGCGACATATCCATGAGATGGCAGAAGGCATCGTTGATGATGATCAGTTCCGAACGGTCGTTCTTGACAAAGATGGGATCCGCAGCGGTATTGAGGATGGCATCGAGAAAATTACGGGCCCTATCCTCCCTCTCCTTGACTTCTGTGAGCCTTGTGAGCACCTGATTGAAGGCCTGACCCAGGGCCCTGAATTCGGTATAGGGAATCCGTCCGGTCTGCAACAGTCTGCTGAACGGCTCATCAGCGATGGATGACATCTGTGTCACCATATCGGTGAGCGGTATGGCCACCTTTCGTGCCAGCATCGAGGACATGAAAAGGGTGAGTATGGTTACGACACCCAGCAGGCCGCTCAACATAAGGATCAATGAATGCTTGCGGTCATAAAGAGGCTTTGAAGAAACAGCATAGACAAGTCCCGGAAAATCCTTCAAAGATGTTACAACCATGCCGGGAGAATTCTTACCCAGTATATCCGATATTATATCAATTTCGGCGGGACTTTTCAGAATGTCCCGGGTTTCGAGATTGACGAGATCCGTGCCGACCCGGAAGTATATACCATCGGCTTTATTGCCCACCACCCGCTCCCAGAAGGTTGCGTCCCGTGCAAGGTCATATACCGCAAACAGGGTCCCGAGGCGTTCGTCCCTGCGCATCACCGGTACAGACCAGATGCTCACCAGTGAGGATTCGTCGAGGGAAATAAATTGTCTGCACTGGGCTGTATCATCCATGCTCAGTGACTGCAGATAGCTTGTACGTTCTTTGCCGGGAACTGTCGCGCAGGGATAAAACCGCCGGGTCTTGTGATTCAGAAGAATGATCTCGGTCCCTTCGGGAAAAGCTGAATTGATCGCGAGCTGTTCTTCAAGCCGTTTATCCATCCCAAGCATGAGGTTCACCCGCAGGGAGTTGTCGAGAGAGAATTCGTAGAGCTTCGATCCGATCATGGTGAACTGCCCGTGCAGAATCATGTTCATTTCTGCCTGGCGCGCTCTGATCTCGTTGGTGAATTCCTTGCTCATGGATCGGCTAAGCACCCAGTACAGGCTTCCCATGACCAGTGCCAGGGAGATCCCCATGAACATGAGCAGAGAAATGAACAAGAATCGGGAAAATCGCTCCTGGGTAAAAGAAGTCATCTTTGTTTAGTCCGTATAGACCTCATCGGCGGAAAGAATCACGTCTTTGGGTATATCAATACCCAGCTCATTAGCGCGTCGCAGGTTAAAGGCAAGCGCATAGCGCCCTGCATCATCGATGGCGATCCCGGCGGGGTTTTCTCCCTGCAGTATTTTGACAACCATTACGCCCGACTGCTTCCCCATGGCAAAGAAATCCACTGTCGCGCCGCCGAACAGGCCCAAACGCGAGAACATGTAATTGACTGCAAGCTCAGGTTTGGTGGAAACCCGGGTTGTCCAGGAAATGATCTGCTTGGCCGTATAGCTCTTTCCGTCCTTGTCCTTCAGAAGCAGGGCCGCAGGATACAGAGCACTGACGGTGCTGTCCCGGTTGACCCTGTGTATCTCCTCCTGATAAGCCTCCCAGCTGTCCACGACTGTCAAACCCCAGGCACATGGCGGCGGATCGACGGCAATCTCTTGTTTGATCTGTTCGAATATTGCCCGGCCGGTGACAGAGGTGTCTACAATGAACTGAACCTTCCGCACACCGGGAAAGAGACTGCTGTGAACCCTGAGTGCGTCTGATACATGCAGCTTCTCATACACTCCCGTTATGTTGTGGCCTGGAGCCTCGCGGGAGTTCATGAATGGTACCCGGGCGTTGTAATTCTCCAGGAGGTTATTCACACCACAGAACACAACAGGGAACGAAGCATCGGCATAGGCAAGCCCCACTGAAGAAAAGGCGTTGTCGTCAAGCGTAACCAGCACATCCGGTTTGAACGCATCGATCATGTTCCTGGCAATACTCGCCTCACGCTTGATCAGCTCAGGGGTATTGTTGCGCTGTTTGGTATCCATGAAGTACACTTGAAGTTCAAGGTTTTCCCCTTCATGATACCCGGCCTGACGCAGGGCGGAAACCACACCGTCATGCTGGGGCTGACCGCACACATGGTCTTTCTCGTAACTGTGCAGGATAAAGATACGTGCCGCATACAGGCTGGAGGTCTGTGCCAGAAGGACCAGGAACATCCCTGTCAGCAAGGTCACAATCCATTGTTGGCGTCTTTTCATTCTCTGCTTCCTCGATGTGTACGACCCTACTGGAGGTCGTATCAGTATTTTCAAGTTTATCGGTATCCTGTTTGATTTTCTTAAGTTACAATCCAGGTGGGATGATATGGCAATTACTCACTTTGATAACAATTTTTACCACAACTACTGAATCAAGGATGCAAAAACCGGGGGGCGAGTCCTTTGCCAGGGAGCCGACATAGTCGACACCCTGGCCTACAAACTACAAACTTCCTCGTCATTCCCGTGCAGA